>JAPKZG010000003.1 GCA_026393895.1 Candidatus Aminicenantota bacterium
CTGATCGGCCTGGAATACCGGCCGATGCCGCAATGGAGCGTGGTCTTGGATTTGAGGCTGCTCTACTTGGATCCCAAGAACGTCGCCCTGGGCCAGCGGCTGAACCTGCTCCACTTTCAGCCCGTCCTGGGGATTCAATACAACTTCTAAATCGCAAGGATAATGTTCCGGTCCAGATCGTTTTTTTTTTCGTTTTAGGAAGGAGTATGTGAAGATGAAAAGATTTCTTTTAAGCGCCTGCGCGATCCTCGTTCTGACGACGCTCCAGTTCGGCCAGACCCTGAGCCATGAAAAGATCCTTTTCCATTCGGAGGCCGGGGTGCGTTGGACCCAATGCGCCTTAGGTCCCGACGGCGTCCTCTGGGTTATATGGGTTCCGGGTAGCACTAATGACAACAGCGGCGGCCCGATTTGGCTCCTTTCCTATGATGGGGTAACCGTTTCGACGCCCTTCAACGTGACGAACAGCAGCTCCGTCAAGGCCAACCGCCCGCACATTTCTGTTTCCCCCAAGGGGCATGTCCTGGCGAGCTGGGGGGTCGTCGGCACGAAATCGACTTTTCTCCGGATCCGAGACGCCAAAACCAAGACGTGGGGCGAGACCGAGGTCGTCAGCCAAAGCGACGGAGGGAACGAACCCTGCGCCGTTATGGATAAAAAAGGCAACATTCACGTCTTTTTCAGCGACGAAAAGGGCGGGAGGGTTTTCGCCCGCTCCAAAATAGACGGAACCTGGGAAAACACCGTGAAGTTAAGCGAGAGTTACGGCAAACAGGGTTCGCTTGCCGTCGGGCCGAACGGGACCGTGCATGCCGTCTGGATTGAGAAAAACGCGTCCGGCAATTATGCAAATTTTTACACCAACCGCACGCCGACAACTTCCTGGTATACGCGGGAAGGCTTGAGCGGGTTATCGGGAAGTTCCAACCACCCGTGGGTGGCGGTCGGCCCGAATAACGAGGCGGTCGTCGCCTGGCAGGACATTACCTATCCGGCCCTGGAAAACGGGTCCGAAATCCGCGTGATTACACTCGGCTCGACGTGGGAGACGGTCATTTCTTTCATGATGCAGCATTTTCCGCGCGTCGTCGTCGACAAGAACAACAAGATTCACGTGGCCTGCCAAACCGGCGGCGGTGATTTCGGCTCGGGCCTGCGGTATACGAACAACGTCAAGGGGACGTGGATGAACCCCCAGCAGCTCTTAGCTTCCATGACGAAAGTCCCCGGGCTGGCGACCGCTCCGGACGGAAATGTCGCCGCGACCATGTCGTCTTGGACCACAGCAGGGGGCAAAACGGGAACCGACATCAAAGCCTGGTCCCTTTACCCGATCAAGAAAGTTCCCTTTCTCGAAGCCGATTTCACGTACGCCCCGACGACAGGTTATTTTCCGTTGCCGGTGAAGTTCACGGCGACCAAGGCCTTCGGCGTGGACGGCAAGGAAGTCGGTTACGACTGGGACTTCGGCGACGGCGTAACGGGCTCCGGCCGGATCGCCAACCATACTTTTCATACGGAGGGAACGTTTGACGTGACCCTGACGATCACCGACGACGCCGGCCGCTCGGACAGCGTGACGAAATCGATCGCCGTCAACTACACCCCGCTTCCGGCCGCCCAATTCACGTTCTCCCCGACGACGGGTTATCCTCCGTTGCCGGTGAATTTCGCGGCAGTCCGGGCCCTCGGCGCGGACGGCAAGGAAGTCGGTTACGGCTGGGCCTTCGGCGACGGCGGAACGGGCTCCGGCAGGGATACCGTCCATACGTATCTGACGGCGGGAACCTTTGACGTGACCCTGACGATCACCGACAACATCAACCGCACGAACAGCCTGACGGAATCGATCCTCGTCTTGAAAACCAACCCTCTCGTGCCCGTCGGCCTTTCGGCGACGATCGCCCTGAGTCAGTTCTGGAAGAACCCGGAGATCACGTTCAACTTGTTCTGGGCGACCAACCCCGACAACATTCCGGAGCATATCGAGGCCTACGCGATCTACATGAAGGAAGACGGCGGTGATTATGTCCGCCTCCTGACGCTTTCCCCGTCGACGCTCTCGGTTTCCTTCAAATTCACGGACATGACGAAAAAGCGTTCCTTCGCGATCAGTTCGCTGGGATACGGCGGCACGGAAAGCACCTGGGGATATTTCCAATAACGGGAGGCGCCTACGCGAAAACCCGTGATCTTCGGGTTACTCGCGGTCGGCGGCTCCAGAGGTTCTGGAGCCGGCGGTCGATAAACCCAGCCGCCCCGGTGAAAAAGCGACAATCTCCCGCTCTCTCTTTGGTTTGTCGCCTGAGATGCGGGCGCATGAAATAACGACGATTATATATTACTTTGAAATTCGCTTTCATAAAGGCATTTATTTCTACTCAATAAACCAAGGATTTGTTCGGCTGAATATAATATATAACTGTTTTTGTCAATCCGAGAAATAACAGAGTATCCGGAAAAGAAACTCTTCAGCCCCTGGATATTATTTGGAATGATCCCTTTGCATCCATCTTCGGCGACACGATTTCTTTCGTGGAGCAGGAGGAGGAAGAGGAAAAACGGCAGAAAATGAAAGATAAGCGCGCCCAAGTAAAAAATCTTATAACTCTTTTGGCCCGGCCTAAGATCCAGTATCGTTTGGCCCAAATCCGGGAGATTTTTCAGACAGATCGGTTATCGGCTTCCAATGAATGATCACGGGGAACGGAAAGATGGCCTCAAAAAACAGGACAAGCCGAAGCTCGCCAGGTGGGCCGGCAGGTTTACTGAATAAAGAAATCGGCGTAACATCATGGGCAACGGCAGGAGGATGGCAGAAACCATTCACTCCTCGGGAGGCAGGTTCCATGCGATTTACACCGGCTCGGCTACTCCTCATTATCCTTTCCTTCGCCTGTCTTTTCACTCCGCCCCTTCTCTGCGCCCTGACTCCGGCAAACCCCTGGTCGCAGGTGCGACTTGAGGCCAAGCTTCCCGTCGACACGCAGGTCCAGGCTCATATGCAGCAATGGTTCATCGCTAAAATCCAGGCCTATCAGCATGTGCTCGACGATACGGCTATCGGCCAAGCGAACCCGCGGATCGTCAATTTGGGGGACTGGGCCGCGTTCTATCAGCAAATCCTTGCGCCCCCAACGGGCAAGGGGCCTACCCGCATCTCTTTTGGCAATGTGGGCGCCCCCAGCACGATGGAGGACCGAGGAGATATCATCTTTCCGCAGGCATCATCGGACGCGTACATTGACGGGCATCCGGATAGCTGCTGGCACGAATTCAACCATGCGATCGTCATTTTAAGAGAACAGAACGGCACGCATGTTGCAATTCCCCGCTCGCCATGGATGGTCTACGCCAAGCCGGGCGATGACCGGAACGTGGAGCACATCTACATGGAGGGACTGGGCGAGCTCACGACGGAATGGCTCGACTTGCTCCTCCACGAGCACTCGGCGCTCACCGGAGGCGCCGGCATGGGGTTTGAAAAGTATGCCCGTGAGGCCTGTGAGCAAACCAGACAATATCAGGCCCGGGGTGAGACCATCAGCTACGCCGTGGAATATTCCTGCTGGAGCAAAGCCCACGATGCCTATTGTCGCGCCTGGGAACAGACAGGCCACCTCATCGCCCCGCTCCCGTTGAACTATCGGCAGGATTACCAGCAGATCTGCGGCGTCTGGGTCGGCTTTGTGGAGGACATCATCACGTTCTACATGCAGGGCGGCCTAAAAGCGGCGGACGGCAAGCCGATCCATATCCCCGAATGGGTGATGAACCCTGACCCGATGAAGGCCGGGATCATCGTCGGACATCTGAACGAAATCAAGGAAATCAAAGGCGACATGCTCCGCTATGGTTTCGACGTGCGGGTAATGGAAAACTACCGGCATAAAGAGCACAGCGATTCGCTCAACCACGGAAAGGTGCTGATTACGCTGGAGAACGCCGACGCCGATACCGGCATCGAGCTGGCAGTGGATGGCAAGCCTATCAAGCGGAGTGGCAATGCGGGGAAGATCGATCTCACCGGGTTCAAAAAAGACAGCAAAATACGGGTGACGCTGGTACGGGGCAAGCTGTCGACTTGCGTGGGAAAGATCCGTTACCAAATTACGGTCGACTACCAGCCGGATCCCCGGATCGAGAACGGCGTCCAGAAGCCGCCCTTCTACTACCCGTCCCGGGCTTTCTATTACATTGACGTGACCGGATCAGGGACGAACCCCTCCACCAGCAAACCTCCCTCGTCATCGTCCACGAGCGGAACGAACCCACCGCCGCAGAGCGCAGGCGTATGG
This sequence comes from Candidatus Aminicenantota bacterium, assembly GCA_026393895.1. Classification (GTDB taxonomy): domain Bacteria; phylum Acidobacteriota; class Aminicenantia; order Aminicenantales; family UBA4085; genus JAAZPG01. The sequence goes on from JAPKZG010000003.1 coordinate 4,299, forward strand.
CGGCTCACCAAAATCGTCAAGAAAAAGGTCCTCCCTCAATCGACCGGAGGCAATCCCGGCTATACGCAAGAGGTCACACTGGAGGACACCAGCGTTGAGATAACCGTTACCGGCCACGTCAGCGGCCCTCCGCCGCGGACGGTGATCGTGCGCAGCAAGCATACCTGGGACCATCCCGGAACGACGCTGATACCGAAGACCATGGTCCCGGTGAAGATAGCGGGAAAAGACAATGGCAGTTCCGGTTACGATAATTTGGCGAGCGGGTCGAATGCTGCAACCTACGTCAAGGCATGGATTATTACTAAAATCGGAGGTCAGGAATATGGACTGTTTACGAGTATTTCGGGATCACGGGACCAGGACGGCGGCGGCATCTCGTTTGTCTGTGGCGGAAACAGAAACTCCAGCGAATTACGGACAATTCAGATGCCCATTGAGGAAGGCAGCCCGGGTGATCAACTAATCGTGCTCGTCGGATCGAGGGATACTAGCTACACGATCGGCGCGGACGTCGAGTACCATTACGTTTACGAGCAAGGCCCTCAGCCCGCCGGGAAAGCAGATGCCAGCCTCACGGCGGAAGAGACGCCCCCTGAACCTGAGCCCGCCGGCATGGATAACGTGCCCCCGAAGCCCGGCGAAGTCGTCAAAATACCGCAAACCAAGGAGAACCAACCCCCAGTCAAGCCCCATCCCCCGATAACGACCGAGCAGTGGTACACACACGCTGAGGGAGACTACAAATTCAAGCTGCCCAAGGGATGGAAGATATCGGCCAAGCACTTCTTCGATGAAACGAGCGCGGAATACGATACGATCTGGCCTGCGGACGAGGGCCTGGCGATCATCTGCTCGCGCGCCTATACGCTCAACGGCGCCAAAAGCGATGATGAGATGCTAAAAGAATTCACCGCTAAAATGCTCAAGGACAACCCCGGCGCCCCGAGCATGCGCTTGAAATATGGCGAGGCGCTGGCCGTGCAGATCGCCGATTACGACGAGGATGCCCGCGTGATGCACTGGAACGTGACCCTCTCCTACAAGGGCCGCAGCTATTTCATTTCCGTGTGCCTTCCCTCCCCCTCCGCGCCCGCTAAAATGCCCGATCCACCCGCCTGGATGCTCGGCTCACTGGTGATACTGCGGTAAGATGGAGAAAAAGGGGTAGGAAGAGGAAAAACGGCAGAAAATGAAAGATAAGCGCGCTCAAATAAAAAATCTTATAACTCTTTTTGCCCAGTCGAGTATCCTGTATCGGCTGGAACAAATCCGGGAGATTTTAAGATAGAGCAAATTGCGGCTTCAAATTCGTGATCGCGGAGAGCGGTTATCTATCGCTTTTTAGCCGGGCCTGGCAATAGGTTTCCCTGATACAATGAACATACCAACCAGTGAATTGAATGCCGCCTGAACATTAGCGCTTTGTTGCACGCCTGCCTTACCGCTCTGACTTGCATAACCTGCCTGTATGCTTGGCGCATTGCTTTTGGGTTTGTTTGCCACATTGATAACAACCCCGATAGCGCCCTTGCTTGGCTCTGCTTCAAACATGACGTTCAGCGGAGGGGGAGGGTTGACGCGATGGCAGTTTCGGCTTTAACTGTCATAGGCGCATGCTTACCAAAGTGAAGAGAGAAGGTAAGGGTATTCCGAGGAACGATCACCACAATCCAGCGATCCTCTTTTACTCCGGTAGCGTCTGGTTGCTCCCAATCTCCAGATACTCGAAAGCTTGGCTCAAAGCGACGATCGCCGGCCATGAGAAAGACTTCCGACGCCCCAATAGCGTTGAAGTCCTCGACACTGATGCCGATGAGATCAAGTAGTAAAATGACATCCTTGGCGGAATCGCGCACGGTCAGCTTAGTTAAGCCATCATCGAACATTTCGGTCCTCTTCGCGGATCGGATGCGGAGTTTGGCATCTTGCTGAGATGTCGCCTGCTCGCTTCTAGCGATGGCGCCTAAGGTGACGACCAGTAGCACAATGAGTGTCATGGCCGCTGGGGCGCTTGGTATCCTCTTCATGATTGCATCTCCCTCCCTCGCCTGAACACGCAAATCTATCGCAGGGTTTTAATGATTAATTTTTATCCTTGTCAGCTCATTTATTTCTTATTGACCGGCTCCCCGTTTCCCGTCCATTATCTCAGCAAGTTTTTACACATACAAGCCATTTTTAGCCGCCTCAAAATCCCGATTTTCCAGGCATATCAGGGTAAAAAGAAGCGCGCTCAATCCAAAAAATCTTATAACTCTTTTAGCCCAGCCGAGGATCCAGTATCGGTTGGAACAAATCCGGGAGATATATCGGTTAGATCAAAGCCCAACTGCCAATTCTTCCAATTAACCGAATTACGCCAGCTTTTTGCTCTAATTCTAATTCGCAACTATCGTCATCTTGATCGTCCTCCGCGTCATCGTGGCCGAATCAATCAGAACGAATTGATATTCACCAAGAAAGCCTGGTCCCGGTTGCCAGAAGAGGACGCCGTAGCGGGCTCTATTCGGACTCTCAAGCTGTTGTCTTCACGCGATACGCCGTCAGCGCCTTCTGGGCCTCGGTACCGCCGATGCGCTCCAGGGAAGCTCGCGCCACGGCCGCTAGGTCGCCGCCGCAACTGAGTACCGCAGCCAGCGGGCCGACAGCTTCCGCCGCTTTCAGCTCGCCAAGCACGCGAGCCGCTTCTTCGCGCACGATCAGGAAGCGCTCGTCCGGATCCTCCACGAGCTGGATGAGCGCAGGAACGGCGGGAGCCCCGATGCGGCCCAGCGCGTTCGCCGCCCTCCTCCGGACTCCGGCCTTGATGAGCCGTTCATGGCTCTCTGGGTCCGTCGTCGGTTGATTGGCGACCATGCCCCGTTGCGCCGAGAAAACCCTGCCAAAGAGGCCCATCGTGCCGGCGAGGATCTTCAGGCTTTCTTCCCGCATCAGCTCGACCAGCGGCTGCACGGCGGCGGAGTCGGCGAGCTGGCCGAGTCGGTCGGCGGCGGCGGCCCGGGCATTGACGACGTCGCTTCGCAGTTGAGTGAGGAGTTCAGCGAGATCAGATCCCGGCTTGGAAGCCCTGAGCGCCACGTCGGCCAGCGCCTTCTCCGCTTCCGCGCCGCCGATCGCCTGCAAGGCCTCTTTTGCTCTTGCCACCAATAAATCATCATCGGAGGTCAGCGCAGCGGACAGCGGACGCACGGCTTCTATCGCCTTCAGCTTGCCGAGCAGCCAGGCTACTTCCCGCAGCAGCTCGCGGTCGCCAGGATCTGGCTTCTCCAAGACCGTGATGAGCGCAGGCACAGCAGGCGCCCCGATGCGCAAGAGCGCGTGTTCCGCCACTTCCAGCAGCTGAAAATTGAGAAGCTGTTCGTAGGGCGAGAATCTGATCTCAGCGTGCGGATCGCGCTGCTTTCTCTCCGCCGCCTGCATCACGGGGTCCCCACCGCTGCGATCAGCTGTCGCTCTGCGCCAGATTTCCTCGCGCATCACCTGGATCAACGGCCCGACCGCATCCGAGCAACTCGGTCCGCCCAAATGCCTGGCGGCTGCGGCGATGACTCTCGGATCCTTGCTGCGCAGGTTGGCGATGGATTCTGTGCGCTGCGTCTGTTCCGTACGCATAAGTTCTTCGCGCCGTCGCTCCTTGGCGCGCTCTATCCGTTCATGAAGGCTTTGCCGCAAAGATCGCATTGCCGGCTCCTTTGTGAATGTCCGTGCGCGCCCGCACAAGCGAACTCAAACTGAATCCTTGACTGAAAAGGATGGTTGAGATGTTCCGACGCGTAACGGCGCGAATATAGCACCGGATAGAGTCGGGCGCGGATGCAATCGGCCGTCGGAATCGATGTGCTTCCCGGAATGGGTTATCAGCCCGTGAACTCTGTTGCACTTGCCTTGGCCCCCTGCGCCGCCTGGTCTCTTAAATATAAGAATTTGCTTTTTCCGCGACGCGACGAATTCCCGCCCTTAGCACTGAATTCACCCTCCTATCCATTTCCGAACAATATCGCCGGCCGGGCAGTGATGTCAATAGCCGCAAATATTAGGGTCGATCTTTTATGCACATACCTCTCCCCGCGTCATAAATACGTCACAAATTTTGCTTAAACTCGCTTAATCTAGGCTAAAGGTGCTTAAAGAGAAATACGGATTATCAGGGGAAAAGTGGCGGGGCTGCCAATACGTTTCTAAAACTGTTTTCTTTGCCCGGTGTCCGGTTTCGTATCAGCCGAATCCAAGAATTGCTTGCTAAAGAGGATTACAATGGCCCTGAAACTGCGAACTCCCGCTGACACGGCCCCCGTTTCAGCTTGGCGGAGAGCAAAGGCGATCTGCTCCTCGGTGAACTTCGATTTCTTCATCGGCAAAGCCTCCCTTCAGCGAGATTTTGCCAAAAAAATAACATTTTGTCTGGACCATTTTTAAGGGATGAGGTTCTCGAACTCCCGACCCGCTGCTTAGAAGGCAGCCGAGCCGCCCTATAAACTGGTGAGAGATGAATTGTTTGCGAGCTACCCCCGGATGATGTGCTCGGAATTGTGCTCACAGACGGCCTCAAGAGGGCCTTCATCCCCAGATTACCGATATCAGCTGCCCTTCAGCCCGGCCAACCGCTTCCGAGCGTCCTTAACCTCTGCCGTGTATCGAATAGGATTTCGCTCTGCCCTCTAATGAGTTGAGCGCCAGATAATCCCCTCCACCACCTCCATTATCGAAAGGAGGCTGACAAAAAATCCAAAGACTACGGCCAGTATCACGACGAACGAGCGATCCTTGAACCTAATCAAGGCTACAACCCCGGTAACGAAAGCGGCAATCGCCGATATCATCCAGCCTGTTCCCAGCGTGATAATGAGCGGGGTCCCAGGCATCAATCCCGCAAGTCTCATGCCGAGAATAAGCGCAACAAGAAACACAACAGATACGGCCAATAATCCACCGGCCCATTTTCTGAGTTTTGTTTTTGGCATCAGGCTCCTCCCTTCAGTCGGCTAGAAGCGCTGGGTATCAGGATTGTCGGAATGGCAGGTCGGGCATTTGTTACCCATCTCTTGCGCCCCTATTTGACTGGCCTAAGGATAGAACGCCCCCGGAAGGAAGTCAACCAGAAATACCCTATATGCTCCCGATGTATCGCATACCTGAGGGCGTCTTGGTACTTCCGGGCGAGCGCTTGGGGGGGTGATGGGTCGGGCCAAGAACGGACCTCCGGGGTGCCTCCCGTGGCCAAAATGGTCAGGGCAGGCCTCTCCCCCGTGTCACACCGGTGTCACAAAAATTGCTTAATCTAGCCTAAACCAGGATAAAGGAGCGTAAAGGGAAAAACGGATTATCAGGGGAAAAGCGGCGGGGCCGACGAGACTTGAACTCGCGACCTCTGACGTGACAGGCCAGCGGTCAAACGGAAATAGAAGATAGACTTCTCCACACGAAATTTGACGCCCATTTGACATTTGATAGTCAAAAGGACTGACTACGGCATAGGCAAACTTAAATCAAGAACTGAGGAAACGACAGATATCAAAGGAAAAAGAGAAGCGCGCTCAATCAAAAAATCTTATAACTCTTTTTGCCCAGCCTAAGATCCGGTATCAGATGGAACGGATCCGGGAGATTTTTCAGATAGAGCGAATATCGGCTGCCAATTCGTGAACACGGGGAGCGGGAGTCTACCGCCTTTTGGCCGTGGCGGGAATTCAACCACTCCGAGGAAAAAAGGGGAATCTTATCCTTCACTTGAGGCCGCATCCGGAGTATTATTCGGATGCATATAAACTCATGTCAGGCTCGTTCGACCAAAGGAGGATCCATGACCCGAGGCACGATCGCACTGCTAGTCATTCTTCTTGCTGCAGCCGTTCCCGCTTTTCCCGAAATGGTTATCCACACCAAGGATGGCCGGACCATCCGTGTTCAAGTGGAGGCGAACGAGATCGCCAACATTGAATTCGTTTCCGGCTCATCGCTCCCGGTCCCCATCCTATCAACCCTCACCAGCGGCAAGCCGCTCTCCGGGGAAGCCTGGGGCGATGCCGGCGGTGATTGGAAGTTTGAGATGAAGATTACCAGCTACAACCCATCCACGGGCGCCATCGTGGGCGAAATCACGTGGCCTTCGCTCTCCTCGGTACATCGGATTCGAGGCAGCCTGGCGGGGACCAGCCTGACCTTTACCGAGACCGAGGCCATCCGAGCCGGTGGAGCGCACCTGAACGTGGCCTATACCTTCACACTCGGGTCGACTTCTGCTACGGGCACCTGGATAGATAACGGTGATAAATCCCATGGAGGGGCAAAGTTTTCTGCACCATGATGCAGCGGAGGGTCCGGCCGGGCCTGCGGTTTCGGAAGTCGATAAATCCTTCCAAATTCGATGGATTTCCACCTATCGAAATCACCCGCTGCTAAGCTACTCCGCCCGCTCCGTTCGGCCGCCATCAGGGCGACCCGTGTGAAGACCTGTGCAGGCGGCGGCTTCTCGGCAATGAACCGAAGTTTCAAGTATTCGATGATCCGGTCCACGGCCCCGAACTTTATGATGAAGGCGATGATCTACATCATTTAGCAGGTTGATCAGGGTAGAAAAGAAGCGCGCTCAAGTAAAAAATCTTATAACTCTTTTTGCCCAACCGAAGATCCAGTATCGACTCGAACAAATCAGGGAGATTTTTCAGACGGATCAAATATCGGCTTCCGTTTCGTGATCACCGGGAGCAGGTCAAGCGTCAATACAACTCCGCCAGCGTGAGCTTCAGCTTGTTCTCCTGTCCGCCTCGTCCGACCACAAAGTCGTATCTCGCGCCGACATTCTCAGTCAGCATCTTGCGCACTGCAATCACACCGCCGACGTACTTCACATCGATACCGTTGATCGACCTTAAGACATCGCCAATCTTGAATCCGGCCTTCTCCGCGGGTGTCCCCGGCGAGACAAATAGCACCTCGATAGCGGTCCAGGCGGTGTCCCACATGAGTTGCAGCCCAGAGTGGTCTTCCGGCCAGGGTTGATTAAACATCGCACCCTTTTCCAGCACCACTAACTCGTGCGCATAGTCGCAATAGACAACAAAGTTACGAAAGAGGCTGTTGCCGAGAATACCAATGCGGTCGGCGACAAGTGCGGTATCGGCGCCCACGGAAATAAGTCCAACCTTGGGCTGGGAGACCGAGAATCCGGCGATCTGAATACTGTCACACTTCACGCTCTTGCTCTCAAACGTCTGCCCTGCTCCACGGCCGAGACCAACCACTCCTTTGCGGTTCGCGTAACCTTCGCGTACGGCGTAAGCCGCCTCAAGGCTAACATTGCTGGCGCCGAGATCGAAAAGCCAGGTGCCGGAATGCCGGCCGTCAAGAGTAGCAGAGACTTCAAACACCTGACCCTTGATGTGGACGTCGAGTTTCGTGCCCTCACCGACGTACTCAAACGTCTTGGGGTCATAAAACGACACCAGCTCGTTGGCGTAATCAACCCTGGCGACAAAGCGGGACAGGAAATCAAAACCGAGAATACCGACGACCTCGATCCCGAGCATCCGGTTGAGTTCCACCATGTCGATGACCGCCACTTTCTGCTCTTTGAAATCGATGCCCTTAATGCTGTACGACGGAAGAGTAGTAAAACTGACGGCGACGGTACCGCCGGCTCCTGCGCCTTTCATGTCCCCCTCCATCCTGAGGCCAAGTTCCTGGGCGAACTTTCGACTTATTGCCGACATCTCCGCACCGGTATCGAGTACCCACTGTCTCTCCTTGCAGCCGACCACGACCGGAAGGAACAAATGGTTGCCAATAAACTGAAAGGGGATATTCTCCGAACGATCCCCCTCGACAAATTTGAAGTCCTTGCCGCCTTCTTCGGGCGGCTCAAAAAGTGCAGGTTCGATAGTGGGATTGGATACATAAGTAGTAACAGTGACAACCTGTTCCTGGCCGGTCAGGCGGGCAACCTCCTTGTTGTAAAACGGAACCATAAGGCCCTCGACTTTGCGATAGTCACCGGGATAACTGTCCATGCTTTCTTCGCCTTGAAACGTGGCTGATTTTTCGAGGAGAAATGTGGCGCTGTTGATAAAGAGCGTTTGACTGTCTTCGTTGATGTTGTTGGTGATCTTAACTACGTAGCAATCTCTATCATTTGCTTTATCAGTACCGGCAAATATTACTGAAAATACATCTGACTTCGGATCAGCGTATTCATAATCGGTCATGCGGCGTTTAACTTCTCTCCGTTTGATTGTGGCCTCGTCTTCCTTCGTAATTTTCTGCAACTTGCCATTAGAGTCCAGCGCCCAGGCGGATCCCCCGTTATCGCCCTGGATGATTTTGAGTATTCCCAGGTCGACTTCCGTCCGCTGCAGATCCGGCTTTTGGGTCCAGGACTTGATTGTCCCCTTCATGCTGGCCACCGCCAAGGTGCCTTCCACATAGGTAGAGTTCTCGGCTTTCAGTCGGTCCAGCCCGCCGCCGGCTTTGAAGTGTCGGCTCAGTATCTCATACGGATCGTTCAGATTGCCCTGCGCGACGGCCAAGGTGCACGAAGCGACCATTATCAACAGAGTTATGATAATCCGTGACCAGTGTTTCATGAGAAACTCCTTTCAGTCTATCCAGTCCCTGTGAATCTACCCTCCGTAGATTATCGAATTTTCCTTTTTCCGCGGCGCGGTAAATTCCCGCCCTTGGCGATGAATTCACCCTCCCAACTCTAGCGGAACTATATCGTCATCCTCGCGGCGGTGTCAATAAACGCGAAAACCGCGCTCGCGGATTATTCCCGGGCAATAATCTCCGCCGCAATATATGGAAATTAAGAATTTTTGCGCTCTTTTGACATTCCGCGGCCAAAATGGCTTAATTTCGCGGAAATACCTAACTTATCAGGCTTATCATGGGGGGAAAGAAGCGCGCCTGGAGAGACTCGAACTCCCGACCCGCTGCTTAGAAGGCAGCTGCTCTATCCACCTGAGCTACAGGCGCGCCGGACCGGCGGCTTCATCGTCCCGATGAAAATCGGGGAGGACGGATTCGAACCGTCGACCTCTTGCTCCCAAGGCAAGCGCGCTAACCAGGCTGCGCCACTCCCCGCGCGAAAAGTAGGACGCGAACCTTCCTCCAAAGATCAGGCGCGTGTCCCTGATTTTTATAACAGATAGCCCCGGCATCGTCAAACCGCGAAAAAGCGCCTAAAACAGCCCTCCTCCGGGCTGAAAGGAGTTTCCGTGGGCGGCGATTGCGTCCGGCGCCTCAGGATTTTGGGTCCGAAACCGGCCGCCGGATCCCGCGTTCGATCTGTGATCTGGGAATACGGACGATGATCGGCCGGCCGTGGGGGCAGACGCCCGGATTCGACGTCCGGAAGAGCTCCCGGACCAGGAATTCCATTTTCTCCCGCGGCAGGGATTCACCCGCTTTGACCGCCGACTTGCAGGCCATCGTGGCCAAAAGCCGGTCCTTGGCCGGGGTCACCGCTCCCCGCTTCGATTCGTCCACGGCGGCGAGCACGACGGCTAGAGCTTCCTCGGGCTGGAAAACATCGGGGTATTCGCGAAGCGCGTAACTCCTCCCTCCCATGGGTTCGATTCGAAAACCGGAGGAACAAAGCGCCGGGTCAGCCGCCTCCAAACCGATCGTCTGGGCCGGGGAAAGTTCGAAAACGAGCGGAATGAGGCTGAGCTTGACCGGCCATTTTTTTTCGCGGTCGATTTCGAGGTACCTGTCATAGATAACGCGCTCGTGGGCGTTATGTTGATCGATGATGAGAAGGTCGCCCGCGTCCTCTGCCAGGATATAGGCGAATCCGAACTGCCCCAAAACACGGGGAGATTCCGCCGGGCCCGGAATATTCCCCGGAAGCGGAGGTTCCGCGACATTCGGCCAAGAGGCATACGGTTCGTTCCGCTCACCGACCTGAAACGGGACCCGGGCTTTTCCTCCCGGCACAGCGGCGGGACCGGCGGCCGTATCGCCGGCCTCGTCGCGGCCTGTACCGGCACCGAAAGTCAGCCCGGACTCCCCCGCGATGATTTCCGAAAGATCCATCACGCCCAAAACCCGGGTCCGGGCGCGTTCGATCGCCCGACGGACCAGGGGAAAAAAGAGTTGCCCGTCCCGGAACCTCACCTCGGTTTTGGCCGGATGGACGTTGACGTCGACTTCGCCGAAGGGAACGTCGACGAAAAGAAAGGCCTCGGGGAAAAGCCCTTTTTCCAAAAGGCCGGAAAAGGCCTGCTGGAGGGCAGCCGAAAGAATTTTATCCTTGACCGGGCGCCGGTTGACGAAAAACGCCTGGCGGCTTCGATCCGGACGTCCGTACGGCGGCCGCGAAGCGAATCCCGAAACACGGAATGGACCGTCGGAAAGATCCACCTCCATCAATTTTTCGAGAACGTCCTTCCCGTAGAGTTGATACAGCCGTTCCCGGAGACTCCCCACCGGAGGACAATCCAGGACGGTGCGGGGGCCGTGGCGGACAGTCAAACGAAGACCGGGGTGGGCGAGGGCGATGTTGGAAAGCATCTTGACGATTAACCCGAGCTCGGACGAATCACCCCGGAGGAATTTCTTCCGGGCCGGGAGGTTGTGGAAAAGATCGCGGACCTCAATTTCCGTCCCCTTGGGAAACGCGGCATCCTGAACCCGGACCTTCCCGTCGGGTTCGCTTTCGACGAGAGTGCCGGGGTCGCCGCCTCCCTCGGATGTGCGGAGCAATATCCGGGAAACGGCGGCGATTGAGGCCAGCGCTTCCCCCCGGAAACCGAGGGTGGCGATCGAAAAAAGATCCTCCTCCCGGGAAAGTTTGCTCGTGGCGTGGCGGACCAGGGCAAGGGCGGCATCCGCCCGGCTCATCCCACAGCCGTCGTCCCGGACGCGGAGGAGCGCCTTTCCCCCGGCGACGAGGTCGACGGCGATGGCCGTCGCCCCGGCGTCCAGAGCGTTTTCAACGAGCTCCTTGGTGACGGACACCGGCCGCTCGATGACTTCGCCGGCGGCGATTTTCCGGGAGAGCGAGTCGGGAAGAACGGCGATGCGGTTCATGGGCGGAGGCCGTTATTATCACATATTTCGCCGGTTGTGGAACGCTCGCCGACACTGTTGATCCGGACCCGGACCGGAGCTCCCTCGCGAGCGCCCGTTTCGGGGACGAGGACTTCGAGATAATTGGGCGTCAGGATTTCCACCCCGCCCGGCTTCCGCTGGATGACGATCCCGTCCAGCGTCCGGCCAACGAACCGGCGGCGATAGGCGTAGTTCTTTTTCTCCGAAAGCCGGCGAAGACGCCCGGCCCGCGCCTTCACCGTTGCCGCGGCAACGGCCGGAGCCGCGGCCGCCTTCGTTCCGGGGCGGGCCGAATAGGAAAAGACATGGGCGTATCCCAAGGGGAGTTCGACGAGCAGCGCAGCCGTCGCTTCGAAATCCTTCTCGGTTTCTCCGGGGAATCCGACGATGAAATCCGCCCCGATGTTCGCTTCCGGCGCCTGCCCGGCTAACCGGGCGCACAATTCGCGGTAGGATTGATTCGTGCTGTCGCGCCCCATCGCCCGTAAAACCCGGTCTGATCCATGCTGCAGGGAGAGGTGGAAATGGGGGGCGATCCGCCGCGATCCGGTCAGAAGATCCAGAAGCGGGCCGGGGAGAAGCCGGGGATCCAGCGAACTCAGGCGGATGCGGAAATCCCCCGGGAGCCGTTCGATCTCCGAGAGAAGCCAAAGAAGCGAGGACGGAGGACGAAGATCGCGCCCATAGGAACAGAGATGAATTCCGGCCAGGACGATTTCCGCATATCCCTTGGAAATGAGGCGCTCGATGCGCCCGAGAAGTTCCACAACCGGCGAGCTTGTACTCCGGCCCCGGACGGACGGGATGACGCAGAACGCACAGGCCATGTCGCACCCGTCCTGGATTTTGACCAAGGCCCGGGCGCGAAAAGAAACCGGCCCTTCTCCGGCACCGTAGACATCAGGACCTGTTTCGGCGACACATCTTTCGGGCAAAGAAGCCTTGGCCGCATTGGGGACGATCCGCCAGATCCCGGGAAACGACTTCAGACCCTCGGGATCGCGCTCGGCCAGGCAGCCGGTGACGACGATCCGCGCCCCGGGATTATCCCGGACGACCTTCCGAATATATTTACGGCCGTCCCGGTCGGCCCGGGCGGTCAGGGTGCAGGTGTTGACGATGACGACCCGGCATTTCGTACCGTCATCCGCAAGCCGCCATCCCCTTTTTTGGAACTCGGCCGCCCAATCGAAGGCTTCGGCCTGATTGACCCGGCAGCCGAAATTCTGGATGAAAAACGAAGTCATAAACTCTGGCGGACCTTCTTCGAATCGGCTTCGACCTTGGCCGCCATTTCCGCCTTGTAAGCGACGAGCTTGTGACGAAGGGCCGGGCTTTTAAGCGAGAGGATCTGGATCGCGAGCAGGGCGGCGTTGGCCGCGCCCGCTTTTCCCGTCCCCATCGTCGCCACGGGGATGCCTTTGGGCATTTGGACGGTGGAAAGAAGCGCGTCCAGCCCCCCGAGTGCCCCGTTTTCGACGGGAACCCCGATGACCGGGCGGGCCGTGTGGGCGGCCACGACGCCGGCCAGATGGGCGGCCTTTCCGGCCACGGCGATGAAGACTTCAACGCCCTCGGTTTCGTAACGGCGAACGAGCTCGATCGTCCGCTCCGGCGACCGGTGAGCGGAAGTGACTTCGAGGGTGTATTCCACCTCGAACTTTTTCAAGGTGTCCATCATCTCCCCGACGACGTCCAAGTCCGACGCGGATCCGATCAATATCACGACATCCATGGCCTCTCCTTCTCCCCGGCCCGGGCCGGAAGCGTCACGTTTCGGCTTCGAGCGCGCCGATATCACGCCGGAAGTGCATTCCTTCGAACGAGATCCGCTCGACGGCCCGGTATATCCGGGTCATCGTTTCGGACAAACGCGGTTCGGCGGCGCAGACGCCCATCACCCGGCCGCCGTTGGTGCGGTAATGGCCGTTCTCAAATTTCGTGCCGGCGTGAAAAAGAACGGCGCCCGTGCGGGCCGCGTCCTCGAGGCCCTGGATGGTTTTGTCTTTCTCGTATGGGCCGGGATATCCGCCGGAGGCGAGGATGACGCAACCCGCCGCCTTACGGTTCCAGGTCACTTCGTCGGCCAGGACGTCTTCGGAAACGGCCGCCATCAGAAGATCGACGAAATCGCTCTCGAGGCGGAGCATCTGCGACTGGGTCTCCGGATCGCCGAACCGGCAATTGTATTCCAGGACCTTGGGTCCGTCGTCCGTCAGCATCAGGCCGGCATAGAGGGCGCCCTTGTATTTCCGTCCTTCCTCGAGCATCCGCGTCACCGTCGGGAGGATGATTGTCGACATGATCTGGGCGTACATTTTCCGGTTCAAATACGGAGAGGGGGAAATCGCCCCCATCCCGCCGGTATTCGGGCCCCGCCCGCCGGCGAAGACGGTTTTATGATCCATTGTCGTCACCAGGGGAAGCGCCTTGGCCCCGTCGGCGATCACGATGAAGGAGACCTCCCGTCCCTGAAGAAATTCCTCAATCAGAATCCGCCCGCCGGCGTCGCCGAACTGTTTGTTAACCATGATCGCCGTCACCGCGGCCTCGGCTTCCTCCTCGTTCCGGCAAATCAGGACGCCCTTGCCGGCGGCCAGGCCGTCGGCCTTGAGAACGACCGGGAAGCCGAACTCTCCGGCGGCCAGAATGGCCCGGGCCAGTTCGGGCGAATCCGCGACCCGGAATCTCCCGGTCGGAATGCGGTGCCGTTCCATGAACTGCTTGGCGAAGATTTTGCTGGCCTCGAGTTCAACCGCTTTTTTGGACGGGCCGAAAATCCGGAGGCCGCGCTTCTCGAACTCGTCCACGATTCCCAACGAGAGGGGGATTTCCGGGCCGACGACCGTCAGGTCGATCGCTTCCTTAACCGCGAAATCGGCCAGGGCGGCGATGTTCGTATCCTCGATGGGGACGTTTTCGGCGACGAGGCGGGTGCCCCCGTTGCCCGGGGCGCAGAAGACCTTCGAAATCTGCGGGCTCTTGGCGATTTTCCAGGCCATCGCGTGTTCGCGGCCGCCCGATCCGACAATAAGGGCTTTCATCGATCTTTTCCTTATCGAGAAAACATTACCCGCTTTTGCGGCCGAGGGCCGCGGCGAACGCCTCCCCGATGGCGGACGAAGGCATCGCCGCCGCAAACACGCGGGCCGCCAGCGGCACGGCTTCCGGGGCAGGGAGGCAGTATTTCATTTCCAGGAAATTCCGGCGGAAGGCCTTGACCGCGTCCTTGACCGGCTTGTTGCGGATGACGCAATCGGCGATGAAACCGGCCAGGACGTCGAAGTCCTTCCCGGCCATCCCGAACCGGGTCATCTACTGAACGCCCATCCGGATGCCGCTCGAGACAAGGAACGTTTCGTCGTCGGGAAGCGCCTGGTAATTCGTCACAATGTGATTGTCCTCGAGCCGCCGGGCGATGTCCATGCCGGGGCCGAAGGCGCTGACCCGGATGATCACCTGATGCGTATCCGTATACCCGTCGGCCGGATCGCCCTCGACCGCGACGCCCTGGGCCTTGAGCGAGGCGGCAAACAACTTGGCGTTGGCCCGGACCGCAGCCTGGAACTCCTTTTTGAAGGCGTTCATTTCATAAGAGGCCATCAGGAGGCCGAGCAGGGTCGCCAAATGATGATTCGACGTCGACCCGGGGAACGCCCTCGTCCGGATGTCGGTCCAGAGGTTTTTGAGCGGCGAGCCGGACGGGATGTTGCCGGCGACGAGGCCGCGCTGCGGGCCGAAAAACGTCTTGTGCGTGCTCCCGGTCACGATGTCGGCGCCCTCCTGAAACGGCTCCTGAAACGTGCCGTAAAGCCCCAGGACATGGGCCATGTCATACATGAGGATCGGCCGTTTCGGCCAGTCTTTGACGATTCCGGCAACGAAAGCGACCGGTTCGGGGTGGAGGAACATGCTTTTGCCGAAGATGATCAGTTCCGGCTTCTTGGTTTCGAGAAGGACGGCCAGCGCTTCGCGGTCGATTTTGTAGGGGTTGTCCTTCCGGACGGGGAAATTGACCACGTTTTCCTTCCCCGTGGCCGGGTCCTCCTCGACCCAATTATAGAGCGCCCCCATCGGCTGAGAACTGAGATGCCCGCCTTTGCTCAGATCGTTGTTCATGACCAGGCGCATCCGCCGGGACACCTGGCCTTCGGCCCGGCCCCGGTTCAGGAATTTCGTCACGCCCTTGAAGACGATTTCGTTGGCCATCTGCCCGCTGACGGGCCGGAGTTCCACGTCGGCGCAGTCGAAATAGTCGGAAAGTTCGTTGCGGGCCTCGATCTCGACGTCCTTGATGAAATCGATCCCCTGGTAAAAATAGACCTCCTCGCCCTTCATCGTCCGGTGTTCCGCGTAGCGCCCCGCCGGGTCGGCGAGTTCGCATATTTTCACGAGCAGCGACGGCGTCGATTCCGAGGGAATGAGATTGACGCATTCCCGTTGGCGCCAAAGGCTGTTTCGTTCGACCCGCTCGACGAGCCCTCCGATTTTTTCCGACAACGACGATGCCATCGAATCCTCCTCGGTCGCAATCCTCATCCGCGGCGTGATCAGAAACCGCGATATTTCTTTTCGATTTCGACGATCTTGGCCAGGCGGCGCTCATGACGGCCGCCTTCAAAGGGCGTTTCGAGCCAGATCCGGACAATCTCCAGGGCGGTTTGATCGTTCAAAACCCGGCCGCCCAAAGTCAAGCAATTCGAATTGTTGTGCTTGCGGGCCACTTCGGCCGTCACCGCGTTCCAGCATACGGTCGCCCGAATGCCGGGAAATTTATTGGCGGCCATGGCCATGCCGATTCCCGTCCCGCAAACCAGGATCGCCCGGTCGCAGGCGCCGGCCAAAACGGCCTCGCAGGCCGCCGCGGCGAAATCGACATAATCCACCGACTCGCCCGAACTGGACCCGAAGTCCTCGAAGGCCAAGCCGCGCCCGGTTAAAAAGCGGGCGACCATCTCCTTCATTTCGAAACCGGCGTGGTCGGAAGCGAGGGCGATTTTCATCGGAGCATCCTGGCCGCTTCGGGCATCGTCTGAAGGGCTTTTTGGATCACCGGATCATATTTCTCGAACGCCCGCCAACCCTCCTCGACCCCCCAGAGGAGGGAAGCGACTTCCCGTTCGAGCTCGCGCCTGATTTCGGACTCGGCCTCTTTGAATTTCTTTTCGTCGTAAGGCATCCGGTTTCCGGTTAAAAACGCCTTGAAGTCCTCCAAGACCGCCGTATCGGCGAGAAAGATATTCTTGACCTGAATCGTCCCGGGCGCCGGGCGGTCGCCGGTCCCGTCGGCCGGAAAGACGAATTTTTTGGACAACGGCGTCTGATGAGCCGTGAATTTTCTGGCGTAAGTGAAAAACGCCCCGCGAATGCGGAGTTCGGCGGTGTAAACGAGAAGACCGAACTTGACCTCAATGTCGGGGCTGATGCCTCCCTGTCCCAGGACCTTGCGGCCCTTATCCGTATATTTCACTTCCCGGTCCGTTTCGGGGATCGTTTTCGTGTCGAGAAAATAATCATCGAGATGGGAATAATCGCGCTGGAGGGACCGGCCGCTCGGCGTGTAATAGCGGGCGATCGTCAAGGCCATGGCCGTGTCTTCGGACAACGGGAACATTTTCTGCACCAGGCTTTTTCCCCAGGAATCCTCGCCGAGGACCAGGCCGCGGTCATGATCCATGACCGCCCCGGCGACGATCTCGGAGGCGCTCGCGCTGCCCTGGCTGATGAGGATGATCAGGGGAATGTCCTCGTATTGGCCGTTCCGCGTCGCCGGATATTGCCGGTCGAAATACGCGTTGCGTCCCCGGACCGAGACGATCGAAGCGCCCTTGGATAGAAATTCATCCGAGACGCCGATCGCCTGAAAAAGAGGCCCGCCGACGTTTCCCCGGAGGTCCAAAACGAGGTTTTTCATCCCCCGTTTCGTCAAGGCCGAAAGCTTCGTCTCCAGCTCATCGATCGTGTTCTCGGCGAAATACCGGACAAAGACATACCCCGTGGCGTCGTCGAGCATGAACGCGTAGGGAACCGAATACAGCGGGATTTCCTCGCGGGTGATCGTCAGATCGAACGGTTTCTCCAGCCCCTCGCGAGCCACGGTGATCGTGACTTTGGTCCCCTTGGGGCCGCGGAGCTTGGAAACGGCGTCACGGTCGGAGATGCCCGCCGTGCACTTCCCCTCGCTGGGGGTGATGACGTCGCCGGGCAGCATGCCCAGCCGCCAGGCGGGCGTGCCTTCGAGAGGGGCGATCACGACCAGCCGGTCCAGCTGTTTCTGAATTTGGATCCCCAGCCCGAAATACGCGCCCCGCTGTTCTTCCGACATCCGGGCAAAACTTTCGGGATCGAGAAGATAGGAGTGGGGATCGAGCGTTTCGAGCATCCCCCGGATGGATTCCTGGGCCATTTTGTCCGTCGTCACCGGACGGAAATATTCGGCCCGGATAATGCCGGCCAGGGCGTTGACCTTCGTCAACCCTTCCTCCCACGGATCTCCGGAACGAGCAACGGTGCCGAAAAGGATCCCGGCGATTAAAAAAAGGAATAAAATCTTTTTTTTCATGAATTTCCGCGCGGAAATTTTATCACGCGGGCGGAGCCGAAGTAAAGGCGGCGTTCTTGACTTACCGCGACTCAAGGTCTATATTTTGAGGGCTTTCCCGAGGACCAAAGATACCCATGTTCGGAAATATCGGCCTGCCGGAGATGATGTTCATCATGGTCATCGCCCTCCTGGTTTTCGGCCCCAAGAAACTCCCTGAAATCGGTCGAACCATCGGCAAGGCCATCCGGGAATTCAAAAAATCCACCGAGGAAATCAAGGACAAATTCGAGGAACAGATCCACGCCGAGGAATTTAAATCCATTCAAAACGACCTGAAAAAGGATCTCCGCGAAGCCGACATCAGGAAGGATCTCACGGGAGATGGGGAAGACCATAAAATCTCCGGATGAGATGTCCTTCCTGGAACATCTCGAGGACCTCCGGACGCGTCTGTTCCGATCGTTCATCTCGATCTTCGTCGCCATCATTCCGGCCTACGTCTTCAGCCAGGACATTTTTCGTTTCCTGGCCAGGCCCCTGACTCAATTCTTGCCCGAGGGGGAAAAACTCGCCTTCCGGACGCTGACCGAGCCCTTCATGTTGTACATCAAGGTCTCGTTTCTGGCGGCTCTGTTCGCCGTTTCTCCCTATGTGTTCTACCAGCTTTGGAAATTCGTCGCCCCCGGGCTCTACCAGAAGGAAAAGAAATACGTCGTTCCGTTCGTCGTCTTCACTTCGATCTTTTTTATCGGCGGCGCCGCCTTGCCTATTACATCGCCTACCCGTTCGCCTGCCGGTTCTTTCTCCAGCTCGGGTCGGATTTCAAACCCATGATCACGGTCGATGATTTCTTCGGGTTAACAATCAAGATGTTGCTGGGCATCGGCCTTGTGTTCGAGATGCCGACGCTCGTCTTTTTCCTTTCGAAAATGGGCTTGATATCGTCCCGGTGGATGTTGAAAAACTTTAAGTACGCCGTCCTCGTCATTTTCATCATCGCCGCGGTCATCACCCCCTCCCCGGACATGGTCAACCAGTGCATCCTGGCCGTCCCGATGCTGATCTTGTACGCGCTCGGAATTCTGGTCGCGTTCTTTTTCGGAAAGGAAAAGAAAACCCGGAAAGAACGGCGGAATATAAAGAAGGAGGAGGCGGCGGAATCCTCATGATGCCTCCCCCTTATCGGCTCGTCGGGTTGACGGGTCCCAACGGCGCCGGCAAAGGCGAAGCAGCGGCCTTTTTCGCCGCCCGCGGCTATGCCTACAGGAGTCTCTCCGACATCATCCGGGAGGAGCTTGCCGCCGCGGGCCTTCCGGCCGACCGGGACCATCTCATCGCCAAGGGTAACGAGTTGCGGCGCGAGGGCGGGGCCGATGTCCTGGCCCGTCTGCTTCTGGAACGGGTGACCGGCCGCACGGTCATCGACAGCATCCGCAATCCCGCCGAAGTCGACCGCTTCCGCCGGGAGGAAGGATTCATCCTTCTGGCCGTGGACGCCCCCGCTCCCCTCCGGTACGAACGCGTGCTCCGCCGCGGCCGGGACGAATCGGCGTCCACGCTTGAGGAGTTCATCCGGAAGGAAGCGGAGGAGATGGGAACGAACCCGGCCGCCCAGCAGATCCACCGCTGTTTCGAGATGGCCGACGTCGTCGTCCAAAATGACGGGCCGCTGGAAGAATTGCACCGTCGATTGGAGGTTTTTTTATGACCGACCCGCGCGTTTCCAAGGAAGATTATTATCTCGGGATCGCCCGCGAAGTGGCCCGCCGAAGCACCTGCTACCGCCGGTCCATCGGCGCCCTGATCGTCCGCGACGACCAGATCATTTCGACCGGTTACGCCGGCGCCCCCCGCAAAACGCGCGACAGCGTCGAACACGGGTTCTGCCTGCGGGACCGGCTTCAGATTCCCCACGGCCAGCGCTACGAACTCTGCCGGAGCGTCCACGCCGAACAAAACGCGATCATCAACGCCGCCCGGGCGGGCGTCAGCCTGCTCCGCGGGGACATGTATATTTTCGGAAGTATTCCCGGCGGCGACCCGGTCAACGCCTATCCCTGTTTCATCTGCAAGAAAATGATCATCAACGCGGGCCTGGTCCGGGTCATCTGCTCCGCGGCCGACGGCGGCTCCACGACCCTTCTGGTCGACGATTGGGCCCGCGCCTGGCGCGAAGGAGACATTCTCGATGACACCCACCAGTACGGGTGACGAGAAGTCATTCCGGTCACTTGCGGCCGCCGTCGCCCTGGCGGCGGCGTTCCTGTCTTTCGCGTCAGGTTCCGGCCCCGCCGGCCGTCCGGGATCCCCTATTCCCGGAGAGGAAAATCTCCTCAAACTCCTTGGGGTTTCCCCCTCGCCCGAATCCATCGATTACATTGTCGGGAAAACACCTTTCCAGCTCCACACGTTGCTGACCGAACAGCGTCACCCCAAGACCTGGATGCTCAGCAGCCGGATCACCGCCGATACGGCGGAAGGCCTGCGGATGCTTTTCGGCGTGGACGACGACATTGCCGCGAAAATCGCCGAGATCGTCCGCGATCCCGAGCAGATCGGACATCTCCGGCTCCTCACCGACGCTTTCGAAGCCGCGGTCCTTTCCCGGCGGAAAATCTACATCTACGGCTGCGGCGCCACGGGACGGCTGGCCAAGCAGACCGAGAGCGCCTTCTGGCGCCCGTTCTGGAGGCGGCTTAAAAACGAGTCGGGCCTCTGGGCCAAATGCGCGACCCGGCTCGACCCGGCCGTCGAGGATGAACTGATCGGCGAGATGACCGGCGCCGACCGGGCGCTGATCAGTTCGCTCGAAGGATTCGAAGATCTTCAACTTATTGGGCGGCTCCAGCTTCACGATCGCGGAATCAAACCGGGAGATGTCGTCGTCTGCATCACGGAAGGCGGGGAAACCTCGTCGGTGATCGGAACGATCCGGGCCGCTCTGGATGACCGGAAAGCCCGGCCCGGGTATGACCCGGGCGAAACCCGGAAAAAGCTGTTTTTCGTTTATAACAACCCGGATGACCGGCTCCGGCCGTTCGAGCGGAGCCGGGTCGTCCTCGACGAGCCCGGCATCACCAAAATCAACCTGACGACCGGCCCCCAGGCGATCACCGGTTCGACGCGGATGCAGGCGACCACGATCGAGACGTTCGTCGTCGGAAGCGCCCTGGAGACGGCCGTCGAGCGGGTGCTTCGGACGATGTTTTCGAAAAAAGAAATGGCCCGGTTAGGGTTTGAGGCGGAAACGACTCTCGAAGGCCGGTTGGCCGCGTTCGCCCCGCTGCTTCCGGAAATCAAACGCAAGGTCGCGGAAATCGCCCGGTTGACGGACCTCGAGGCGAAAGCCTATGCCACCGGTTGCTTTTCCACCTATTTCGCCGGGGAAGCCCTGATCACCGTTTTCATCGACAGCACCGAACGCAGTCCGACGTTCCGGCTGGTTCCCCTGGACACCGTCCGCGAGCCGAAACGGAAATGCTGGATCCAGGTCTGGACCGAGGCGGACGATCCGGCCTCGGCCTGGAAGGCCTTTCTCGGCCGAACGTTCCGGGGGCTGGATCCGCTCTTTTACCGCAAACCGTTTGAAGCCGAAATCGACGACGTTTACCTCAAGGACAAAGCCCTGCAAAGCCTCACTCGGGCGGGCGACGACCAGGCCGCCCTCTACGATTTCTCCTTCGGCGGACCGAATGTCCAAAACCGGGCTCCGAAAAAAGGGGACATCGCGATCCTGGCCCTCGTCGGCCCGGAGGCCGCGGAATGCCGGGACCGGAGATCTTCGTTTTCCCGGTTTGCCGAACTCGCGGTCGAAGGCGGCGCCGTCCTGGGCGTGATTTCAGTCCTCGACCGGGCGGAAGAGGACAAATCGCCGTCCGGGCCGATGTCCGTCCCGGCGCCGGACGGCGCGTTGTCGATCCCCCTGGTTGACGTGCGGCTTACGGTTTCCCGGGAAAACGACCCGATGCGGATCCGTCAACAGATCGCCCTGAAAATGGTCCTCAACGCCCACTCCACCGCGGTCATGGCCAAGCTGGGCAAGATCGTGGGCAACACGATGACCAACGTCAGTCCCTCGAATCTCAAGCTCGTCGGCCGGGCGACGTATCTCATCCAACTCCACGTTAACGACGTTTTGGGAAAACCGGAATGGGTCCGCGCTTTCGGCGCGCGGCGGCCGATCTCCTACGAGGAGGCCAACGCCGTCCTTTTCGATTCCCTCGCCTTCATGAAGGACCGGCCGCAGGGCGCAGCCCAATCTGCAGAAGTCGCTCTTTCCATCGTCCGCATCCTGGAATCGCTCCGGCAAAAAACGGGGATCCCGGCGGAGGAGGCCCTGGCGATCGTCCAAAAAGAAGGGTTGCCCGATTACTTGAACAAGGCCGCGACCCGGCCGGTCCTCTCGCAATGACCGGACCGACCCCGGTCCGGCTTACCCGATCGGCGGAAGGCCGGTCAGGTCGTAACAGGGGCTGATCGTCGGCCGCCGCTCCTTGCGGGGCGCCCGTTTTTCCGGGGCGTTTCGCTCGGACTTGGGTTGCGGGTAAACGAAGGTCTCCCCCTCGAAATTCCGCATGACCACCTGTTCGTCGGTGATCGACTGGATGTATTTCGGAAGAAGCGGGATTTTTCCCCCGCCTCCGGGCGCGTCGATGCAGAAGTACGGGACGGCCAGGCCCGAGGTCCAGCCGCGGAGGGCTTCCATGACTTCGATCCCTTTTTGGACCGTCGTCCGGAGGTGGTCCGTGCCGCTCACGTAATCGGCCTGGTAGATGTAGTACGGCCGGACACGGGTATAGAGCAGTTTCTGCATCAGCCGCCGCATGACCAGGGGATCGTCGTTGACGCCTTTCAGCAGGACCGTCTGGCAGCCGAGCGGGATTCCGGCGTCGGCCAGGAGCCCGAGGGCCTTGTTGGCCTCAGGGGTCAGTTCGTCCGGATGGTTGAAGTGCACGTTGATGAAGAGGGGGTGAAATTTGCGAAGCATGGCCGCGAGCTTCGGGGTCACCCGTTGGGGGAGGAAGCACGGGACGCGGGTCCCGATCCGGAGGATCTCCAGATGGGGGATGGCCCGCAGCTGGGTCAGGATGTATTCGAGACGGACGTCGCTGAGCATCAGCGGGTCGCCGCCGGAAACGATCACGTCGCGGATCTCTTCGTGGGCCCGGATGTAGTCGAGGCCGTTTTCGATGTAGCGCGGATGGATCTTGCTCGGGTCGCCGACCTTGCGCTTGCGGGTGCAGAACCGGCAATACGACGCGCAGCTGTGCGAGACGAGAAAGAGCAGGCGGTCGGGATACCGATGGACGATGCTGGGGACGGGGGAATCATGGTCCTCGTCCAGGGGATCGGCAACCCCGCTGTGTTCGACCAGCTCGGCCGGGTCCGGAACGACCTGACGGTAAATCGGGTCGCCCTTCGTCTTGATCAAGCCGGCATAGTACGGCGTGATCAGGGTTTTGAAATGGCGGGAAATCTTGCGCACGTCCGCGACATCCAGGTCAAAGGCACAGGCCAGCTGGTCCGGAGTCCGAAGACTTCCCCGTAATATCTGCGACCAATCATCCATGGTCCGTTCTCCTTCAGCTCACTCGCTTCGTGTAGATCACGCGGCCGTCGCCGGGCCCGTAAAAGTCGGGGATCCGGGCGACCTCGGTGTATTTCGAGCCCAGGTAAAACCTGCGCGTCGGTTCGTATTTTTCCGTCGACGACGTTTCGATCACGATCAGGCGTCCGCCGGCCCGGCGGACGTGTTCCTCGAGCCACTCAACTAAGGCCCGGCCATACCCGCGGCCTTGGGCTTTCGGGTCGACGGCCATCCAATACAAGTCGTACGTGCCCAGGGTGAGAGGCGTCGGGCCGAAGGTCATGTATCCGGTAACCGCGCCCTTCTCGTCCGTCGCAACAACGATCGCGTAGTCCTCCTCGCCCGGACAATCGAGGGTGACGTCGATCAGCTCCTCGGCGACCTGGATTTCGTCCGGACGGAAAAATCCCGTCGCTTCGATAAGGGCCAGGACGGCCGGACGGTCCGAAGCGGTCATGGGGCGGATCATTTGGACTTGCTCCGATTCATGGCTTTTTCAATCAATTGTTTCCAGAAAATCTTGTAGTCGATCCCGGCCGCACCCAGCGCCCGAGCGTAGCCGGCGTTCAGGCTGATGTCGGGATTGGGGTTGACTTCCAGGATGAACGGCCGGCCTTTTTTATCCACGCGAAAATCCACCCGGGCGTAATCGCGGCAGGAGCAGGCCAGAAACGCCTTGACCGCCGTTTCCTGGAGCTTGCTCCGGAGGGCGTCGTCGATCTGCGCCGGACACCGCGGCGGCGTCGACCGGAACAGGACGTCGTCTTCCAGCCATTTGGCCGCGTAGCTGCAAATGTTCGGCTCTCCCTCGGGCATACCGGCGAATTCGATCTCGCTGACCGGCAGGGCTTCCGGCTTTTCCACGTCCATCACCGAGACGTTGAATTCCCGGCCTTCGACGAACGCCTCGACCAGGGCGGGTTCCCCGAAGACGTCCTGGATATGCCGCAGTTGTTTGCGGAGGCCGTCCTCGTCGCGGACGACGGAATCGGAATGGATCCCGAGACTGGCGTCCTCGGTGTTCGGTTTGACGATCAGCGGAAAGGGCAATTCGATCTTCTGATCGGGGGAATCCGCGAGCACGGCCGGGGGCGTCGGCAACCCGAACGACTTCAGGACCGCCTTGGTCTTGAACTTGTTGAGGCACAGGGCCAGGGTGCGCGAATCGTTTCCGGTGAACGGGATGCCGAGGAGTTCGAGGGCGGCGGCTACATTGGCTTCGAGCTGCGGCCGGCCGAGAAACGCTTCGCAGAGGTTGATGAGAACGTCGGCGTTGAGGGTTTTCAACCGCTGGGAAAAGTGCATAAAGCTTTTCTGCAGAGGAATGATGAACGTCGCGTATCCCAGTTCGGTGACGGCCGTCAGAACTTCCTTGGCGATCTGTTCGACAGATTCCTCCGAAGCCCGTTCGACCTTGTTCGCCGTGAGCGGGTCGTAGGCGTTGAAGGCGATGCCCACGAGCACGTTCCGGGTGGCCTTGGCGCTCATGACCGGCCTCCCCGGCCGACGAGCCCCCAGCGCAGGGACGCTTCGTCCACGACCCTGAGGATGAGTTCGTCGTACGAATACCCGGCCGTCCGCGCGGCCTTGGGCAGGCAGGAATTGTCCTCGGGGTTCGGAAGGATCCCCGGCAACGGGTTGACTTCGAGAATATTCGGCCGGCCGGCCTCGTCCAGGCGGACGTCGACCCGGCACCAATCGCGGATCCGGAGGATCCGGCATGTGTCGGCAACGATTGTTCGGATCGCCTCCTGCAACCCCGGGGTGATCCGAGCGGGGCACTTGAAAATCGGCAACGGTCTTTCGGGAGTGTCCCAGATCCACTTGGCCTCGTAAGAATAGATCGGATGGGCGCCTTCCGGGAGAAGCGAATGATCGATCTCGACGATCGGCAGAATTTCGAGGTTTGGCGCGTTGCCCAGCACGCCCACGGTGAATTCCCGGCCGGAAAGGAACCGTTCGACGATGACCGGTTGCCGGTAAACACCCGTCACTTCCCGGACGCGCGCCATAAGCTCTTCGGCCGTGGCGACGAAGGAATTGTTTTTGATGCCCTTGCTCGATCCCTCGAAGAGGGGCTTGACGATCGCCGGAAGCTTGATCCCGGCCGGGACAGCCACCCCGGGTTCGACGATCCAAAACTCGGGATTCGGGACACCGTGATACGAGAGAATTTCCTTGGCCCGCGATTTGTCCAGGCACAGGCTCAGCGTCAGGGGATCCGACCCGGTGTAGGGCAAATCCAGGATTTCACACAACGTCGGGATGTGCGCTTCCCGGTTGGGCCCGATCAACCGCTCCGAAATGTTGAACACGAGATCGGGGCGGCTTTGGCGAAGCCGCGGGTAGGCGTCTTCGTCGGATTCGATCGGGATCACTTCGTGACGCACGCGCAGCGCGGCGCCCACGGCGGAGATGGTTTCGTCCGAATCACATTCGGCCAAAACGTCTGACGGTGGAGGCTCATCACCCTCATCTTCGTTGACGACGAGGGTGGCCGCCGATTCATCGACGCGACGACGCAGAGAGGCGGCCGTTCCGGCTTTTGAACTGAAGAGCAAGGCAATTTTCATCTTCGCTCTTCGGTCCCTCGCCTCAGGTTAAAATAGATTCCTTGCGTCGTTATCATCTGCTGTTCAATATCAATTCAACATTCTTCATGTGTAGTTATAAAACATTTAAGGGAAATGTCAATAGGATTTGTCAAGAAAAATACAAATTGTTGGTTTAAGCGATTTCGCTGCCCCCCATTCCTAGTGCTGTCTAGGAGCTGGACATGTCAGCGCATGAACTCGCTGTAAAGGTAATAGGCCCGGGGGTCGAGGGGCCGCCGGGCCGCTTTTTCCTCCAGGATCCGGTAAGGTGAACGATAATCGCTCGGCGGAGTTCGGAAGAGAAGATAAGCGCCGGCCTTCCAAAAATCCTCGATGGTCGACGCCGGAACCCATTGTTCCAGGTGAATCACGAGCCCCGCTCCCGCGGCCACGGCCTTGGCGGCGATATCGCGAAGGAGCGCCGTCGAAGAATCCGCCGTTTCCGGATCGGCGGAGACATGGATCCAAGCCCCCCTCCGGGCCAACTCCTCCAGAGCCGGGGTCGGTGCTCCATGATGATAATATCCCAGCCGGCGCCGGCCCAGGAGCGTCTCTTCGGCCAGGACAACCAGGTCTTCCGTCCGCCGGGTTTCCGTTTTGTTCGAGAGATAAAGGCAGACGCCGCGACGGGCCGCGTCCCGGAGGGCGCCCAGGGAAAGGGCCGCGCCCGACGAATCCGGAAGGAGCGGGCCGTGATGAAAATGGGCGATCAACCCGCCGCTTTTTTGCGCGGCTGCGTTCAGGATGATCAAATCGGCGGGCGTGCGTCCGGCCTTGTCCGAAGTAAAAATTTCCACCCCGGAAAGACAGAGCCGCTCCAATTCGAGGACCGACGCGCGCCCGGAGTCGATCAATCGGAGACGGGCGCCCCGCTTCCAGCGCTCCCTCGCCTCGTCCAGAATCGCAAAGTAATCCGCCTGGTCGTCGCGAAGGACGAGATCCCCGTCCTTCGGGATGAATTCGTTTTCGTCCATGTTCGTTCCGCCGGGTTCGAAGTTTACCTTCGCCCCCGGACCCTGTCAAGAAAATGACGCGGTTCATTTGAACACTCCTCCTTATTCTTATATATTAATCGCGGGACAGGCGGATGAGCGAAAAAACCATGGTTCTTTTCTCCGGCGGTCTGGATTCGACGACCGCACTCTATTGGGCCCTTCGCAGGCGCGGCGAGGTTTACGCCCTGACCTTCGACTACAGGCAGCGCCATCGGGTCGAAATCCGGGCCGCCCGGACGATCGCTCGGCGCCTCGGCGTTCCGCATACCGTTCTGAAAATCAACCTGGAACAAATCGGCGGTTCCGCATTAACCGACCCGGCGATCGACGTTCCGCGATATCGCCGCGTCCCGCGCCTTCACTCGCCCGTCCCGCCCGCTACGTACGTCCCGTTCCGCAACGGGATTTTCCTCGCGCTGGCCTCCGCCTGGGCCGAGACGCGGGGTATTACCGAAATCGTCTGCGGCTTCAACGTCGTCGATTCACCGGAATATCCCGACACGCGGCCGGCTTTCGTCCGGGCCATGGAACGCGCGGTCAACGCCGGGACGACCGCCGCCCTCGGCCGACGCCGGTTGAAAATCCGGGCACCTTTTATCGGGCTGAAAAAGTCCGACATCATCCGGATCGGCCTCGCCCTGGGCGCGGATTATTCCCGGTCGATCACCTGCTATTCCGGGAAGGAAAAACCATGCGGTTCGTGTTCCGCCTGTCTTTTGAGGGCCCGGGCCTTCAAGGAAGCCGGGCGCCCCGATCCGCTCGTCTTGCGGACGGGCAAAGGAGGACGCAAATGAGTTGGACCCTGAAGGTCCGGGACCGGTTTTCGGCGGCTCATTTCCTGCGCGAATACAAAGGGAAGTGCGAAAAAATCCACGGTCACACGTTTCAAGTGGAGGTGGAAATATCCGTATCCGAGCTTGATTCGGCCGGACTCGGGATCGACTTCACTCTGATCAAGGCCAAGTTAGCCGAAATTCTTCCCGATCACTCCCTCCTCAACGATATCTATCCCTTCAACCCGTCGGCGGAAAACCTGGCCCGCCGTTTTTTCGAAGATCTCAAGCCCCACTTTCCGGTCCGGGCGGTGACGGTCTGGGAGTCCGAAGATGCCTGCGCAACCTACGCTGAAGATCACTGAAATCTTCGCCGGGATCCAGGGCGAAGGGCTTCGCCTGGGGCGGCCGGCGTTGTTTGTCCGCCTCGCCGGCTGCAACCTGCGCTGTTCATTTTGCGACACGAAAAACGCCTGGAGCGGCGGCCGGACCATGACGATCGAGGCCGTTGCCGCCGCCTTGAAACGAAATCGCAAATCCTGGTCTGTCGATTGGGTCTGCCTGACCGGAGGCGAGCCGTTTACCCAGGACATCGGGCCCCTCGTGGACCATTTTCACCGCGACGGATTTCGCGTCCAGGTCGAAACGAACGGGACGATATTCAAGGATCATACCTTCGATTGGGTGACCGTCTCTCCCAAGCCGCCGCGTTATGAAGTCGCCGCGGAATTCCTCGGCCAGGCCCGCGACGTCAAGCTCGTTGTTTCGAGGGAATTGACGCTGCCGGCCGTCCGGCGCGTCCGGGCGGATTTCCCCGCCTCGATCCCGATCTTTTTCCAACCCGAATCGAACCGGGCGGATAGCCGGGGCCGGGCGGTTCGCCTCCTGCAACGGGCTCTCTCCGAAGGGCTTGAGGAAATCCGGTTGGGCGTTCAGCTCCACCGGGTTTTCGGCCTGCGCTGAAACCCGAAATCAACCGTTGTTTTCGCTGCGGCCGCACTGTACGGCGGTTTGGGCCGAGCTTTTCTCAAGCCCACCGCCTGACAATACGGTCCCCGGTTTCGGGGCAGTCCCCGGCAGAGCAGGGACGGTCCCCGGTTTCGGGGCAGCCCCACGCAAAGCAGGGGCAGGCCTTGTTTCACTGCGGCCGCACTGCAAGGCTAATTAGGCTGGACTACGCATCAGTCCCACCACCGGGCGGAACGGTCCCCGGTTTCGGGGCAGTCCCCGGCAAAGCAGGGACAGTCCCCGGTTTCGGGGCAGTCCCCGGCGAAGCAGGGACGGTCCCCGGTTTCGGGGCAGTCCCCGGCGAAGCAGGGACGGTCCCCGATTTCGGGGCAGTCCCCGGCGAAGCAGGGACGGTCCCCGGTTTCGGGGCAGTCCCCGGCGAAGCAGGGACGGTCGCAGTCCCCGGCAGAGCAGGGACGGTCCCCGGTTTCGGGGCAGCCCCACGCAAAGCAGGGGCAGGCCTTGTTTCACTGCGGCCGCGGAGAAAATAGCAGTATTCCGTCCGGGTGAGATAGACGCCGAGGAGGATAACAACGGCCCCGACGATTTGGCGGGAGCGGAGAGATTCTCCCAAAAAGAGAAAGGCGAACAACACGGTGAAAACCGGCGTCAGGTTGCTGTAGACGGCCGTCCGGGCGTTGCCGACCCGCCGGACCGAGACATACCAGATCAGGTAGCCGATGACGAGGCTGAACACGGCTGAAAAAACGAGGCCGGCCCATGACGCAAGCGAAACGCGACGCCAGGGAATGCGGGCGACCGCGTCCGCGCAGAACGGGAAATAGGCCAGCGCACCGATAATGACCGTGATCGAAGTAAACTTCAAGGGCGACAAGCGTTCGAGAAATTCCTTGGAAAAGACCGTGTTCAAAGCCCAAAGAAAAGTCCCGGCGAAGATCATCAGGTCACCTCGGAATCCCTCGCTCAAGAGATGAATCCCGCCCGCCCGGGCCGCGATCACGAGATAAAGGCCGGCGGCGGAGATGATAATGCCCAGCCAGGCCCCCCAATGAATCTTTTCGATCCGGAGCACTCCGCCGAGAAGGGCGACGATCGCCGGTGAAAACGACAGGATGAACGACGTATTGGAAGCCGTCGTCCGGCTCAGCCCGTTGATGAACAAGAGCTGGTAAAGAGCGTGGCTCATGACCCCGAGCGCGGCCAGCTTCCAAAAGTCGCTTTTACAAACCCGGAAACTCTCGCCCGAGAAGGCCATTAAAACGGCAAGGATGGCGGCCGTCAGGAGGAGCCGCAGGCCGTTGAATCCCGCCGGAGACAGCTCCCGGAGGGCGATTTTGATAACCGAGAAATTGAGGCCCCAAATCACAACGACCCCGAGCATGAGGACGTCGCTCCATCCGAAGGCGGGGCCTTTTTGAGGATTCTTTTTCATGAGTGTCCGGATGGTCGAGGGTTTCGGGTGGAAAAACGGAGAATTCCGCGTCCTACCTGGGTTTCTTTGCTCTCCCGGCTTTGGTCCGGGATCGGGGATAGGCCGCTTCAACCACGGAAAGAAGCCCGCCGCGGGCGTTGAACCGGCCGGTCACCGTCGCCCGGACCGGCCGGGCGGCCGAAACGACGTCCTCGAGGATTCGGTTGACGACGTTTTCATAGAAGATTCCGAGGTTGCGGTAGGCCAGGATGTATTCTTTCAGCGATTTGAGCTCCAGGCACGAAGCCCGGGGAATGTACGCGATCGTGATCGTCCCGAAATCGGGAAGCCCCGTTTTGGGACAGACCGAGGTAAACTCCGGGACCACGATTTCGATCCGGTAATCCGGGAACTGGTTGGGAAACGTGTCGATCGCCGGAAGCTTGTTTTTCAATCCCGCTTCGGCTTCATTTTTTCCGTATCCGCTCATTTGGCTCCATCCTTGCGAACATGTTAGGATATGATATCCGAATCGTCCCGGGATGACAATTTTCATGGCCAAACAGTCTCATCTTTACGGTCCGGTGCCGTCCCGCCGCCTCGGATACTCGCTCGGCGTGGACCTCCTGCCGTTCAAGACGTGCTCGATGGACTGCCTTTATTGCCAGCTCGGGGACGGGGCGAAAACGACCGTCCGGCGCAAATCCTTCGTCCCGGTCAAAACCGTCCTGGCCGAAATCGACAAGGTCCTCCGAAGCGGAACGCAGGTCGACGCCATCACGTTTTCGGGATCGGGCGAACCGACGCTGCATCCGGGATTGGGCCGCCTCATCCGGGAGATCAAACGCCGGACCTCGCTCCCGGTGATCGTCCTCACCAACAGCTCCCTGCTCACGCGGCCGTCGGTTCGGAAGGACGTTGCCGCCGCTGATATCGTCGTCCCTTCGCTCGACGCCGTGAGAGAACGCGTCTTTAAAAAAATCAACCGGCCCCACCCGGCGCTTTCGGCGGCCGGAATCATCGCCGGCCTGGTCGCCTTCCGCAAAATCTACCGGGGCCGGATCTGGCTGGAGGTCCTTCTCGTCAAGGGCCTCAACGACCGGCCCGCCGACCTCCGCGCCCTTAAAAAAGCGATCGCTCGAATCCGGCCCGACCGCGTCCAACTCAACACTGTCGTCCGCCCTCCCGCCGATAGCTCGGCCCGGCCGCTCGGCCCCAAGGATCTTGAAAAAGTCCGGGGGTTTCTCGGCGAAAAGGCGGAGATCATCGCCAAGTTCAAGAAAATCGGCCGGATTTCGGGCACGGCGGACATCCCCGGCCGGGTCCTGGATTTCGTCCGGCGGAGACCGGAGACGGTCGAAAGGATCGCCGAAGCGCTGGGCGCGACGCCCGAAGCCGTCGGCGGCGTTTGTCGGCAGCTCAAAAAGGAAGGGATGATCCGGTCCGTCGTCCATCGCGGCCGCGTGTTTTTTGAAACGGCGACCGACGCGGCCAAGAGGGAGAATCCGCCTTCCTGACCCCCGTTTCGGACGTCCGGAGGGCTTTCTATTTGCCGCTGTTTGTGTTAATTTTATTTTTCAGCATACCATCGCCCGGAAATTACTAAACTCGCCATCAAGGAGAATGGAATGCTCGACACGACGCATTTCCCCAAAGCGACGAAATTCTGGCATATGGGAAAAATCCATCCCTGGTCCGACCTCACCCTTCACCCGATGGTTCATGCCCTTCATTACGGGACCTCGGTCTTTGAAGGAATCCGGGCTTACTCGACCCCGGCCGGGCCGAGGATCTTCCGACTTCCCGAACATGTCGACCGGTTCTTCGTTTCGGCCGAAGTCGTCAAAATGGCGGTTCCCTACAACAAGGAAGAAGTGACCGCGGCCATCAAGCAAACCGTCCGGGAAAACGGCTTGGAATCCTGCTACATCAGGCCGCTCTTTTATTACGGGTACGGGAATCTCGGCCTGATTCCCAAGGCGAGCCCCGTCGAACTCGTCATCGCCGTCTGGGAATGGAACGCCTACATGGGCGAAGCGGCGGTCAATGGCATCCGCGTTTACCTCAGCCCCTGGCGCCGGACCCACCACAGCCAGGTCGACATGCGGGCCAAGCTCGGCGGCGCCTACGTCCAGTGCACGATCAACGGGCTGGACGCCCGGGCCCAGGGCGCCGACGAAGCCCTCTTTCTCAACCTCGAGGGCCGGATCGCCGAAGGTCCCGGAGAAAACCTTTTCGTTGTTAAAAACGGGACGATCAAGACCAACGACATGTCCGAATCCATTCTCGAAGGGATTACCCGCACGAGCGTGCTCGAGATTGCCCGCGATTCCGGTATCAAAACGACAGTCGCGCCGCTTGCGAACGAGGACCTGGTCGGGGCCGACGAGGCGTTTTTCACCGGCACGGCCGTGGAGGTCATCCCGATCACCCGGCTCATCGACGGCTCGGACCGCAACGCCCCCCGCCGCGAAGTCCCCATCGGAATGGGCAAGCCGGGACCGGTCACCCTGCGTCTCCGGCAGTCCTACCTGGATATCGTCCACGGAATGAATCCGCGATATGAAAAATGGTTGACGCCCGTCGATTGACGGCCGCCGCCCGGCCGGTTCCGCCCAGCCGTCTTCCGAATTCATCCGCGAATAAGAAAACATCCGTCGGACCCTCTCCGCGGGGCGGGGGAATCCGGACGACACCGCAATCCTGAGGCAGGAGGTCCCCCCCGTGACCAGAACATGGACTTTGATCGCGGCCGGATGTCTCGTTCTCGCCCTGGCCGTTCCCCGGGCGCAGGCATCCGACATCTTCCCGTTTCCCTACAAGATCGAGCAATTGGACAACGGCCTGAAAGTCGTTTCCATCCCGCTCGGCAATCCCGACATCATCGCCTACTACACGATCGTCCGGTCGGGCTCACGCAACGAGGTCGAGCCCGGGAAGTCCGGATTCGCCCACTTTTTCGAGCACATGATGTTCAAGGGGACCAAGCAGGTCCCCCGCCCCGCCTACGACGATTTCCTGACCCGGTTGGGGGCGGGAACAAACGGTTACACGTCGGATGACTATACCTGTTACTTCGTCGTCTTCGCCGGCCGGGACAACCTCGAAGCGGTGGTCAAGACCGAGGCCGACCGGTTTCTTAATCTTTATTACGACGAAGAAATGATCAAGACCGAGGCGCCGGTCATCGAAGGCGAGTACCTGGCCAGCGTGTCCAACCCGGGCCGTCGTATGAGCGAGCTTCTTCGCGACACGGCTTACGAGGCCCATTCCTACAAGCACACCGTTCTGGGTTATCTCCGGGACATCCAGGACATGCCCAACCAGTACGAGTACAGTCAACTGTATAAAAAACGGTTTTACGCGCCGGACAATTCCATTCTTCTCGTTGTCGGCGACTTCGACCACGCCCGGTTGATGGAACTCGTCCGGACCTATTACGGTCCCTGGGAAAAATCGAACTACGCGCTCCAAGTACCGGTCGAACCGCCGCAAAAAGCGGCCAAACGCGCCCACCTCCCCTGGCCGGGAAAAACCATCGCCCGGCTGGCCATCGGCTACCATGGGCCGGCGTTCTCCGACGAAGTCACGGATAAAGCCGCCCTGGACCTCCTGGCCGCGGTCGCCTTCGACCCGTCCTCCCCGCTCGTCCAGCGCCTTGTCCGGGAGGAGCAGAAATGCCTGAGCCTTACGGCCGGGTTCGGCGACAATCGCGACCCGTCGCTTCTCGTCTTCAACGCCGTCGTCAAAAACGACGAGGACCTGCCCTACGTCGAATCTCAGATTCTTCAGGAATTGGATCGGCTCAAGCGCGAGCCGGTTTCGGACAAAGACCTGACCGACATCAAGTCCAACAAAAAATACTCGGTGGCCGAGGCGCTCGGCACGTCGGACGGAGTGGCCGGGACCCTGGTTATTTACATCAATCTGACCGGGGACCCGGGAACGATCAACCGGCTCTTCAATCTCTACGACCGCATCACGCCCGCCGATATTTCCGCGGCCGCGGCCAGGTATTTCAAAACCGAAAACTCCACAACCGTCACCTTGACGGGAGGAGGCGTGAAATGAAAGGCCTGCCGATGAAAGCCGTTCTTTTATGTCTCGCCGCAATCGCCGGGACGACGCTTTTGGCCTCCTGCGGAAAATCCATCAGCCCGGATCAATTGACGTCGGAGCTTCTGCCGGTTCCGGACAACCCGCTGGTCTCATTCCGCATTTTAACTAAAATCGGAGCGGCTGAGGACCCGACCGGAAAAGACGGCCTCTGCCGCCTGACCTGGAGTTTGCTCACCGAAGGCGGAAGCCGCCTCCGTTCGGCCGAGGACATCAGCCGGGCTTTCTTCCCGATGGCCGCCGGCGTCTCCCTGAGTTTGGATAAGGAAATGGCCGTTTTTTCGGCGACTATTCATAAAGACAACCTCCGGGCTTTCTATGCAATGTTCAAGGACATGCTCCTGGATCCCGGGTTCCGGGAGGATGATTTCAACCGCCTCAAAACCGCCCAGCTCGCCTTCGTCGAAAAAACCCTGATCAGCAATATGGATGAGCAGTTTGGGAAGGAAATTCTGAACCTTATGATGTATGACGGCCATCCCTACGGCCGCTACGAATCCGGGACCGTCGAATCCGTCCAAGGCCTGACCGTGGACGACGCGAAGGAGTTCTATCGGGAACACTTCGTCCGGGGAAATATCACGATCGGCCTGGCCGGCGGTTATCCCGAAGGATTCCCGGAGGAAGTCCGGAAGGATTTCGAAAAACTCCCTGCGGGATTCACGCCCAAGCTGGCCCTTCCCCCGGCCCGGACGCCCCAGGGCCTGGAATTCGTCCTGGCCGAAAAAGACACGCCGGGAACGGCGATTTCCATGGGATTCCCGATAGCCCTCACCAGGGCCGACAAGGATTTCTTCGCCCTCTGGATCGCCGGGGCCCACTTCGGCGAGCATCGCCAACATGTCTCCCTTCTTTTTCAGAAGATCCGGGAAGAGCGCGGCCAGAACTACGGCGATTACGCCTATATCGAACACTTCATTCAAGGCCGGGACAAGTTTCCCTCCCCCAACCACGCCCGGCAACAGCAGTATTTTTCCATCTGGATCCGGCCGCTGCCGAATTCCAATCGGCATTTCGTCATCCGCCAGGCGCTCCGTGAGCTGAAACGGCTTGTGGATGAAGGCCTGTCGGAGGAACGGTTTCAACTTGTCCGGACCTATCTTCTCAATTACACGAAGCTCTACGCCCAGACCCTGGACGAGCGGCTCGGCTGGCGGATGGATTCCCATTATTACGGCTACGACGATTTTCTGGCCGAAGCCGCGAAAGTCCTGCCGACGCTGACCCGAAATGACGTGAACGCCGCCGTGAAAAAGTACCTGCAGGCGAAAAATGTCCACATCGCGGTGATTACTCCGAACGCGGAGGCGCTCAAGGAGGACCTGGTTTCCAACAAGCCGTCGCCGATTCAATACGCCAACCCGAACATGCCGGCCGAAGTGATCAACGAAGACACGGTCATCCAGATTTACACCCTTGAGGTGAAACCGGAAAACGTCCGCGTCGTTGCGGCCGGGGAATTTTTCCGCCAAACCGGGATTCCAGGAGGCCGATGAGCGCCGGCAAACGGATCGGGGACGCCCCGAAAAAACGACGCGAGCGTTCCTTGCGCATGAAAATCGACCGGGGCGATTGGACGCGGGGCGAACGGGCGGTTTTCGCCTCGCTCGGCACCCCGGAGAAAATTCAGCGCTTTCTCAACCGGCTCGCTTACGACCCCGCGGCGGGGACGGCCTCGCCCCGCCGCGTCCTCCGGGAACGAAAAGCCAACTGCTTCGAAGGGGCGCTGCTCGCCGCCGCCGCTTTTCGCTTTCACGGCCGGCCGCCGCTGCTCGTCGACATGCGCTCCTGGAACGACGACGATCACGTACTGGCGGTCTTCAGGCACAACGGGGCCTGGGGATGCGTCGCCAAATCGAATTACACGGTGCTCCGGTTTCGGGAACCCGTTTACCGGACGATCCGGGAACTGATGATGTCGTTCTTCGATGTCTTCTTCAACCCGATCGGCCAGAAAACGCTCCGCCAGTATTCCGTCCCCTTCGACCTCCGGCAGTTCGACGATAAAAATTGGATGACGACCCCGGACGACGTCAGCTGGATCGGCGATGCCCTCGACCGGGCCCGGCATTACCGGGTCATGACGCCGGCCCAGCTCCGGGACCTTCACCTCACCGATCCGACCCTGGTCAAGGCGGGATTGCTCGGGGCGAATCCCTCCGGTCTCTTCAAGCCGAAATAATTTTTAAAGCAGCCGAGCGGATCAGTTCCCAAGCCCGGCGGACATGCCGCTCTTCGGTCAACCGCGACCCGATCACCATCCGCAAGGTGAATTTCCCGCTCAAGACCGTATGGGTCAGGCCGATCGTCCCCGAGGCGTTCAGGCGGTTCATTAAGACCTTGTTGATCTTCGTCAATTCCTCTTCGCTCCGACCATCGTTGAAGCGGAAGCAGACCAGGCCGAAACGGACCGGGGCCAGGACTTCGAAATTCGTCTCGGACTCGACCCAGCCCTTGAATAGCTGCGCCAGGCGCTGATGCTCGCGGACGAAGACCTGAAGCCCTTCGATCCCATAGGAACGGACGACGAACCAAAGCTTCAAGGCCCGGAATCTCCGCCCCAGCGGGATTCCCCAATCCCGGAAATTTTTAACGTACGGATCGACGCCCGTTTTCAGGTATTCGGGATGAATCTCGAACGTCCGGATCAGGGCACCCGGATCCTTGACGAAGTAGGCTGAACAATCGAAGTTCGTCAACATCCACTTGTGAGGATTGAAAACGAACGAATCGAAGTGCTCCGCTCCGTCCAGGATCCAACGGTTCTCCGGGCAGACGGCCGCCGTGCCGGCATAGGCCGCGTCCACGTGGAGCCACAAGCCGTGGCGGGCGCAAATCTCCCCGATCGGCCGGAGCGGGTCCACGGCCGCCGACGACGTCGTGCCCAGGGTGGCCACCGCGACCGCCGGTTGAAGCCCGGCCGCTTTGTCGCTCCGAATCGCTTCTTCGAGCTTCGCCGGGACCATGGCGAACGCGGCGTCGGTCTCGATGACGCGGAGGTTTCGGCGTCCATATCCCGCAATCTTGATTCCCTTCTCGATGCTCGAATGCGTCTCCCCTGAAGCATAAGCGATCAGCGGTCGTCGCAATCCTTCCTCATTCGAGGCGTAATTCGTCGCCCGCTCGCGGGCGGAAAGAAGGGCGGCCAGAGTGGCCGTCGAGGCGGTGTCCTGGATCACGCCCTGGAGCCCGGCCGGAAGGCCCAGCATCTGCCGAAGCCATTCCATGACGAGGTCCTCCAGCTCCGTCGCCGCCGGCGACGTCAACCAACTCATCCCCTGGGCGCCTATTCCGGCCATCAGCATTTCCCCCAGAATGGACTCCGGGCTGTTGTTGGCCGGAAAGTATGCGTGCCACGCGGGATGTTGCCAATGGGTGATCCCCGGGAGGATGATGTCTTTGAAATCGGAGAAAATCCGTTCCATCGGCTCGCCGCTTTGCGGCGGCGAGAGGGGGAGTTTCGACCGGATCTCGCCCGGTTTGACCTGGGCCATCACCGGATAACGCTCGATATTCTCCAAATAATCCGCGATCCAGTCGACAAACTCGTGGGCATATCTCCGGAAACTCTCATTATCCATATGTTTTCTCCTGGTTTGGGGCATGATTATTCTAATGAAACCCGGCCGGCGGGTCAAAAGCCTGAGTTTTAACCTCGTTTTCCGAGCATTACACTCGAATTATCGTTAAAAGAGACCCGTTTATCGGTCTTTTTACGCTCGGAAAACCTTGTTGGCAAGAAAATTGGAATATTCGAAAATATTTGTTGCAAATGCTATTTGAGGTATGGTATAATATATAAAGTAAGAAAAAGGGGAGAACTTAAGTCTTTTAAAATCAATCGGTTATCTGTTTTCTGCCTAAAATTCGGCCCGTTCGCATTATTTTTTGTTACCAGACCGCCATCCGCTTTCCTTCCTTAAAAACCTCTTTCACGGTAAACTCGAGCGAATCCGAGTTAGTTAAATACACGCAACGATCGGGCCGGCCGGGATGTTCATATCAATGGAATGAAAAAGAGCCATCACCTCCTTTCTCCTCCTACTCTCCATATATTATTTCTTCCTCCTCCCGAGGTGGTCCGCCTGTAAACGACGGGCGGGCCGCCTCCTTTTTTCATTGAAATTGACATCATCGTCCGAAACGTGGATAATGACTTCTCATCGCGAGTCGGAGCGAAGGGAAGTCCGTGAAAAACGGACGCAGTCCCCGCTACTGTAATCGGGAACGAATCCCGGACGACGCCACGGCCCCCGCAAGGCGGCTGGAAGGCCCGGGAGGAGGATGATCCGAGAGCCAGGAAACCTTCCCCGACTTTTGCGAAACCAATCTTCGGGTCGGAAGAGGAGGTTTCACATGTCCGTCCCCAAAAAACCCCGCCGGGCCGCGCTCTGCGTTCTGGCGCTTGCGTTTTTCGTCCGGCCGGCCGCGGCCGAAGATCCCCCCCCGGAAACGCCGCTCCCCCTTCAACACGAGGTCGTCGTCACCGCCGCCCGGCTCGAAACGCCCCTTCGCGAAGTCGCGAGCGCCATTACCGTCATCACCCGGGCAGATCTCGAACGGACAAATAAAACGTCCGTACTCGACGCCCTCCGCGACACGCTCGGCTTGGCCGTCGCCCGGAACGGCGGGCCGGGATCGTCTTCGTCCGTTTTCATCCGCGGGGCGAATTCGGAACACGTCCTCGTTCTCCTGGACGGTGTGCCGCTGAACGATCCGATCAATCCGTCCCATTCCTTCGACCTCGCCCACTTGACGCTCGACGGCGTCGAGCGGATCGAAATCCTGCGCGGCCCGCAAAGCACGCTCTATGGCTCCGACGCCCTCGGCGGCGTCATCAACATCCTGACCGCGCGGGGTTCGGGAAAACCGGCGTTGACGCTCCGCGCCTCCGGCGGCTCGTTCGGCACCTTCTCCGGCGGCTTGAATGTTCGCGGATCAAGCCGTTCGTTCCGATACG
Organism: Candidatus Aminicenantota bacterium; assembly: GCA_026393895.1. Taxonomy (GTDB): domain Bacteria; phylum Acidobacteriota; class Aminicenantia; order Aminicenantales; family UBA4085; genus JAAZPG01. Next base: position 43,300 of record JAPKZG010000003.1, read on the forward strand.
ATTTCAGTTTGTCGAGGGAATCGACCGCCGGCATTTCGGCCGCGGACAACGCCTATGCCGGAAACACCGAAAAAGACGGATACCGCAATTGGACGCTCGCCGGCCGGGCCGGCCTTGTCCTTGAGGGCGGAACCGAAATCGACCTGATTATCCGGGGCGTTTCCGCCCGGACCGACCTCGACTCTTACGGCGGCGCCTACGGCGACGACTCCAACTCCGTTCAGGATTACCTTTCCGGATTCATCCGGGCCCAGGCCCGGGCGTTGTTTGCCGACGGCCGTTGGGAATCCAAGCTCGGATTCTCGTATATTCGATCGTCCCGCCAAAACGATAATCCCGTTGATTCGGTCCACCCCTTCGACTCCGAGACCGGGAGATACCGAAGCGGCCGAGTCCGGATCGACTGGCAGAACAACGCGTTCCTCCGTCCCGGCCACACCCTGACGATCGGGGCCGAGCTGGAGCGGGAGACCGGAGACTCCGATTATTTATCGGTCAGCGCCTGGGGTCCTTACGAAAGCGTCTTCCCCAACCGCCGCGCGGACCGGACCGGAGTTTTCCTCCAGGATCGGTTCCGCCTGGGTCAGGCGTTTTTCGCCACGGCCGGCCTCCGGCTTGACGTCCACAGCCGGGCGGGGACGGCGCTGACCTGCCGCTTCGCCCCGGCCGTCGTCATCGAGCATACGGGGACGAAACTCAAGGCCACGATCGGGACCGCCTTCAAGGCGCCGTCGCTCTACCAGCTTTATGCGCCGGGGACATCTTGGGGTCCGATCGGAAACGAAACCCTCTTCCCCGAGGAATCCCTGGGCTGGGATGCGGGCGTGGAACAAGCCTTTGCCCGGGGAGCGGTTCTTCTCGCCGTGTCCTATTTTCAATCGGATTTCCGGAACCTGATCGATTACGATTTTCTCCGGGGATACGTCAACATCGGGCGGGCCCGGACCAACGGCTGGGAGCTCTCGGCCGACGCCCGACCGGTCGACCGACTGACGCTCCGGTTCGGATACACGCTCCTCGAAGCCCGCGACCTGGATGCAGACACGCCGCTTCTCCGCCGGCCGAACGACAAGCTTTCCGGAGCGATCCAATGGACGTTAGCCGAAGGTTGGGAAGCCGGCCTCTCGGCGGTTTTCACCGGCGCTCGCCGGGATAACGATTACAGCGGGTGGACGGCCGAAGTCGTTACGTTGCCCGCCTACACGCTCATCGACGCCTATCTCTCGTTTGCCCCGGGCCGGGGTCTTGAATTTTTCGGCCGATGGGACAACATCGGAGACGCCCGCTACGAAACGGTGTTCGGATACGGGACGATGGGATCGGCCGTTTCGGCCGGGTTCAAAGTCCATATTTAGGGGGACACCCTGCCCGCCGACCGGCCGGGAGCCCGGGTGTTCGAGGTTGTGGAGGAAATTTCCCAAAAAAGCGTTTATAATACCGGCAGGAGTAGGTGATGGCGAACCTGACGTCAAGAGAACTCGTCGATCTTGTCCGGTCCGTCTTTCCCCATCATCAGGACGACAGCATTCTATCGATCCTGGTCGATATCCCCCGCCAGTCATCCCATGACAATCCCGCCTGGCAGGAGCGGCGCGATTTGGCCTTCGAATGGCTAAGGATGCTCTATGACAACCGGCAGGAAATCCCCGTGGACGATGTCCGGCTCTATGCCTACCCCGACGTGGGATCAAACAACGCCGATCTTCCGGCCGAGACCTATCTTTGCGGAACCAATCCTCCGGACAATTCTTCCGCTCTCGGAGAGTTGGGTCTTAAGGTGCCTTTCGCGGACGTTTTCGCCGAATCCCAGATCATCCTCGCCCCCACGGAATATTCGACGACCGCACCACTGAAACTGGCCGCCAAGCAATTCGGCTTCCGGGCCGCGACGATGCCCGGCCTCAGCCCGTCGATGATCCCGGCCCTGCGCGTCGATTACGGCAAGGTCGCCCGGTTCGTGGAGGCCGTCAAAAACCGCCTTGACAAGGCCGTCGGGGCCGCTATTCTCTTTCGCGTCGACGGCCGATTGGAATACCGGATGCACTTCGACCTTCGGCATCGGACCGCCCATTCGAGCACCGGCCGTTTTCCGGATCTCGGGACGGCGGGAAACCTGCCGAGCGGCGAGGCCTATATCGTCCCTTATGAAGGCGAAAAAAGAGATGTCAGCGCCACGGCCGGGGTTCTTCCCGTCGAAATCGGCGGCGAGGTCGTTCTCTACAAGATTCACAAAAACAAAGCGGTTTCCGCCGACGGCGGCGGCCCGACAGCCGAATCGGAAAACGATTATCTGAAGCGGGAACCCGCTTACGGCAACATGGCCGAACTGGGATTCGGCGTCCTGGGCGATTTCGGCCTCCGTCCCTGCGGAGAGGTTCTCCTGGACGAAAAACTTGGGCTTCACGTCGCCTTCGGCCGGAGCGATCATTTCGGCGGGATGGTCGGCCCAAAGGATTTTTCCTCGCCCGCCGCGGTCATCCATGTCGACCGCATTTTCGTCCCGGAAATTCAACGCCGGGTCGCCGTCGCCGAAGTGACCCTCTCCTTTGCTCGAGACCAGGCCGAAACGATCATGAAAGACGGACGGTATACGATTTTTTAATACGGCCGGCCCGGACCATCCCGGAAGGCGGCGAGACCGGCGGCTTTCTTCCGCAGCTTCAAGACAAATGCTCGACGAGAATCTTGGCCGCGATCGCCAGCAGAACCAGACCCCCGGCCAATTCGGCCCCTTTCCCCACCCAACGGCCTAAAACCGGCCCGATTCTTGTTCCCACGACGGAGACAAGAAAAGTGACGACGCCGATGACGGCCGCCGGATAGACGACCGGAACGTTCAGCGCGGCCAAACTCAACCCCACGGCCAGGGCGTCGATGCTGGTGGCCAGGGACAAAAAAAGCAAATGCCCCCCCCGGGTTTTATCGGGACAGGAGACGTCGGTTTTTCCGTTCTTCTTTTTCTCCAAGGCTTCGGCGATCATCTTCCCGCCGACGAATACGAGAAGCCCGGCGGCGATCCAGTGATCGAAGCCCCGGACAAGGCCGACGACCGTCCGGCCGACCGCCCATCCGACAAGCGGCATGACAAACTGAAACAGCCCGAAGCTTCCCGCGAGTCGAAGGGTCTGGCGCGGCGTGCAACCCCTCATGACCAGGCTCACTCCGATTGCGACGGCGAACGTGTCCATGGCCATCGCCAGGGCGATCGCCAGAAGGATTCCGAAATTCATTCGGCCCCGCCTAAAAACGAAACGGCCAGGGCCACGAGCAGCGCGGCCGCGGGCTCAAGCGCCCGCTCGTCCAGGTCGAAACCGGGATGATGGTGGGGATAAGGCATCCCGTCGCCCGAGCCCAAAAAAATGAACGCCCCGGGAATATTTTGCAGGTAATAGGCGAAATCCTCGCCGCCCATGACCGGCGCGAAGGGGGCGATCGCCTCCCGGCCCCATAGGGATTCGACCGTTCGAACGACGAAATCGACGGAATCGGACGGATTCACGACCGGCGGATATCCGTCCTCGTACTCCAGGACGGTATGGACGCCGCCGGCCCGCCCGGTCGCTTCGGTGATTTCGGCCAAACGCTTTTTCATCAGCGTCTGAACGTCGGGTTCGAGGGTGCGGACCGTTCCGCTGAGCCGGACTTCGTTGGGAATGATGTTGTAGACCGACCCGCCGTGAACCGTCCCGAACGACAACACCGCCGGTTTCAACGGGTCGACGTTGCGGCTGACCACGCTCTGCAGGGCGACAATCAACTGGCCGGCCGCGACGATCGGGTCGGCCGTCGCGTGGGGCATGGACCCGTGGCCGCCCCGGCCCGTCACCGTGATGCGGAAATTATCGGCCTGGGCCATGATCGTCCCTTTCACCAGGCCGATTTTTCCTGTCGGAAGAGACTGCCAAAAATGAATTCCGAAGATGGCGTCCACGCCGCGGAGCGCCCCTTCGGCGATCATCGGCACAGCCCCGCCCGGCGGAAGCTCCTCGGACGGCTGGCAGAGAAAGACCACCCGTCCCCGGAAAGAGTTCTTCCGGGCGGCCAGAATTTCGGCCGCGCCCATCAGCGCGGCCATGTGGCCGTCGTGACCGCAGGCGTGGCAGGCGCCCGGAATCTCGGAAAGATAAGGTTTATCGCCTTCCTCCACCAGAGGAAGGGCGTCCATGTCCGCCCGTAAGGCGACGGTCCGGCCCCCGGGGAGTCCCGCAAGATCCGCCCGAAGCCCCGTCCCGGCGAGCGTCCGGACGGGAATTCCCAGCCGCTCGAAAAACGATTTCAGCGCGGCCGAAGTTTCGCGCTCGTTGTTTGCCGTTTCCGGGCGGCGGTGGAACGCGCGCCGCCAACCCGACATCCGGCCGGAAAACGCCGCCGCCTCGTTCTTGATGTCATCGAACATGATCATCCTCCGATGGGGGAAGAAATAATCTATCAGAAAACGGGCCGGAAATCAGCGGGCCGGCCGGGACGAAGGGCGGACAAACTTGCTGACGGCGACCGCAACCAGCGCATTAACGGAAAGAGCGATGAAGCCGGCGTTGAAGCCGAAAAACGGATCGTGCTTTCCGAAGACGAGAAACGATGCGACGGCTAGTCCGGTGATCAGCCCGGCCGCAACGCCCCCCCGGGTGACCTTCTTCCAGAAAAGGCCCAGAATGACGCCGGGAAAGAGCTGGGCTACGCCGTCGTAGCCGATCAAAAGAAGATTGACGAGGGCGTTGGGCAAGGCCAGGGCGAAAACGAGGGCCGCCGTCGCGACCGCCAACACCATCAGCCGCGAGACGCGCATCACCTCAACGTCCGAAGCCCCGGGACGAAAGCCGGCCCGGTAAATATTCTTGGAAAGCAGCGCGGCGGCCGAGAGAACGAGGACAGACGCCGGAACCATCGCCGTCACCGCGCCGGCGGCTCCGACAAACCCGACAAACCAGGGCGGGTACGATTGCCGGACAAGCGTCAACAAGGAAAGATCCCCGTTTTTCAACCCCGGTAGGACCAAAAAAGCGGTAAATCCAACAAAAAAGATCAGAACGACCGGGATTTGGTAAAGAGGCATGATCACGGCGTTTCGCCGGATGATCCGATCACTTTTGGCCGAGAACGCCGTCCCGAACAGTTGCGGCCACATGTAAAATCCCATCCCGGTCAGAAGAACGGTCGACATGACCCAGAGGACGCCCATCGTCGGGGCGGAGCCCGGAAAAACGAGATGATTCGGGTTTTTTTCGATCAAGGCCTGGAACATCCGGCCGATGCTCCCGAAATGAATCTTCGGCAGGCCAAACCCGACGATCCCGACGGCCGACAACATGAGAACGTCCTTGATGACGGAAACCCAGGCGCTCCCGCGAAGACCGCTGGTCAGGACAAACGCGGTGGTCAGAAGAAAAGCCAGGAGAATGGCGGCGGAAGAGGAAACGGCTCCGTCGGAGGCCACTTCGACGATCAGCCCCAGGCCGGCCAGCTGGAGCTGGAGATAGGGCAGAATCGAGATGATCCCGACGGCCGCCACCAGGACCCCCAACCCGCGGCTTTTATAAACGTGGACGAAAAAATCCGGTTGGGTATGGAGCCCGGCGCGTTTTCCGATTTTCCAAATCTCGGGCAGGATGAAAAACGACAGGGTATAAGCCAGCGTTCCGTATATCAGGATGTAATAGGTCGGAGCGCCCTTGGCGTACGCCCATCCGCTGGCGCCGAGATAAGTGAAGGTCGTGTACACCTCTCCGGCCATCAACAGCCAGATAAGGGCGATCCCGAATTTGCGGCCGCCGACTGTCCAATTTTCGAGATTCATCGGGATTCGGCGGCCGGCGATGAATCCGACGGCAGAAGCGGCCAAGATGACGCCTAAAATGATCGACAACGCCGAGGTCATCGTTCCCCGTCCTTATCGTCCCTCTCCTTCCGGAGGAAACGGTCCGCGAGGAACAGAAAAACCGGCGTCAATCCCACCCAGGCCAGGATCCAGAACAGCACAAACGGCAGGCCGAAAACGATCGGCCGGAGACGATTGACGAACGGAAGAGCGGCGACCAGGGCCAAAAAGGGGACGGTGGCGCAAATCAAAGCCCGCTTCATGGCCGGCCGCATGGCCCCATTATCCACATTTCGCCTTGTCCATGCTATAATGATTCTTTTTTTAAGCGCGAAATATGGCCGCCATGAAAGACACGGAAAAGATCATTCTCCAGGGCGTGCGTGTTCACAACATCAAGAACGTGGACGTGGACATCCCCTTGAATACGTTCACCGTCGTCACGGGGGTCAGCGGATCGGGAAAATCCTCCCTGGCTCTGGACACGCTCTATGCCGAAGGCCAACGTCGTTACATCGAATCGCTGTCCTCTTACGCCCGCCAGTTTCTCGAACGGATGGACAAACCCGACGTCGACCTGATCGAAGGCCTTCCTCCGGCCATCGCCATTCAGCAGAAGGCCGCGACCAAAAATCCCCGATCGACCGTGGCCACGGTCACGGAAACCTATGACTTTCTCCGGGTTCTCTATGCCCGGGTCGGAACGGTCCACTGCCGCCAATGCGGACGGCCCGTCTCCCGGGACACGATCGATTCCATCGTTGACGAACTTTCGGCGCTTCCGGCCGGTACCTCGCTTTCGATTTCGTTTGAAACCGCGATTGAGAAAAACACGGCCGCGCTAAAAAAGCTCGGATTTCACCGGGCCTTAATCGGCGGCCAGATCGTGCCGTTCGACGACTTGCCATCCTTCAAAGGTCAGAAGCTTTCCATCTTCGTCGACCGGATGAATTTCGACCCGGACGACCGCGAGCGTCTCGTCGATTCGATCGAATCGGCGATGAAACACGGCGGCGGGCGGGCCCGCGTTCAAACGGACGGCGGCCGGGAATTTTCCTTCTCCGACAGCCTCGAATGCAAAGCCTGCGGGATCGCCTACGAGGATCCCTATCCGAATCTTTTTTCCTTCAACAGCCCGCAGGGGGCATGTCCGGAATGCCATGGCTTCGGGGACCTGGCCGTTTTGGACGAGGACAAGATCGTCCCCGACCCGTCGAAATCCCTCGAAGAGGGAGCCATCGAGCCGTGGACGAAACCCGTTTCCCGCGGGGTTATGCGGGAGATGCTGCGGGAAGTCCGGCGTCGCGGAATTCCGACTCGCGTTCCCTACCGGGATCTTAAAAGCGGGGACCGCCGTTTCATCTTCGACGGCGACGGCGATTGGTATGGAGTCAAAGGCTTTTTCGACTGGCTCCAAGCAAAAAAATACAAGGTCCAGGTCCGCGTTTTTCTCAGCCGCTATCGCAAATACGCGCCCTGCCCGGCCTGCGCCCAGACGCGCTTGAATCCGGACGCCTTGGGCGTCAAGGTCGAGGGGCTGTCCATCGGCGAAATCGTCCGCCTGACGGTCGGGGAAGCGGCGGTTTTTTTCGAAAACCTGAGCCTTTCGTCCGAAGAACAAAAGATCGCCGAAAAACTGGTCGCGGAAATCCAAAACCGCCTCAAATACCTGGTCGAGGTCGGCCTGGATTATATTACGCTGGACCGGATGACGTTCACCCTGAGCGGCGGGGAAGCCCAGCGGATCAATCTGGCCGCCGCTCTCAGTTCCTCCCTGGTCGGTACGTTGTTCGTCCTGGACGAGCCCTCCATCGGGCTGCATCCCCGGGACAACGCCCGGCTCGTCCAAATTCTCCAATCGCTCAAATCGATCGGCAACACCGTCCTGGTTATCGAGCACGACCCGGACATCATCCGCGCCGCCGACCACCTGATCGACATGGGCCCCGGGGCCGGGGAACACGGCGGCGAAATCCTGTTCGCCGGGCCGCTTTCCGCCGTCCTTAAAAAACGCAACGGCACCGCTCCTCCCGACGGAAATAGCTCGATGACCGCTCGTTATCTCAACGGGGAAAAAGTGATCGCCGTTCCGCGCCGGAGGCGTGATCCGCGCAGTTTTCTGCTCGTGAAAGACGCCCACGCCCACAACCTCAAGCATATCGACATCCGGCTCCCCCTGGGCGTGTTCGCCTGTCTCACGGGCGTTTCCGGTTCCGGGAAAAGCACCCTTCTCCACGACGTCCTCTACCGGGGATGGAGCGGCGAAACTCGGGAGGGATTCGCGGATATCCGCGGCCTGGAACGCATCGACAAGATCATCTGCGTCGATCAATCGCCCATCAGCGCCTCGCCCCGCTCCATTCCGGCCACCTACCTGAAGGCCATGGACGGCATCCGCGATTTGTTCAGCCAGACCCGGGAGGCCCGGCTTCTCGGCCTCAAGCCGGGTACGTTCTCCTTCAATACCAAGGGGGGCCGGTGCGAAGAGTGCGAAGGGGCGGGCCGGCAAATCGTGGAGATGCAGTTTTTATCCGACGTCACCCTCGTTTGCGAAGCCTGCCGGGGAAAACGGTTCAAGCGCGAGGTCCTCGACATCCGTTACCAGGGCAAGAACATCGACGACGTGCTCCATCTGACCGTCGACGACGCCCTGGAATTCTTCGGAGACCGGCCGGAAATCCTGAAAAAACTCAAACCCCTTCAGGATGTCGGGCTCGGCTATCTCCGTCTGGGCCAGCCGACGACGACGCTGTCGGGCGGAGAGCTCCAGCGAATCAAGCTGGCCTTTCATCTCATCCACGAACGCGAACGGAACATTCTTTATCTTTTCGACGAGCCGACGATCGGGCTTCATCCGGAGGACGTTTCCACCCTCCTCCGCTGTTTTCAACGGCTGGTGGACGAAGGGCATTCGCTCATCGTCATCGAACACAACCTGGACATCGTTAAAAGCGCCGATTACGTTCTCGACATGGGGCCGGACGGCGGGGAGAGAGGCGGCACGATCGTCGCCGAAGGGACGCCCGAGACCGTGGCCAAATCCCGAACCTCGATTACGGCGAAATACCTCCGCAAAGTGTTGAGATCATAGAGGGAAGGGCTTTCTATTCAGCGGGGATGACCGTCGGAGGATCATCACGGCGGGTTTGAACCCGGCAACTTGTCTTTGATCGTATCGGGCCCGATCAAGCCGCCGGAGATGACGGTATTCATTGCCTCGGAGACGCTCCAATCCACGTCCTTGACCTTGGATTCGGCGACGATCAGCATGAAGCCCGACGTGGGATTCGGGGCGGTCGGGACAAACAACCGGAGCATCTTCTCTCCCGATTTTTCGTCGAACACCGAGCCCATCACGAATCCGATCGACCACACCCCCGGCCGGAAATGTTCAACCAGAACGACCCGTTTCAATCCCTTCTTTTCGGGCGCGGAAAAAGCCGCGCCGAGCTGTTTTCCGAGAAGATAAATCGTCTTAATCAGGGGAATATGGGAGGAGGTCTTATCCAAAAAACTCAAGGCCTGCCGACCGGTCCAATTCGAGGCGACCAGGCCGAGAAGATAAAGCACAAACAGGACAAGAAGAAGGCCGAATCCCGGGATACTGAAACCGACCCATCGCTCAAACAGCCGGGCGATCCGCTGATCCACGGTTATGTAAAGAAATCGAAGAACAAAAAACGACAGGGCCAGCGGCAAAAGCGCTAAGAATCCGCGAAAGATATATGTTTTGAGATGCCGGAAAATACCTTTCATTTCTCGAGGTTCGGGCCGGATCCGAAGATCACGGTGCCGCCGAGGGACCGGGCTTCGTCTCGGAGACGGGCGACGGTTTCGCCTCCCGTTCGACCGGCGCGGGAGCCGGTTTCGGCCTTTTTTTTCGGTCGACCTTCGCCACAAGATAGCCGATGATCAACCCGACGGCGAATACGCCCAAGACCAGGAAGAAAAGAGGCGCATAAATATGCCAAAAAAGCATTTGGAATTCGACGAGCCCGGAATTCTGGATCAGCACGATCGCGAGGATGACGACCAGGACGAGAATAACGATGGTCTTCGGTTTCATCGACCCCTCCCTCGGTCCGGCCGGCGGCGGCTTAGAACCATTTTTTTCGTTTGAAGAACCTGATCAAACTTACGCCCACGACGATGATGACGCCCCAGACAAGAAAATATCCGAACCGCCATTCGATCTCGGGCATAAACTTGAAATTCATTCCGTAAACGCCAACGATGAACGTCAAGGGGATGAAAATCGTGGAGATGATCGTCAGGATCTTCATGACTTCGTTCATCCGGTTGGAAATGCTGGAGAGATAGGTCTCCAGCATTCCCGCCAGCATGTCGCGGTACGTTTCGACGTTGTCGATCACCTGGATGACATGGTCGTAAACGTCCCGAAGGAAGATGTTCGTCGAAGCCTGGATCACGGGCGTTTCCTCCCGGGCGATGCCGGCGACGACTTCCCGCAGCGGCCAGACCGCCTTGCGGAACATCAGCATCTCCCGCTTGAGCGCATGGATCCTGTGGAGCGTCTCCTGCCGGGGATTTTTCACGAGTTCTTCCTCGAGCGTTTCAATCCGATCGCCGAGGTTTTCCAAAACGACGAAATAATGATCGACGACGGCGTCCAGGAGGGCGTAAGCGAGATAATCGGGCCCGAGCTTCCGGATGCGGCCTTTGCCGTTGCGGATCCGCTCCCGGACGGGGTCGAACATATCGCCCGGTTCCTCCTGGAACGTCAGGACGAAATTCTTGCCGAAAATCAGGCTGAGCTGTTCGGTGACGATTTCCGTCCCGCGGCCGCTGAGCTCGACCATCCGGGCGACGACATAGAACGACGTCTCGAGGTCGTCGAGCTTGGGACGCTGGGCCGTCGACATGATATCTTCCAGAATCAGCGGATGAAGGCCGAACGCCTTCCCAAGCTTTTCGATGACTTCGGGGTCATGGACTCCGTCGACGTTGATCCAGGTCACCGTGGACGTCAGGTTGAAGGGAAAACACTCATCGACGGACTCGACTTCCTTTTCGAGGAAATGTTCGCCGTCGTAATCGATCAGGGTGATGCGGGGCCGGTCGACCTTGCGGCGGCCGACATGGACAAGGCTGCCGGGAGAAAGCCCGCTCTTTTTCGAGCGCGAAGACGAATTCCGGGCCATCGAATCCCTCCTCCCCTCTTTTCGGACGTTTCCTCATCCCGCCCCGATCAAAGGGCGCCGTTCAGCGGCCGCGGCGTTCGGATGTCTTCTCCGGAGCCCGCTCCGGGGCCCGGGCCGGTTTTTCTTCGGGGACTTCTTCCTCGGTCCCGTCTGTTTTCGCGATTCCGACCTTTTTACGAATCTCGGCGTCCAGGTCGGCGGCCAGCGCGGGATTTTCCTTGAGGAGTTTCTTGACGTTGTCCCGGCCCTGGCCAATTCGTTCACCCTTGTAAGAGTACCAAGTCCCGGATTTTTCGATCAGGCCGAGGTTGGAGCCCATGTCGACGAGATCGCCTTCCCGGGAGATTCCCTCGCCGTAGATGATGTCGAATTCCGCGTCACGGAAGGGCGGGGCCATCTTGTTCTTGACGATTTTGACCTTGACCCGGTTGCCGACCACCTGATCGCCCTCCTTGATGGCCGTCATCCGCCGGACATCGACCCGGAGGGAAGCGTAAAACTTGAGGGCCCGGCCCCCGGTGGTCGTCTCCGGGTTGCCCAGGAAAAATCCGATTTTTTCCCGGATTTGATTAATGAAAATAAAGCAGGTTTTCGACTTGGCCACGATCGCGGTCAGCTTCCGAAGCGCCTGGCTCATCAATCGCGCCTGGAGTCCCATATGAGCGTCGCCCATCTCACCTTCCAGTTCCGCCTTCGGAACGAGAGCCGCGACCGAATCCACGACGACGACGTCCACGGCGCCGCTTCGGACCAGAACCTCGGCGATTTCCAACCCTTGTTCACCGTAATCGGGCTGGGAAATGAGGAGGTTGTCGATGTCAACCCCGACTTTAGCGGCATAGGGCGGATCGAGCGCGTGTTCGGCATCGATGAAGGCCGCTTGGCCGCCGCGGCGCTGGGCCTCGGCGATGACGTGGAGGGCCAGCGTCGTTTTTCCCGTGGCTTCAGGGCCGAAGATTTCAACGACCCGGCCCCTGGGAAAACCTCCGATTCCGAGCGCCAGGTCGAAGGCGATCGACCCGGTCGGGATAGACCCGATCTTCTGGGCCGCGTCCTTCTGGCCGAGTTTCATGACTGAGCCCTTGCCGAACTGCTTTTCAATCTGGGAGACGGCTGCTTCGATGGCCTTGCTCCGGGAAACATCGCGACGCTCCTGTTCTTCGTCTTTCATGGGATCCTCCGGATCGGGACGCACATCCAATGGGACGCTCGAACCGTGTACTTTTTCTCGTTTCTTTTTATCATATTCGACGGCGGGAGTAAAACCCCGTCACCCCAGGATGCCCGTGATGACGGGGTCATTACGATCATCCCAAGATGCCCGAAATGACCCCGTCGTCGGAAACGTCGATTTTTTCGGCGGCCGGCGCCTTCGGCATTCCCGGCATCGTCATGATGTCCCCGCAGAGGGCGACGACGAATCCCGCCCCGGCGCTGAGCGAAAACTCGGTCACGGTCAGGGGGAATCCTTTCGGCCTCCCCAGGAGCTTGGCGTCGTCCGACAACGAATACTGCGTCTTGGCAATACAGACCGGGAGACCGGAAAACCCGTTGTCTTCGAACCTTTTCAATTTCTTGCGAGCCCTGGCTTCCAGGACGACGCGGTCGGCGCCGTAGACGCGGCGGGCGATCGTTTCCACCTTCTCTAAAAGCGGCGCTTCCAGGGGATACAGGAACCGAAAATCAGCCGGGTCGGAGGCCATGGCCGCCAGGACCTCTCCCGCCAATTCCACCCCTCCCTGCCCGCCCGATCCGTAAACATCACTGAGGGTATGGCGCAAATGATCGGCCTTGGCCCGGGCGGCAAACGCCTCGATCTCAGCCGGGGTATCCGTCGGGAATTTATTCAGGGCAACGACGACGGGCAGGCCGAACTGCCGGACGATCTCGACATGGGCCTGGAGATTTGCGTACCCCTCTTCCATCGCCGCGATGTTTTCGTTTTTAAGGGCGTCGAGTTTCACCCCGCCGTGGTACTTGAGCGAACGCAGGGTGGCGACGATGACGACGGCCGACGGCGCCGGGACGGCCCCGTCGCGAACCACGATGTCGAAAAACTTCTCCGCCCCGAGGTCCGAACCGAATCCGCATTCGGTGACGACGAAATCGGCCAGGCGGAGGGCCAGGCCGGTGGCGATGACGGAGTTGGTGCCGTGGGCGATGTTGGCGAACGGCCCGCCATGGACGAAAGCCGGCGTTCCCTCGAGTGTTTGCACGAGGTTCGGCCGCAGGGCGTCACGGAGAAGCGCCGCCATGGCCCCCGCCGCCTTGAGCATGGCGGCCGTGACGGGTTTCGTGTCCAGGCCGTATCCGACCACGATGCGCCCCAGACGGGCCTTGAGGTCGGCCAAATCCCTGGACAGGCAAAAAATGGCCATGACTTCCGAGGCGGCGCTGATGTCGAACCCGGACTCCCGGGCGTATCCGCCGTAGGTATCATCCAAACCGATGATGATTTCCCGAAGGGCCCGGTCGTTCATATCCATCGCCCGTTTCCAGGTAACGTTCCTGCCGTCCAGAAATCCCGCACACCCGTCGAAATGAAGCCGGTTTTCAACCATGGCCGCGAGCAGGTTGTGGGCGGAGGTGATGGCGTGGATGTCGCCGGTGAAGTGGAGGTTGATGTCGTCGCCGGGAACGACTCGGGCTTTCCCGCCGCCGGTGGCCCCTCCCTTCATCCCAAAAACCGGTCCCAGGGAAGGTTCGCGAAGCGCCGCGACGGCGTTTTTGCCGACCCGCGTCAGGGCGTCGACAAGCCCGATGGCCGTCGTCGTTTTTCCCTCGCCCGCGGGCGTGGGCGTCATGGCCGTCACGAGGATCAGTTTCCCCGGCGCTCGATCGGCGGGGACGGCCGCCGGATCCACCTTGGCCTTGTATTTTCCGTAAAATTCCAGACATTCGGGGACAAGGTTCAATTTGGCCGCGATTTCGGCGATCGGTTTCATCAGGATTCCTCCTGAACCAAATTTTCCGGAAAAAACTGGTCTTCCTTCCGCCAGTTTAATCCGAAATCCGGGGGAAAAGAAGAGGGTGTGGATCCCGGGCTAACAGCATGACAAACGAAACGGGAATGGAAGAATTCGCGGGTCAGCCTCTGGACCCTTCCTTTCCGTGGACGGAAAGGAAGAGAAGGTCGTAGTCGGAAATCAATCCGTGATCGGCGAAGCTGAAATAGCAATTATTGCCGATGACGAGGTGATCCAGGACCTTGAGCCCCATGACCCGGGCGGCGAAGACCAACTCCTTGGTGATTTCCCTGTCACAAAAAGACGGTTCGGGGTCGCCCGAGGGATGATTATGGGCGAAGATGAGCGCGGCCGCGTTGAAACGGAAGGCGTCTTTCATGATTTCCCGGGGATACACGGCGCTCGAATCTACTGTTCCCTCGAACAACGTTTTCTCCTCGAGGATCTGGTTTTTCGCGTCCAGGAAAAGCACTTTGAAATCTTCTTTTTTCAGGTCGCGCATCGCGTGATAGAGATAATCGAACACCTCCCGGGCCGATCGGCAGTAGGGGCGGCTGAGCATCCGGTCTTTCAGAAAACGGCGGGCGACGTCCTGAATGAGCCGGATCCCGAAGACGTTGGCGGCTCCGATGCCCGGGATGCGCCGGAGCTCATGAGCTTCGGCCTCGAGCACACCCCGGAGCGTCCGGAATTCCCGCAAGGCCAGGCGGGCGGGTTCACGGCAATCGCGCCGAGGCGTTCCCAAGGTCAGTAAAAGTTCGATGACTTCATAATCCAGAAAACCCGAAAGGCCCGCTTTCAGAAATTTTTCGCGAAGCCGACCCCGGTGGCCATCGAAAAGCGGAGGATCCGCAGCCGGGAGTTTTTCCGGCGGCGATGCGCCGCCCGCCGTCGGCCCATCCGAAGGGTGTTGGGGATCGTCGTTCATGTCTCCGCCTCGTTTATCGGATGGCGCGTGATGGCCCGAAATTGCGTTCTCCTATTTAGACGCTCGGGCGGAAGGATTGTCGCAAACGCGGGAAAAACAGAATCGAGGCCGGAGGTTTACGCGGAAATGCAGAAAATTGATTCTAGGGGGGCGGCTATGATACAAGACGGGAGACGCGAGGAGATGATCATGAACGGCAATATTCCGGCTCTCTTTGTCTCAGGAAAGACACTCCCGGAGGCCTGGGAAAAAGCCGTCCTTGAATGCTGGCACAAAGGCGCCGCCGTCCGGACGGAGTACGACAAGCCCGGCGATCCGCCGAGCCGCGACTGCACGATGATGTGGGTGGTCGAGGAGCCGTTCGCCGAGCCCCGCATCCACCGGGCATTCCCCGGAGGCCTGGAAGACCTGGAGATTTACCGCCAGGAGGTCGTCGACGGCATCCACGATCATTGGATCGCCCCGGAGGAGGGCAAGTGGACGTACACGTATCATAAGCGGCTTTTCGCATATGAAACCCAAGGGAAGACGATCGACCAGATTGATTATATCGTCAATAAACTCTGCCGGTCCGGCCACTCGCGCCGGGCCCAGGCGATCACCTGGAACGTCGACTTGGACCCGCCGACGGACGACCCGCCCTGCCTCCAGCGCGTCTGGTGCCGGATGCTTCCCGGCGACGACGGGAACCCCGTTCTCAACATGAACACCCACTGGCGTTCCCGCGACGCCTTCAAGGCCGCGTATATGAACATCTTCGCCCTTACGGAGCTTCAAAAAATAATCGCCGGCCGAATCGCCGAACGGACCGGCTCCGAAATCCGCGTCGGTCGGTACGCCGACCTGGTCGACAGTTTCCACATCTACGGCTCCTATTTTCGTGATTTTGAAGGATTTTTAAAACTCGTCGAAAAACGGACCTTCGCCGAGCGGACGTGGGATTCCGCCTATGCCGAACCGGTGTTCGCCGAGGTCCGGGAAAAGCTGCGGCGGGAAAAGCCACATCCGTGACGACCGGTCCGGCCCTCCTTCTCGCGACGGCCGTTTCGGCCTCCATCGCGACGATCGTGGCCGATTTAAAGGAGTGCTTCGTCCCCGCCCGGATTTTCCGTCCGACGGCCATGGCCGCGATCATTCTGCTGGCGGCCGCCCGGCCGGCCGCGACATCGGGATCCTACCGTCTATTCATCACCGCCGGTTTGGCCGCTTCACTTGTCGGGGACGTCTTTATGATGCTCCCGAAAAAGAAATTCGCCGCCGGCCTAGTCGCTTTTTTCGTTGCTCATTGTTTCTACGCGACCGCGTTTCTTCGGGCCGGGACCGCGCGCGTGGAAATCACGACCGCTCTGCCGTTTCTCCTCTGCGCGTTTTTCATGATGCGGACTCTGTATCCGCGCCTCGGCGCGTTGAAGGCGCCCGTGACCCTCTATATTTTGGCGATGACGGCCATGGCCGTCCTGGCCGCCCAACGCTATATCACCGCCGGAGGAGCGCCGGCTTTTTCCGCCTTCGCCGGGGCGATGATTTTCATCGCTTCAGACGTGATTCTCTCCGTCAACCGCTTCCTGAAAAAGATCCCCCTCGCCCAGCTTTATATCCTAGGGACATACTTCACCGCCCAAATCCTCTTCGCTTTATCCGTCTGACCGGTCACTGACCGGAGAAGCGAAATCCCCGCAGGGTTTGGGTCAGGACGTCGGCGGCGTTCCGGCCTTCGGCGGTAAATATCCAAACGTCGGGCTTTCTGTCGAGGACCAGGACCGCTTGGTCGGAACGTTCCGTTCTCAATCCGGAAAACGGCCCGAGCATCGTCATCAGGGCTCGGCCGGACATCTTCCGGCGGGAAAAGCTTTCCTTCGCCGCCTCGGTAAAATCCTTCCACGGGGGAAGAGTCATCTCCTGGAGGGTGACACGTCCGCCGCTTGACCCTTCCAGGACGACGATCGTCGAATCGGGCCACATGGCCCCGGTTCCGGCAAATGAAAATCCGTCGGACTTTGTCCAGGCGAAACCCAATCCCGGGTTGAAATACGTATCCCCCTCGATCCGAAAAGCGGCCGCCGCTTCGGATATTTCGAATGTTCGGCCGTCCAGGCGGTAGGCGACGATCCGGATGTCCGTTCCGCCGAATAGCCGGGCCGCCGCTCCGCCGGTCAGGGACAACGGCCCGGATTGGAGAGAGGACGCGGAAAACCCGATCCGGGCGGGATCGGCGATTCCCGCCGAAACGACGGCCGCGTCGATCGGGATCCATTCCTCCCCGACCTGTATTTCGGTCCAGGCGTGGCCGCCGAACATCCCGAGGGCGTAGACGTAGCCAAGAACGATCCGGGAGGGAATCCCGGCCGCCCGGGTAAGCGACGCGAGAAACGTCGCGTAGCCGAGGCAGGTGCCCCGCTTGTTTCTGATCAATTCCGAAGCGGGCGCCAAGGCGATGCCCAAATCGAAGGTCATGTTCTCGGCGACCCATCGTTCGAGCTTGAGCGCGGCGGCGAGAACGTCCGTTTCCCCGCCGATGACGGAAAGAGCGATCTCACGGATTTCCGGAAGGTCGGATTGAACGTATTCGTTCGGACGCAGGAATTCACGGTTCGCCCCGGTTTCCAACACGGGACGGCGGGCCGGCGCCGGCGCGGGCAGCCGGGAAATCTCGAGAAGAAGATCCTGATCCGTTTGGGAAACGACCGTTTGTCCGGGACGCTCCAAGTCCGGCCATCCGGCTCCGGCGTCCCGGAGGCTCAATTTCACGCGAAGCATCTCCAAAGCTCTTGAGCGGGGCAGCCGGACATTCGTTTTGATCATCGACCGTTCGTACATTTCGACCGGAAGCTCGCCTCCCCCGGCGGCGGTTCGGGCGGCCGCCTCGTCGGCCCGGATGATTTCCGAAAGCCCGAACGGCGTCGGAATTTCCGCCTTGATCGATTCCCCGTTTTCGTCCAGCCAGGACAGGCCGGTGATGCCGGATGTCTCGATTACCTCTTCCACTTTAAGCGCCGCGATCACGCGGCCGTCCATATGGAGGCTTTCGCGGGCGATCACCTTCCGCCGCCCTTTCATCACGGTCCCCGATTCGGAGGAAATCGTTTGATACTCAATCGCGTCTCCGGGAACGCGTAATTTTTGAAACGAGAGCAACCGGATCCCCTCCGGCCCGAGAAGTTCACCTTTGTACGGAACCGTCCGGGCGTATTTTTTTCCGCCCGCTTCGTTTTCGATCTCAAGAACTCCGGGCTTGACGATCGTGGTCGACTTGGTGGACATGAGCGAGGCGCGCAATTCTGTCATCACGTGGAGGAGTCGGCCGTCCCGGGTTTCTTCGGTCCGGGACAGGGTTTCCAGTACAACCCGGTTTCCCAGGCGGTTGAGGACGATTTTGGAATCGGACGTCAGGATGAAAACTCCGTCCGCCGCCCGGCGGGTCTCGACCACATACCCGACCGGGATTCCGGCGATTTTTATCACCGACCAGTCCTCGTCGGCCAAGACGACGGAATGGCCCGCGGAGAAAACGGCCGGAAAAACAAAAATAAGCCCGATCCCAAACCAGAAATGACGAAACGGCATCGTCACTCCTTTCAACCGATCATAACTTTTCAAGATCGTGCTCCGCGAGCGGCGGTTTCCGGCCGGAGTCCGGACGAATCCGCCACTCGTATTTTCGAAGATTCACGCTCCCTCCGGGACCGACCCGGACGCCCTCGCACCGAAGCCGGCGGGCCTGTTCCCCCCCGCCGCTCGACGGAGGAAGCGAGATGCGGCCCCGGGAATTGATTACCCGGTGCCAAGCCAGGCCTTCGTTTTCCGGAGTCGCGTGAAGGATCCAGGCGACCTGACGGGCTTGCCGGCCGTCTCCCGTCAAAGCCGCGATCCGCCCGTAAGAGATGACTTTTCCGAAGGGAATCCGGCGGACAAGGTCACGCACGTTCCGGGTGAACGGAAGAAAGTTCCGATTCTTAGTCGGTTTCACGATTAACGATTTCCGGGGTCTCTGCTAGGACTCCATTATAAAGCACAATTTCGCCCAAAAAAAATCTTGGGCCGGGGCGGCATAAATAATTCCAGACAGCGCCGGCCGACATTTATTATCGATCGTCGTCCATTCCCGAATGTCGTGCTCTCAAGGACTTCAAGAATTTAACACCCATAAATGAACACTATTTGTACATTTTACTCATTATTTAAGATTAATTTATTTATTTATTTTAATAACAATCATATACGACTAATATAATGCTGATTTGTTCATATTTACGACATTATATATAGGTTGATATTATTGATAAAAACTAATGTTATTTGTTTATTATCTATTATATACGAGATTAATGTTATCTTGGCTCGAATATTGCTATATAAATGAGTATGAACACCCAAGGAGACGCTAGGATGAAAAAAACGGTGCTTGCCTTCCTTATCTCAATCCCCCTCCTTTCCGGCGTTTCCTTGGCTTCCTCCTCCCTGAGCGAAACCCTGCTCCTTCCCGCCGGCAGCCTCTCCGCCCTCATGCTCTCGGCCGCTCCCGTTTCCGCCCCCGAGCCCGAGCCGGCTCCCGAGCCCGATTTCTCCCGGATCACCCTTAACCCCAGGCTCGTTTCGACCTCTTCGGCCCAAGCGATCATCGAACCCAACTTCCGGGGCTCCCGTTTCAGCGACTCCATGTTCAACGCTTCGCTGCTGTCGCTGGTCGCCCTCAACATCGCCGATTTCGTCTCCACCAAGGAATGCCTCAAGTACCCCCATCTTTCCGAAGGCAACCCCCTCATGAAATCCTTCGTTAAGAACGACGCGGTGTTTGCGGCCGTCAAGGGCGGCCTCACCATCGCCTCCTACTTCGGAACGAAAGCCCTCTACAAGCGCAGCAAACCCCTGGGCTGGATCGTTTCCCTGGCCTCCAACCTCGCCCTCTCTTACGTCGTGTCCAACAACTTCCGCCTCCTCCGCAACGCCCGCGGCCGTTGATCATGAA
>JAPKZG010000094.1 GCA_026393895.1 Candidatus Aminicenantota bacterium
GACCTCATCTATTAAACCTAATTTATAAAAAGAAGGAATTTCTAATATTAGTATTCGCCAATTTAATAGCACAACTCCGCCTGCGCCATGGAGTTGGCCGAGGCAGGAGCGCTACCGCCGGATTTAACGAAAGGGCTCGACTTGCGGTTCGGAAACGCCGCCGTCTTGGAGCGGCTGGCCGTCGAGACCGCGTATCGGCGGGGATTGGGGGACCTTCTGGCCGAAGGGTCTTTTCGGCTCGGCGAAAAATTCGGCCGGGCCGATCTTTCGATGTCGGTCAAGCGGATGGAAATGCCGGCGTACGACCCGCGCGCTTCGTTCACCCAGGCCCTCGGCTATATGACGTCGCCGTCGGGCGCCTGCCATCTCCGCGGCGGTTACGTGGTTTCCCTGGCCTTTTTCGGCGGGGCCAAGGAAATCCCGCGGTTCAGCCTCCTCCAGTCCCCGATCGCCGTCCGCAACATGCAAAACACCGGCATCCTCCAGGACAGCCTGGGCGTCTGCCGGTTCACCGGTTACGCCTTCGGCAGCGACCCCTGGTCGCGGATGCTCTCCGGCGTCACGGGGATGGATTTCTCGGTCGCCCGCCTGGAGGAAATTGAAAACCGGGTTGCCGCCCTCGAGCGCCTGTTCAATCTCGCGGCCGGGGCGACCCCGGCCGACGATGCGCTCCCGCCGCGCTTCGCCGAATCGCCGATTGTCGTCGCCGGGGAAAAGCGGGCCGTGACCCGGGAGGCCCAGGAGCGGATGCGCCGGGATTATTATCAAGTCCGGGGTTGGGACGGGGAAGGCCGGCCGACTGCGGAGCTGTTATCATCCCTCCGCCTCGGCCCGCCGGCAAGGAGGCCGTCATGAGCCCTCGCAACTGGACCGCGACCGCCGACATCCTGCGGCTGTTTCAATCGATCGGCCGGGCCTCGCTTCTCTATGACATCCAGGACAGTCACTCCGGCAACATGGCCGTGAAGATCAAGGACGAGGCCGGGGCCGACCAGATCGTCATCACCGCGGCCGGCTCCCAGAAGGGCGACCTCGACCCGGACCAGATTTGTTTTCTTTCGGCGACGGAAACGGACTACGGGTATTACAAGGCCTCGTCCGAAACCGACATCCACCAGCGGATATTGAACCTCCCCGGCGCGGGGGCGTCCATGCACGCCCACACGAAGGACCTGGCGATTGCGACCCTGGACGATTTGCCGAAGCCGGCCCAACCGCCGGATTTCATCCCGATCGATCCGCTGGCCCGCCACGCCCTCGGGGGGCGAGTTCCGGTCGATTGGTTCGCCGTGCCCAGCGGCTCCTCGGAGATGGCCGAGCGGATCCCCCAGCGGCTGGCCGGCCATGCGGCGACGACGATTCAAGGCCATGGGACGTTCGCCCGGGGGCGGACGTTGAAAGAGGCGTTTTACTTGCTGTGCATCGCGAACAATGCCGGGCAGGTCGTCAACGACGCCCGGCGATTGAAGGTGGACGTGGAGGATTTGCGGGCGAAAATCCAGGCCGACCCGCGGCCGTATTTCGCTCATGTCCCCGACCCGTACGTGGTCGAAAACGACGAGGCCTGCGACTTCCCCGAGGAAACCGAAGTCCTGAAGGAATTCCGCAAGGCCGGGGTCCGGATTTTCGAATCGCGATTGTCCCCGTTTCACACCGGCTCGATGTCGGTCCGCGGCGCCGGCGATTTGCTCTACGCGCCCAAGGCCGCCACACCGCGCGATCTTCCGGGGCCGCTCCGCCGGCGGCCGCTCCGCCCGGATGCGGCCGATTCCCCGGAGCTGGCTCTCCACAAGACGATTTATGCCGAAACCGATTTCCAGACCGTCATGCATTGCTGGCTTCCGGAAGCCGAGGCGCATTCGTATTTCCGGTACCCGGGCGAGGACCGCTGCGCGGATCGGATCGTCCCGGTGGACGCCGAGGGCGGTTTCATGTATCTCGTCATCCCCGGCCTGCCGGCGCACGTCGACGCGGAGACGCTGATCGACAACCTGCACGATTACAAGGCGGCCGTGGTCCGCGGCGGCGGCGTCTGGGCGGTGGGCTACCAGTCGCTGTCCGAGGTCCTCCACCATCCTTCCTCGGTCCGGGAAATCTGCCTCTACCGCATCGGGGCCTTCGAGCGGGGGTTGGACCTGCGTAAGATGGAGCCGAAAAAAGCGAAAAAATGGTAAAATAACGATATCCGTCAAACAAGGAGATGCGTATGAATAAAAAGATGATCTTCTTCGGACTGGCGGCGGCCCTGTTTCTGGCCGTCGGAGCGCCCGGCCAAGAGGCGAAAAAAATGACCTATCCCGTGACCAAGACCGGCGACCAGGTCGACGATTATTTCGGAACGAAAGTCACCGACCCTTACCGTTGGCTCGAGGACGACCGGTCCGCCGAGACCGAGGAATGGGTGAAAGCCCAGAACGCCGTGACCTTCGGCTACCTGGAACAAATCCCCTTCCGGGAGTCCCTGAAAAAGCGGCTGATGGAGATTTACAACTATCCCCGGTTTTCGGCGCCGTTCCGGGTCGGGGAATATTATTTCTTCTCCAAAAACGACGGGCTTCAAAACCAGTCCGTCATCTATGTTCAGAAGGACCTCGACGGAACGCCCGAGGTCTTCGTCGACCCGAACACGCTGTCGGCCGACGGCACCATCCGCATCGGCCTTCTCGGTCCCTCCGGCTGCAAGACGAAGATGGCGATTTCGCGCGGCGAAGCCGGGTCGGACTGGGGCGAGATCCGGGTGATGGACATCGCCACGAAAACCGAACTTCCCGACCGGCTCCGGTGGGTGAAATTCTCCGGGGCGGCCTGGTGGAAGGACGGGTTCTTCTACAGCCGCTACGATCAGCCCGCGGCCGGGGAAGAACTGACGGCCAAGAACGAATTCCAGAAGGTGTTTTACCACAAGCTCGGCGACCCGCAGGACAAGGACGCCCTCGTCTACGAGGACAAGAAGAATCCCCTCCTCTATTTTTCGCTCGGCGTCAGCGAGGACGAAAAATACGCCTTTCTTACGGTCAGCGCGGGAACGTCGGGAACGGAGCTCTATTGGAAGGACCTCGGCAAGGCGGACTCGGCCTTCGCCCTTCTGGTCCCCGGTTTCGAATCCGACAGCTACGTGCTGGACAACGTTGGGGATCAGTTCCTTGTCCAGACCAACCTCCACGCGCCAAACACCAAGGTCGTCCGGATCGGGACGTTCATCCGGGAAGTCGCCCTGCCGGCGCTTGGAACGGCCGGCGGGTTCGGCGGCTGGCGGGACGATAAAATCGTTTTTTACACCTTCACCTCGTACAATTACCCGACGACGATCTTCAAGTACGACATCGCCTCCGGCGCCTCCGAGGTCTTCCGCAGGCCCGAGGTGAAATTCAACCCGGAGGACTTCGAGGTTAAGCAGGTCTTTTACGCGAGCAAGGACGGCACAAGAGTGCCGATGTTCATCGTCCATAAAAAGGGCCTGGCGATCGACGGGAACAATCCGTGTTATTTGACGGCCTACGGCGGGTTCAACATCAGCATGCAGCCCTATTTCAGCCCGGCGACGATCGCCCTGCTGGAAAACGGGGTCGTCTTTGCCGAGGCCTGTTTGCGGGGCGGCGGCGAATACGGCGAAACCTGGCATAAGGCCGGGATGCTCGAGAACAAACAGAACGTCTTCGATGATTTCATCGCTGCGGCCGAGTACCTGATTGCGGAAAAATACACCTCCAAAGAAAGAATCGGCATCGAGGGCGGAAGCAACGGCGGACTGCTGGTCGGGGCGTGCCTGACCCAGCGGCCCGACCTGTTCAAGGTCGCTCTGCCCGCCGTCGGGGTCATGGATATGCTCCGCTTCCACAAGTTCACGGTCGGCTGGGGCTGGGTCGTCGAGTACGGCTCGAGCGACAACGAGAAGGATTTCAAGAATCTCTACAAGTACTCGCCGCTTCACAACCTCAAGCCCGGCGTCAGCTATCCGGCGACGTTCGTGACGACGGCCGACCATGACGACCGGGTCGTTCCCGCTCATTCGTTCAAGTTCATCTCCGAGCTGCAGAAGTGCCAAGCCGGAGATGCGCCCGTGCTAATCCGGATCGAAACGCGGAGCGGCCACGGCTCATCCAATTTGACGAAAGGCATCGAGATCACGGCCGATTCGTATTCCTTCTTCCTGTACAACACGGGGGCGAAAGTCAAGTACTGACGGACACTATTGAGAGGGAACCCGGACACTATTGGAGAGGAACCCATAAAAGGGTTTCTCTCGAGGCTTTGCGAGTCCTCCCCGCCCTTGGCGCGAGGGCAGTCCTACATGACGGACGACAAGGGTCGTCCGGAGTCAGGGCAAGGTAGCCTTATCCCCTGATCTATCGTAGGCTGCGTTTTCGATGATTCACGTTTGTTATTGATTTTTCGAGAGGTATTTTCGGCCCCCCTCCATGGGAGGGGGCCGTTTCTTTTTCAGGGGGGAATCGCCATCCTCGGGCGACCCCCTCTAAAAAACTGAGAATAAACGGCCCCTCAGCCGTCTTATTCAAAGAATCAAAGAATCGCGTTGCGGATATCCTTGACAAGGGGAGGATCGAAATTCATACTAATGGTATGAAAATAGCCATATCGGTGCCCGAGAATCTCTGCCGGGAAGTTGACTTGATCGCCAGGAAGGTAAAAATGTCCCGGAGCCGCGTTTTCACGATCGCTGTCCGGGAGCAACTGAAAGCGCTGGAAAACAGGTGTTTGTTGGATAGTCTGAACGAATCTTATTCCATTCCGGAAACCGACGAGGAAATCAAAGCCCGGCGGGCCTTTCAAGGCCTTTTTTTCGAGGAAATCGGGAAGAAAGACAAATATGACCGTTAGGCAGGGGGATGTCTATTGGGTGAATCTCCGGCCTCCCCGGGGATCAGAACCGGGGTATCGCCATCCGGTCGTTGTCGTCCAAAACGACGTTTATAACGCGAGCAAAATCGCGACGGTCGTTGTCTGCCTCCTAACGACGAACCTGGACCGGGCCCGCGTTTTGGGAAACGTTCTTCTGAAAAAATCGGAAGCGAATCTTCCGCGGGCGAGCGTCCTTGTGGTCGGGCAAATCAAAACGCTGGATCATTTGCAACTTGGAGAAAAGATCGGGACGCTTTCGAACGAACGGGTCGGCCAAATCGTCTCGGGATTGAAACTCCTGCTCGAGCCGCGGTCGCTCTGATTAACGATATTCAAAAATGATTGTCAACCCGGGCCCGACTCGTGGCCGTCGTTGACCGGCCCCCGTCTTCCGTTTATAGTTTTGGAGAGAGGATCCCATGAAAAATTTGTCGCGGTGGCTCGGGGCGGTCCTGGGTTCGGTTTTTCTTGTTTCGGCGTGCCGGCCCGCGGGCGAAACGGGGAAACCGGAGGGGATCATCGGCGGAATCGGTTTGACCCGGATCACGGTTTACGACCAGCGCCCGGCGCCGGATGGACTCCAATCGGGCGCGCCGTACATGCGGGCGGTGACCGACGAGGGCTTTTACGTGATAAGCGGGACCGGCCGGATCGAGCTCCATGACGTTCATAACGGATTCCGGTCGGTCAATCTCTCCCCGGGACGTTACGTCCAAATCCCGCCCTGCACCCTTCACCGATTGATCGGAACCGATCATCTCGTGGTTCTCGGCGTCACGGGAAGCGCCGGCCCGGCCGCACGAAACGACGCCCGGATCTACTTCGGGCAGGCCGTGGACGAGAATCCGGTCGAGTTTGTGCGTTTGACCGGCTTGGCCGAAGCGGAAGGCCTCGAGGGTGCTTTGAAACGCCGGGATGAAGCGGTCCGGGCGTATACCCTTTTTCTTGAACTCTGGAAGTTCGACAAGGTCGCCTATTACCGGGAATTGGAACGGTTCGCCGGCGTCCATCTGAAGACGGCCGCGGCGAAACGGAATGAATTCGACGGAAAGGCCGGCTCGGCCGCCTGGACGGCTCGTTACCGGGCCCGGCTGAAAAACCTGCCCCTGAACCGCGACGAAATGCCCCCGGCTTTTTATTTCCCGCCGGAGGAGGAGATCCCCGGATTAAGCGGTCTTCTTCTGCCGGTCACGAACCTGGAAAAGATCAAATAGGCAAATCAGGCCGGCTTCCGGCCACGGAGGCCAAGGCGCCTATGTCGGCGCGCTGGCCATCAGGAGCACAGGGCAGGGGACGAAAGCTGCCGAAATCATGAAGATTGCTTCGCCGCCCGCTCCAGAAATCCCAAGCCTATTGAGATAGGGAGGGCGGAGTTTTCGGCTTCCAGAAATCCCGGATCAGGGGGGCAAGCATCGGCAGGAAAACAAGCCAGCCGAGCAGGAGGGCCGGGCCCAATCCGAGTTTCGGCTGGGCCAAGTGCACGACCGCCAGCATCGGAACCATGGCAAACATGAAATCGGGCATCGCCCGGCAAACCGCCCCCAGGCTGGTCCGGGCTTCGTAGGAGGCCATCACCCCGACCATGGGAAACATGGTCATGAATCCCCCCAGAAGACCCTTGATCAAGATCAAGAGGAAGATGATCCCGACGACGAGCGGGAATTTAATCCAGACGGGCAGATGAGTCCGGTGCCCCGGTTCCTCAGGACAGGTATATATGGCGTGCGTTAAAACGGCGATTCCCAGCGTCAGAACACAGGCCAGCCAAAACGCCGTTTCGCTCTGCGGCATATGAGGCCGCAGGAGGACTCCGATCCCGCAGTATCCGGCCGCTGAAAGAACGATCGAGGGGATGATCGGAAGCCCGGTCCGGTTATGGAGAAGGCGCACGCCGTGGGAATAAGCCAACAGCAGATTCAAGGCCGCGATGTGGGTCGTATTGACCGGTGATCCCACTGCCATGGCGGCCAAGGTGAACGGAATCGGCAAGGCCAGGATCAGCGCCTTCCACTTTGGATGGCGTAAATAAGATAGCAGAGTTGCTTGTCCGCCGACCAGCACGAGCAAAGCGATGTCCCAAAAACCCAGACTCATTGCCGGCCCGCCCCGGACTTGGATTCCCGCCGGCGAAACCAGAGCCGCTCGGCGTTCCCGGAGGCGACGAGCCGCCGCGCTTTCGGCGAAAGGGCGCGCAACAGGCCGTTATAACGGGCCATGGCCGCGCCCAAGTGATCGAAGTGGCCGCACAGGTCGCTGCCCAGGCAGAAGCGATCCGCGTGGCGCTCGATCGTTTCCATCCAGTGCTTTTTGGGAATGAGGATATTGCAGATCACGTCATCGTACACGACCCAGGAGATATCGACTTCCAGGTTCGGATACCGGTCGAGAAGAATCGAAATCATTTCGTGATAGTTCTTGTGAAACACCCGGCGCGAGATCCCGCAATGAGCCCAGACGAAGATCGTCTGGGGAAAACGCCGGAGAATTTCCTCGAGTTCATCCAAGTGCTCGTAATCGTCATGGATGCTCACCGAAGTGCTGTTCTGATGGATGAGAACGGGGAGTCGCCGGTCGGCCGCAAGCGCATAGATATCGAATAACGCCGGGTGATTCACCCGGGCGGTTTCCTCATTGGTCATGTTCGTCAAGTCGTCATGACGGCAGAGAATTTCACCGATCCCCCGCCAGAAAGAGAACTTGTCCAGCATCCGTTCGACGTCGCGAACGGCGTATTTGTCCGTCGCGTTGAAGCCGCAGATGAGAGGCGCGAACCTTTTTCGGACGGCCGGCGGAAGGCGCTGCCATTCCTCGGCGACGATCTCGTCGGTGCGGTGGAAATAATAACAGCGGGAGTTATCGTCCAGGTAGTAATGCGGCGGCCGCTTTTCGAAGGCGTCCCATTTTTTTTTCACGGGCAGGCCGAAAATGACGGCTTTGGAAACACGGGCGGCGTCCATGGCGGCCGTGAGCCGGGCCAATCCCTCGGTTTCCTGGATGAAATCCACGATATGAAGATGGGCGTCGATGAGCGGGACGATCGGGACTTTCTCGGAATGCGACGTGATTTTTTGATGAAACGCAGCGTGGTAACTCAAGGATGATCCCTGACCGGAGCGAAAGCATACCATCGTCCGGGAAACGCTGTCAATCGATCGCGTCGGCTCGGTTTTCCTTGATCCCGATGATCTTGATTATGGAGAGGCTGCGGCCTTTTCCCAAACCGGTCGATTCCCTTTCAAGGCGGTGAGGAGAAGGATCCAATACGGGTGGAATTGGAGGATAGGAGATTTTCCTGATTCGGAAAACAATAATCCGGGCCGCCGTCATCCATGGACGTGGTCTCCGATCCGGCGCATGCGGGCCAGCTCTTCTTCGGACATCGGCCCGCGCTCGAGGACGGCCAGGTTTTCCCGTATCTGTTCGACGGTTCGGACGCCCATCATGCAGACGTCGACCGAGGGGTGGGAAAGAACGAAGCGATGGCTGCGGCGGGGGCTTTATATCCCGAGGCGACGCCCATACGGCCGACGGAAAGCCCGGTCCGACCCAGAACGACGGGTTGATGAAAATTCATGGGTGTCCTCCGTGGCAAAAATGCAGTTTATCGTTGTCCCGCCCTCCGGGTCAATCCGGCGGACTCTTTCCCCGCAATTCCGATTGTCCGCACCGGTTCATTCTTTTATAATGCCCCCGTGCGGCCTCCAACCCCTCCGTAAGGATCGTTTTCCATGCGTCTCGCCCCCCTCGATTGGATCGTGATTATCGGCGCCACCCTGATCTGTTATATCCCGGCGCTGTTTTACGGCCGCCGGGCCGGGAAAAACACGGCCGAGTTTTTCGCCTCGGGCCGGTCGGTTCCGTGGTGGCTGGCCGGGATCTCCATGGTCGCGACGACGTTTTCGAGCGACACCCCCAACCTGGTGACCGACATCGTCCGCCGCAACGGCGTGGCCGGCAACTGGGTCTGGTGGGCCTTCACCCTGACCGGCGTGGCGACCGTGTTTTTCTATGCCCGGCTTTGGCGCCGGTCGGGGGTGCTGACCGACCTGGAGTTCTACGAACTCCGTTATTCGGGGAAAGCGGCCGGCGTGGTCCGCGGATTCCGTTCGGTGTACCTCGGCTTGTTTTTCAACTGCATGATCATGGCCACGGTCAACCTGGCCGCCTGCAAAATCGCCGCGCTGCTTTTCGGGATGAGCCGGGTGGAGACGCTTCTCCTCGTCGGCGCCCTGAACCTGTTCTTCGCCGCGTTCTCCGGCCTGTGGGGCGTCCTCGTCATCGACATGATCCAGTTTTTCGTCATGATGACCGCGGTTGTCGGCGTGGCCTGGTTCGCCGTCAAGCATGTCGGCGGCCTGCCGGCGATGGTCGCCGCCGTCTCGGCCAAAACCGGCCCGGGCGGGTTGAATTTCCTGAGCATGCTCCCCGATTTCAAGAACCACTGGGACATCGCCCTGGCCGTGTTCATCATGCCCATCGCCGTTCAGTGGTGGTCGGTCTGGTATCCCGGGGCCGAGCCCGGCGGCGGCAGCTACATCGCCCAGCGGATGCTGGCCTCCAAGTCGGAGAAAGATTCGCTGGGCGCGGTCCTCTTTTTCAACCTGGCCCACTACTTCCTCCGGCCCTGGCCGTGGATCCTGGTCGCCCTATGCTCGCTCATCGTCTTTCCGAATCTCTCCGACATCCAGGCGGCCTTCCCTAACCTCGATCCCTCCCTTCTCGGCCACGACATCGCCTACCCGGCCATGTTCAAGTTCATGCCGGTCGGTTTCTTCGGCCTCATCATCGGCGGGTTGATCGCGGCCAACTCCTCGACCGTCCTGACCCATCTCAACTGGGGCGCGTCCTACCTCGTCCACGATTTCTACCGCCGCTTCCTCCGTCGGGACGCCGGGGAAAAACATTATGTCATGGTCGGCCGGATCGCGACGATCGGCCTGTTTTTCGTCTCCAGCGCCATGGTCTTTGTCCTGGAAACGGCCAAGGACAGCTTTGACATCATTCTTCAGGTCGGCGCCGGGACGGGGTTGCTGTACCTTGTCCGTTGGTTCTGGTGGCGGGTCAACGCCTGGTGCGAAGTCGTGGCCATGATCAGCTCGTTTCTCGTTTCCGTAGGCCTTCTCATCTTGCGGAAGGCCGGGATCATCGTTCCCACCCACTATGCCCTGATGATCACCGTCGCCCTGACGACGATCTGCTGGGTGGCGACCGCGTATCTCGGGCCGCAAACCAATCGAAAGACGTTGATCAACTTTTATAAAAAGGTCCGGCCGTTCGGGCCGGGGTGGAAATCCGTTCGGGCCGAGGCCGGGCTCACCGCGGCCGACGGCCGGGGAACCCACGAAAGCGTTCCGCTGGCCCTCGTCGGCTGGAGCACAGGTTGCGCCGTGATCTGGTCGGCCTTGTTCCTGGTGGGGAACATCCTCTACGGCCGGTGGAATTACGTCGCGATTCTCGGGACGGTTTTCGTCGTCAGCGGGGCGTTTTTAATCAAAGTGGTGAGCCGCCTGTGGACGGACGCGAAGGAGGCGGCGGAGGAAGCCGCCGGGAGGACATCATGAAAATCGGGGAATTCTACCGGAACGCCGTCGCGGCCGGAATCGCTGCCGACCTCCGCGGAATGAAGGAAATAGAGGGCCTTTTAGCCGAGGCGGCCAAGGAGTTCAAGGAAACCAAGGACGCCGAGAAAAAGTATTTCGACCAGGACCGGCTGTTCAACCCCTATGCCGACTCGCGCCTTCTTTGCGGCGATCCGGAGGCGGACGTCCGCCGGATCCTCGTCGGGATCGACATCGACGGCGGCGAGCTTCATCTCGCTCACACGCTCAACAAGGACGCGGCCGGCCCGAAAATCGGCCTCGTCCTCGGCCATCACCCGATGGGCCCGGCCCTGTATCAAATGTTCGACGTCATGCATATCCAGGCCCGGCTTTTGGCCTTGCACGGCGTGACGATCGGGGTGGCCGAGCAGCTGATGGATCGGCGGATCGACGAGGTGGAGCGGCGGCTTCTCCCCGCCAACGCGACCCGGACGACGGACCTGGCCCGGGCGCTCGACTTGCCGCTTATGTGCCTTCACACGGCCGCGGACAATTGCGTGACGAAATATCTCACCGACCTGTTCGCCGTCGAAAAACCGGCCAAACTGAAAGACCTGGTCAAATTGTTGCGGGACATCCCCGAGTACGAAAAGTCGATCCGTCTTCAAGCCCCGCCGAAAATCATCAGCGGGAAAGACTCGGGCTCCTGCGGCAGGATCTTTGTCGATATGACCGGCGGGACCGAGGGGGCCAAGGATATTTTCGACCGGCTGGCGTCCGGCGGCGTAAGCACGATCGTCGGCATGCACATGTCCGAGGAGCATTTGACGAGCGCCAAGAGGGCGGGCCTCAACGTCGTCATCGCCGGTCATATCGCCAGCGACGTCCTCGGCTTGAATTTGCTCCTCGACCAGGTCGAAAAGGACAAGCGGCTGGATTACGTCTGCCTCAGCGGCTTCGAGCGCTTCCGGCGTGGCTTCAGTTCGGCCGGAAATTCAGGGTCGTACTCCCGACCTTGATTTGGTCTCCATCGGCGAGGTATTGCTCGCCGATCTGACGGCCGTTGACGAAGGTTCCGTTGGCGCTTCCCAGGTCCCGGATCAAATAGCCGCTTTGGGAAACGACGAGTTCGGCGTGCCGCCCCGAAACCATATCGTCGTGAATGACAAGAGCGTTTTCGCCGGAACGGCCGATCGAGGTCGGGCCCCGGACATGGAAACTCTTCGTCCCTCCGTCCGAGTAGACGACATCCAGGATCGCGTAGACGGGAGCGGAGGCCGCCGGGCCCGCCGTCCGCCGGTTCCGGACGACGAGGATGGCCCCGGCCATGATGACAATGAGGACGGCCAAAGCCGCCAATACGATCGTCATCCAATTGGTGCGGTTGGGGATGTAGACGACGCCGCCTCCTCCTCCACCGCCGGGAATCACTTGGGTCGCCGACTGGATGGCGGAAGAAAACGCTTGGGTAAGCTGGTCGATGTTCTTGGCCGACCCGGAAATTCCGCCGCCGGCTTTGGCGATCTCATCCAGAACCTGCTGCTGGTCCGCGGTCACCTGGAAACCGACGGTGGAAACCGTGATCGGCATCTTTTGCCGTCCCGGAGGGATGGGCTTGTTCATATCGATGGGAACGAAGGCCGGGGCGGATGTGCCCTGGGCATAGAGCGAGGGGAACAACTGGAAGCGGTCGAACTCCCGGCCCAGATTCCGGAAAAAGCGGGCGACTCCTCCGGGATTGGCCGGAAAGACGCTTTGGTGGATATTATCCGCTGCCTGGACCGGATTTTCCGAACAATCGTTTTGGCCGTCGCAGAGCAGGATGATCAGTCCCGACTGGCCGTTGCCATAAGCCAGAAGGGCGTGCCGGGCCTGGTAAAGGGCCGGAGACATCGGCGTCGACCCGCCGGCGAAAAGGCCGTTGATGGCCGCCCTCAACTGCAGGGCATCCTGGGAGAAGCCGAACAGGCTGAAAGTGTCGCCGCAGCTTCCCGAATAGGGCATTACCCCGATCTCGACATCCCCGGAGGCCATCGAGCTGAGCTCGTTAAGCAGCTTTTCCAGGTCGGCCGGGAGCTTGATGTGGATGACGCCGTTTTTGATCGAATCCAGGATCTTCTGCCGGTCCTCGATTTTTTTATCGATCCTCTTTTGGATGTCTTCCGGCGTCAGTTTTTTGCCGTCGACCCAGAAGGGGTAACCCTGCTCGGCCAGCTTTTTAAGCGCGGCCAGGTCTTCGGGCGAGTCTTTGGCCAGCTTTTCCTGGAACTCGCGGTCCTTGATTTTGCTCTCGCCCATCGAGGCCATGAAGGTCTTGAACATCTCCCATTTGGCCTTGTAGGCATTCTCCATGCTGTTGCCCCAAACGGAGGAGTCCTGCCATTGGTCGTTTTTGTCCAGGGACCATTTCGACCAGCTCCGGTCGAACATCATCTTGTAGTAGGTGAATTCGTGAATGCTCATCCCGCCGGGGTTGGGGACATCGAACTCCGCCCCGGGGATGGAGGATGCATAGGGGTCGACATACCTGAAACCGCCTGGGACTTGGCCGTTGTCCGTCCCGATCCCGCCTCCGGCCAGGTCGGCGTTGTACTTTTCCTTCATCCCCTGGTACATCTGGGCCAGGCGCTGGTGGGCGATGACCTGGTTCTTGTCGAACGACGTGACTTCGATGTCCGGCACTTCGACGGGTGTGTCGCCGATGACCTCCCACTTCATGCCCTTGTCCTTGGTATACGTGACCTTGCCGTTGGCGTCTACCGTGATGGTCGTGTCCCCGTATGTTCCGGGCTTGATCATGGACATGATCTGGTCGTCGGTCATGTTGTTGGCGTCGCTCGGAGCATTGAAATCGATCCAGCGGTCGTTCTGGCCGGAGGCCGGATTTTGGAAATTCGTGATCTTGGCCGCGGAGAGACTATCGAGGAAACCCTTGTCCTGGTAGGCCCGGTTGCCGTCCTTTCCGATCCCGGTCATTATGGACAGGGTCATGTCGTTCACTTGCCCGTTGATCATCGAGTTGGAGATTCCCTCCCCGATGGCCAAGCCGAGGGTGGCCGCCAGGGTGACGGCCGGTCCGCCCCAGGGGCCGAATTTGGGCGTGAGAAGCTTCGTCATGATGAAATTGCCGGCCTCGATCTCCCCGGTCGTTTTCGCCAGATCTACGGCTTCGTCGTATTTTCCCTCTGTGAGGAGGTTATTGAACTCATAGCCGACATAAATATAGGCGCCGTACTGGGCGGCCTTAGCGAACACGTGGCCGGGATTGGCTTTGGCGTATTCCAACATCGTCTTGGCGTCGGAGATTACGAGTTTTCCGGGGGCCGCCGCCCCCGGGCCCGGTCCCCCAACGCATTCCCCGATGGACGGCTCGGGCGACACCCAGGGTTGTTCGGCCAGACGTTTCGAAAGAACAGTGCCCATTCTATCCTGGCCCTGAGCGACCTGTTGGACCATTTTATCGACGGCGTCGGTACCTAACACCTGCTGGTAATTATGAAGGGCGCCCTGGGCGTCGTCGAGAAGTTCCGTCATCTGGGTTCGAAGCGCATTGGCCCCGGCCTTGTCGCCACGCTGGAAAGCCTCCGTCCACGCTTTTTCGATGGAGGAATACCGGTTCATCTGGTTGGCCAGCGATTGTTCCCGGACATACTTGGCGAAATCATCGAATTTATCGACAACGGCCTTATCGGCGGCTTCGAGAGCATCGCCGTGCTTGGCTTTCTTGCCTACCTCGGTCACTTTATCGAGGTAACCTTTCCAGGATGTTGTTTCGAGATCGATCCCCGCCCCCTTGGCTACCTCGCCGATGCGGTCTTTGCCGTACTTGGCCAACAACATGGCCGTATCTTCGGTTGTGGGTGCCGCCAGGCCTTTTTCCAGGGCTTTCCGGGCTTTGTTCAAGGCCAACTGCCGCTCGAAATCGGATTGAAGGCCGAGGTTGTAGCCCAGGCTTTTGAGGGAGGTGCGGTCCAGGCTCACGCCAAGGTTTTGAAGCTCGTCCTTGCCAAATGACGAAAGCGGGCGCATCGCGTCGGCGGTTTTCGTGGCGTCGTCCAGCTTGTCCAGGTCGACGACTTTGCCGGCTTTGTCTACGTATTCCCGAACCCAGGTGCTGCCTGATTTCGTCCGCATCCAGTCCAGGTTGCTCCCCGCGCCGCTGAATTTTTCCCAGGATTGGGGCACGGCCCCGGAGGGCAAAGGCTCCAAGGTAAAGCGGCTGGATTCGAGACAGCTTTCCGTCGTCTTCAGAAAATCGTCGCCGTAGGTCTGGGCGAGCTTCTGATGAAGTTTCATGGCTTCGTCCGCCTTGTCGGCTGCGCCGAGGTAGATCGCGTCGTGGTCGGAGGGTTTGAGGGTATAAAGGCCGCCGAATTCTGGGTTAGACGGCGTTTTTCCGGGGAGAACGTATTTCAATCCTCCCCCCAGCTCCTGGTTCACTTTGGCCGCGATGGAATAGTGCATATTCTCGACGAGCGGGTTGAGGCGCCTCATCAGCTCACTTTGCTGCTCGAAGGCCAATCCCTTCATCAGCTCGTTACAGTTCTGGATAATTTTCCCCATCTCACCGGCTTCGGCCTTGGTCAGCCAGTTTCGGATATCGGGTCCCAGCGCTTTCTGAAGTTCTTCAAGCGCAGTCAGGTTCTTATCGAACGCCTGGGCGATATGAACGGGGATGCCGGGGGCGTGGGGGATGACGACGGGCGGCGTCGTGCCGCCGGGCTGCTGGGCGTTCGGGGCGGGAGCCGGAACGGCCTTCAGAGCTCCGGAGATGGCCTTGATGGCCGCTTCCTTGGCCTGGTCGATTTTCGTGTTATCGGCCATCGAGCCGGAAACGTCCATTAAAAGGAGAATGGACAGCTTTACGGGCTGGGGTTTTGCCTGAGGCTGCGGGACTTGCCCGAGCGGCGCCGTCTGGCCCGCGACCTGGGGCGGAATCTGGGTTTGTCCTTGATTCTGTCCGTGAAGGGCCGGGAAGGGTATGATCCCCAGCAGAAGAAGCAGGGATCCGAGCAATCCGGCTAGGACGGCGCGGCTCGTTTTTTTCCGGAAATCGGTTCTTTTTCCCGTCAGGTTTTTTTGAGACATTTTCCCTCCTCCTTCGGTAATGCTTTCAGCCGCCTCATGGTCGCCCCGCGGCCGTCCTATTAATCTTGGCAGAAGCATAAATCGGTGCCTCATGCCTGTCAAGGATGAACTGGTTGCGTTGAGCCGGGATGCTCTCCGGAGCCAAAGCAACGCCGATAGGATTTGCATAGGGAATTCCGTCGGCATATTCCTACGCGGAGGGTTTTGTCCTAGCTCTGGCAAGGCCTATCGCCGAGGACGGCAAGGCGCGTCCTAGCTCTGGCAAGGCCTATCGCCGAGGACGGCAAGGCGCGTCCTAGATCAAGCTGAGGCCTATCGCCGAGGACGGCAAGGCGCGTCCTAGCTCTGGCAAGGCCTATCGCCGAGGACGGCAAGGCGCGTCCTAGATCAAGCTGAGGCCTATCGCCGAGGAGGTTAAAAGACGACCGGCCTCTCTCTCTTCCTCTTCCTCCTCCTCCTCTTTTCTCTCTCTCTCTTCTTCTCTTACGCTCTTCTCTTACGGCATTTCCGGGTAGAGCAAGGCGTTAAGCAGGAACTTATAGGTGCCGTGCGACTCGGCCCGGTTCTGGCAGGCGAAGCCGAGCAGGATGATGCGCCCTTTCTTGAACTGGGTGTCTATCACCGCCGCCTTGCGGGCGATCGTCTCCTCGCCGGACAGCCACCCGCTGAGGAGGATGTTGTCCTCCGGATAGCTGGCCACCACCTTCCGGTCCCACTCGGTCGTCAACGGAATCCACGTCTCAAAAGCCGGGCTGCCGTTGAACACGGCGGCCGTTGTCTCGCCCATCCCGTACCCGATCGGGGTGGTGTTGTCGACCGCGAGTTTGAGGATCGAAAGCGGACAGAAGAATTTCATCGGTTCGACTTTTTCCAGAATGTTGCGGGCGGGCGGATCGAACTCCTTGATGGCCAGCTTGCAGGCTTCGTTCAAGGTGACCAGGATGCCGCCCTTTTCGATGAAGGCTTTCAGGTTGTCGATGCCTTCTTTCTCGATGCCGCCTTCGTATTCGGGCGGAAGGGGAGCGAAATAGCGCGCCCACGGCGAGGCCGGGTCGATCTTGCCGCTCTTGATGATGTCGCTGTCTTCGCTGGCAAAGACGATGACGTCGTACTTGGCCTTGAGGTCGATTTTGACCGGTTCCTTCGCCTTGGTCTTGTCCGATTTCGGCGCCTTGAAATCGGCGTTGTGGAGGGTGATGTAGGGAACGCCGAGGTCGTCGAAAACATAACGGGTCCAGCCCTCGTCCATATTAGACCACCACGATTGATACAGTCCGATGCGGGGATTCTTGAGGGCGGATTTCGGGACCGAAGCCGCGTCGGCCAGCGGGTAAACGCAGGTCCGCAGCTTTTCCAAAAGCGCCGGGAGCGCTTTTTGTACGGCTGGACCGTTTTTGACGATGAAACTTCCCGGCGCCGCTTCGAATCCGCTTCCGGTTATCTTTTCCCTGGACCGGAAGACCTCGGCCTTTTCCTTGAGCAGGGCGAAAGCCGCGGCGAACGAAGCGTTGGCCCGCGAATCGAAGACAATGTAAGCCGGCGATTCGCCGGGCAGCGCGACGTCCGGGGCGGGCGTTTGCTCAATCTTTTCGAGCTCGGCCCCGAAGGGTTTGTCGACCTGGTCGCAGGCGACGCCCATTTGGAGCGGCAAGGTCCAGCCCGCGTTGTCGTAGGGAAAGACGGGCGGGCCGCCTGGATATTCGCGGATATCGGGATATTTTTGTTTTTCGAGAAGGGCCCAGGCATACGGCTTATTGGGCTGGGCCAGGAGAACGACGAACGAGCCGGCCGGGTAGAGGCGGCCCTCGGC
>JAPKZG010000014.1 GCA_026393895.1 Candidatus Aminicenantota bacterium
CCGGAAACACACGGACGCCCCCCTGTACTTCCACAGCTGCGGCGCCATCCGCGAGATACTCCCCGACATGATCGAAACCGGGGTCGACATCATCAACCCCGTGCAGGTCGGCGCGGCGGGCATGGATTCCCGCGCTCTGAAGCGCGATTTCGGAAAAGACCTCGTGTTCTGGGGCGGGGGGTGCGACACCCAGCGCGTTCTGCCGCTGGGTTCGCCGGCCGAGATCGCCAATCATGTCAGGGCCCGGATCGAAACACTGGCCCCCGGAGGCGGATTCGTCTTCAATCAGGTCCACAACATCATGCCGCACGTCCCGCCGCGGAACATCGCCGCGATGGTCGAGACGGTCCGGAAATTCCGGTGATCGTCCCGCTTCCTCCGATCTTTGCACCCGGGAAACTTTGGGGGGTAATAGGGAAGGAGACGGCCGTTTTCCGGGAAGGAGAACAGGGGAATGGCCACGGTCATGGCCTTGAAGGACGAAACCCTCCAACAATTGGCCTGAAGCGAAGAAAATCGCCCGGCAGGCCGGTAACCGCCGCTTGACGACAACTCCCTTTTATCATATGATTCGCGCCCTTCCCGTGGGGCTGTAGCTCAGTTGGGAGAGCGCTTGAATGGCATTCAAGAGGTCGCCAGTTCGATCCTGGTCAGCTCCACCATACCTCTCCCAAAACGCTGACATATCCCTCCCTATTGTAGGGAGGGCAGGGTGGGTAAGAAAACAAGAAAAATCGGAAGCGCTTTGGGCAGGCTTTCAGGCTTTGCAGTCCTACGCGAGTCCAGAGTGAGCTAGGGCAGGCTTTGCAGTCCTACGCGAGCCCGGTGAGCTAGGGCAATCTTTGCGCCGCCGATTCCCCCCTTATTGTAAGGAGGCGTCGATGGAATAGGACCTCAGCCTTTATTCGTTTGGTAATCCCGCACGAATCCGTTCACCTAATTGTTCACCTATTGGAATTATAGAAATACTTCCCTTTTGTATAAAAGTAAACTGTTGTTCTATCTGAATCGGTTTTGTTTCGGAGGAAGTCGCGGAAGGTGTAGGGTATCCTCAGCCGCTCCGGATGGCCAAGGATAATATCCGCCGTTTTTTGTTTTTCCGAGTTCACCCTGATAGCGGCCGAGCAGAGCGAGGATTATTTTTTATCATCTCAGTATCATGGGAAGCGGGCGACTATCGCTTTTCAGCCAGTGAAGCGGGGTTTCTTGTCCGGATATGCTCTTGAGGATTGCACTTCGGCGATTGACATCACCGCTCGGTCGGCGATACATTACCAGTATGGCGAGGCGGGGTAAGTCATTATCCGGAACAAGAATTTGCAATATTGTCGAAAAAGGAAATTATTATCCTTCGATCGACGTCGAGGATCGGGCTGATATCAAGAACTATAAAATCTACGCCATCGAGATCCCGGACGAAGGGGTTACGATAAAACGAGTCTACAACGCCGATCACGAGCTTATCCTTTTAGCGGACAACCGAGACTTCCCCGGTTTCCCGCGCTGCGTGCATCTTGACCGCCTGAACTACAATCCAATTTGCGGGAAAGTCGTCTGGACATGGAATAGACTAGATTAATTCTTCATTTTGGAGGGGGGATGAACATTATTTTCTTTAAAAGGCTTCTAAAATCAATTCCTTATATCGCTGGCGGATTTGTCATTCTTGATGGGATAACGGACTGGTTTCATATTGTTATTCCTGTGATAGTATTTTTGTGGAATATTGTATTACAGGAAGTTCCAATATATCTAGGATTTATTCTAATTTTTGCATATTTCATCTTTTCATATATTAAAAGCTTAAGATTATCCAATAAAGAAAGATTTCTTATCAGTTTTCTCGGTAGTGAGGAAAGAGGACTGAATCTGATTCTAAACGCATATAAACGTAATTTTTTTAACGAATCAAGGGTTAGGTCACGCTGTATCAGTGCCATGAATCATCTTGAGCGGACGAATCTCATTACAGTTACCGCCGTTTCGGGTGGAATGACAAGCATCCAAGACGAATTATACAAACTTACAAAAAAAGGAATAAAACGGTTTAACAAAATTGATGAGAAGATTAAAAGCAAGACAAATGAAATTTACTTGTCACTAAAAAACGAGAAAACCAAAAATCGAATACCAGAACGAATTGAACCTAATAATGAGATTATTTTTATTTTGAATGTACTCGCTAACCAGCCTGGCATAAGCATAGACAAAGATTCTTTGATGGCAAATTATCAGAAGAAATTTTCAGATAAATCAGTTTCTCATTTTAATACTATATGGAATCTATTAGAACGCAACGCTCTAATTCTGCAAGACGCCGGCCCGACGGGATATGGAAGTACGGACAATTACTCTCTTACAGACAAGGGCTTTGATTATCTCGCAGCACATAATAATCACGATAAAGGAATGAAATCAATATTTTTTAACAACGCCACTTGGATAATAGACCATTCCGAGCAAAAATATAAAGGCCCGTATTGCTCGACTTGCTATGACTCTGAAAAACTAAATATGAACCTCCTTCCATCAAAGTCCCCTCATGTTTTCGTATGCGGGCATTGTAATAGAAGAGTAGTTTGTATGGGCCCTCCTCCCAATAATCCAGAATTAACATAAAACATGATAATCCTTTTCCTCCGCTGCCCGGGCTGTAAGGCCTCTATTCAAGCCCGGGATTATAACGACGGGACCGGTGTCATCGTCGTAAAATGCGATCGATGCAAGCGGGAATTCGAGTACCGGGATATCGATACCGAGAACATGCGCGCGACCGTTAAACCGGCGTGGAAGAATTAAAGTACGTATGATAAAAATGTTTAATTCATTATTAACTCTTTTAAAATTATTCCTTGATTTTTTCCTTGATAAAAGAAATCTTAAGGTCACTGCTAATATTGATCGCTCTTCTTTCAACAAGCCAGTCTTAGTGCTTATAATGCGAAACACCGGACGGCGCCCAATTATTCTTATTCAAATAGTGATAGCAAAGAAAAAGACGAGGGATCTTCGTAATACAAAACATTTTTCCATTTTCAATTCTCCTGCTTGGCCTAAAAAACTTCTTGAAGCTGAAAAAGAACTATATTTTCTCGAAGACTTGAATATATTTTCGTCGATTTTAAGAGATGAATATTCTTATATATTTGCACTCGATTCCCTCGACAAAAGGTATGTTGTAAACAAAAAGAACATTAAGGCCCTCCATTCAAATGCAGCTTTTGTAAATTATTATTTCCACCAAGAGCGGGGAATGAATCTGTATCTAAAACGTAATAATAAAGAAGCTTTAGAAGAGTATTTCAAGGCTTTAAAATATGAACCCCAAAATGCTAACACGCACTTTTATCTCGGAGAAGCATTCGCAAGAGATCAAAACTATACCAATGCAATAATATTCTTTAAAAAGGCAATCGAATTAGGTTTTTTTGATACAAGCAAAGCTTTATATAGTATCGCCCTTGTATATTCATTATTATGCTACGAAAAGGAAACTTTTGATTATTTAAATAAAGCAGTCCTGTTAAATCATGATTTAAAAAGAATATCACAATCCGAAGAAGCATTAGCTAAGTATCGAGATAATCCAGATTTCCTTAGGATTGTCGAGAATGCAAATAATTCTTCTTTACCACGCTAATGTCTATTAATACGATCCGCCCTAAAAACTGCCCGAGTTGCCCGCTGTCCGAGCGACGCGGATTCCTATACTTCTGCCGGCATTACGAGCGCGGGTGGATGGAAGATCATGATAAAAGGTCGGAATACTGCAGGGTGGAGAAGATAACGATCGAGGAGGGGGTAGATTGAAAATATTCGCAAGAATGTTTCTATGGCAAATATTGTTTTGGGTTATTTCGCTATTATTATTAGCCATATTCATCCCAACTTCGCCACGAAAAATAAGCGACATCGTTCAAGCACAAGCCGTCATTTCCTTAGTACTAATAACATGGTATTACGCTATTCAAACAAAAAAACTCGTCAATGAACAAATAAGATTTCGCTCAGACACAAAAAGAAAGATCGAAGTAGATTTTTTAGAAAAGCGCATAGATGATTTCTTTCATCCCCTTTGGGTTGACTTAAACTTAATTCATGATTCCCTTTATACAAATACTATCTCAACTCAAAAGGAAACAGAGCAATTAGAAATCAATTTAAGATCGCTATATTTTAAAAAAAGATATATGACAAAAATAGACAATAATATATATATTGATCTCCTCAATACGATTCTTTTATTGGGAATAGATAATCACAACGACTTTGCGGGATCAGTTAATAAACGAAGCGAATATGAGAAAAAATGGAAAGCATTTATAACTATATTTAATGGTGAATGGAATTCGATAGAAAAAGCGATATTTTTATATTATATGCCAAATGATATCGTAGAGGCCGGAGCCGCCGGCTAACTGGATCGACGCCGGGGAGCGACGCCGTGACGGCGATTGCTGGCCTCATGATATAAGACGCTGAAAAAGAATAATTTTCTCACTTCGATCATTTATTTCGATTTTGAATTTATCCGTCTGATTACCCAACGGAAAACAAAGATTTTGTCAGCCGCCGTAAATCGGCTCCGGCAGATAAATGATATGAAATATTTTCCTTATCCGTTTTCTTTTTTTGATTAAAAATATGATAGGATACGTATAATAATTTATGGCGGGTAATCTCATCGCCATGAAGATCGGCCATCTACGGAGGAGAATTTATGAAACCTATCGAGATCACCGATCAAAAAAACAAAGCATTCGATTTGAAAAATGCGATCGAATTGCCATATCAGGCACTGATGGATGTCTCCCCAGATGCAATTGTCATTAGTGATCAAAACGGAATCATCCTCAT
Organism: Candidatus Aminicenantota bacterium; assembly: GCA_026393895.1. Lineage (GTDB taxonomy): Bacteria > Acidobacteriota > Aminicenantia > Aminicenantales > UBA4085 > JAAZPG01. The sequence continues at coordinate 4,858 of JAPKZG010000014.1, forward strand.
GATGAACAAAAAGCTGGCCGATCTGCATGGGTATGAAAGCAACCAGGAATTGATAGGGAAATGTGCTTTTGATTTATTTGTGCCAGAAGAGCGCCAGCGCGCGGCTGATCATATGAGCAAGGCGATGAAAGCCGAGCCGGGGGACAGCCGAAAATTCGAGGGTATCCTTCAAAGAAAAGATGGCACGCGGTTTTGGGGAGAATTGTATGGCAAGTTTTTATTGTTACCAGATGTAAAATTGCCTCTCATGCTCACCGTAGTCAGAGACATCACCGAGCGCACGCTGGCAGAGAAGGCATTAAAAGAAAGTAAAGAACGTTACGAGAATTTCATTTATCAAATTTCGGATGGGGTTTATCGAGCTGAATTTGATGAACCCTTGCCCTTAACCCTATCGATTGAGGAGCAGATAGATTATTATGATAAGCACTTGTTTTTAGCTGAATGCAATCCTTCTTTCATGGCCATGTATGGGATAAAAGAGGTGAATGACGTCATCGGGAAGCCTTTGAAAGAAACATTTATTCGTACAAATAATACGTGGGACCTGGCAGCAAGGCGTCATTATATTGAATCCAAGTACCAAGCTAAAAATTTAATAACCAAAGAGGTCGATTTCTATGGAAATGTAAAATATTTCAATAATAATATTATCGGGGTTATTGAAAACGATCATGTAATTAGACTATGGGGAACCCAAACAGACATCACCGAGCGCAAAGCTGCGGAGGAATCTATCCAAGCGTCCTTGCAGGAAAAAGAGGTTATGCTCCGGGAGATCCACCACCGGGTTAAAAATAATATGCAGGTCATTTCCAGCCTTTTCCGTCTCCAAGCCAGGAAGAACATCAACTCGGAGTACCTCGAGATTTTAAAGGAAGGACAAACCCGCATCCGGGCCATGAGCCTCGTGCACGAAAAGCTCTATCAATCGCGCGACCTGTCGAAAATCGACCTGGCCGTCTATATCCAGAGCCTGGCCGTCCACCTTTTCACTGTTTATCTGACCGATCCCGATCAAGTCCAGTTGGAGACGGATTTAGAGGAAGTTCCCTTGGATATCAATTCGGCCGTCCCGTGCGGACTGATTCTTAATGAACTGATTTCCAACTCCCTTAAGCACGCGTTTCCGGAAGGACGAAAAGGGCTGATCCGGATCGGACTGAAACGCGGTCCCGACGACACGATCATTCTTCGAGTGGCGGATGACGGGATCGGATTTCCGAAGGATATTGATTTTCTCCAATTCGAAAGCCTCGGTCTTCAAATAGCGAAACTGCTCGTCGGACAGCTCGAAGGGACGATCGACCTGGACCGGACAAACGGGACGACCTTTACCGTGACGTTCCGCGAGCTGAAATATGCGCCCCGGATTCAATAATCGCAAAACGCGTATCTGCCTCCGCGGCCGCTATTACTGGATGCCATGAGCCCTCGACACCACGAAGGTCCGCGACTCTGGAAAAACGGATTCTATTATTTTGACCAGGTCGTAGGATTTCCCCCAAACGAAACCAGGCTCCGCTACTCCCTCAAGACCCAGGATCCGAAGCTTGCCCGGATTCTTTGGGAAAAGGAACGGGACCGACAAAGGTCCATCTATTACGACGACACCGTTGATACGTCCCTGATTGATGAACGTCAATTAAAATTCCCGCCCATCCTGACCTACTAAAAGAACCCGCACAATATACCCAGGAGATGAGAATCATAATCGTCGCTGATTAATAGAACAAAAAATCAGAAAAGGTCGAGGATGTTACACGTGATTATAGAATACTTTCAAAAAAATTTATAAAAAAAGTGATTTATCCTTAGTTTTCATGTTGGATATTTGCGCTTCATTATAGAAAATAGAATATTTCCTATATTTAAAAAATATTTGAGGCTAGGACCGCAGATAAAGCGGCCCTGGTGAAAAGACGCCAAATAACGGTGATTATTAAGCCTCATTTATATAGACGTTGACGTCGTATTTTTTCTCATTACTCCTTTATGAATCCAACATAGTTGATATGGTATAAGGGAAAAATTGGTTCCAATTCCTCTGGGCCGTCAAAAAGAAAGAGAGATGTAAATTGTTAGACCGAAATTATTTCGTCTGCCGTTCGTTTTCGAGCAGCGTGTCCACTCCCTGGGCTTTCAAATCTTCCCCGACCGTTCCATCCGTTCCGAGCAAGCCCAGGCAATCCGGGTGGAGGGGCATGATCCCGAACGCCTCGCCGCCTTCTTGGTTCCGGAGCAGTCCGAGCGGAAACAGGCGGCAGACCAACAGCCGGGCCGGGTGGATGCGGCAACTTCCAGGCCCCAAAAAAATACAGTCGCCGTCCGGCGTCGACCGCAGCTCCCCGGATTCCGGATTGAGATATTCCGCGATAAAACGATCTTCCGAAATCCCGAGAAACGCGGCCAGCCGCGCTCGCTCGGAGGGGGAAGGAACGATGCGCTTGTTGTTGCAGCAGATGCCGCACCGTTGGCACTTGAAGGAATAGGGGCTTTCCCGGTTCAACCCGAACGACAGGGAGACGTCCTCGCCGAACATCGTCCTCACCCGATGATTTTCAGGGCATTCGGAACGATCCCGATCTGGAGGTCGTCGAATTTCGTCCGGCCGTCGATCGTGCCGAGAATTTCCCCGTCGGCTTGGATCTCCATCGGGAATCTCGAACGGAGGTGGAACGATGAGGCCCGCTGAAATTCGACCTGCCGAAGCCGTCCATGCCGGCCTTTTCCCGCCAGGCGGTAGATCTCCGCCAAGCGGATAAACGGACAGGGTTTAATAAGGCAGAGATCCAGAATTCCGTCGTCGGTCCGGGCTTCGGGAACAATCACTTTTCCCGTGGCCCAATAGCGGATGTTGGAGAAAACCGCGGCCAGAAATTTTCCGGAGGTCGTCCGCCCACCGCCCTCGATTTCAAGTCGGAGGGGGACCTCTCGCGACCAGATTGCCGCCCGGATCGCCAGGTAGCCGGCCGCCCATTGCCACCGGGCCGTTTTCCACCTTCGTTCGGCCATGCGGGCGACCCGCCGGTTGACGACGGCGCCCAATCCGACGTTGGCCTGTCCCAGAAAATATCCCAAGAGGAGCCCCGCGGTCCGGACGACTCCGAGGTCAATCGCGCGCGTCCGGCCTTCCTTCAGCGCGCCGATGGCCTTGTCCATCCGGTCCAGGCCGAACTCCCGCGGGACGTCGTTGGAAGACCCCAGCGGGATCATCCCCAGGACGGCGTCCAACCGGCCGGCCAAAATTTCCCCGGCGATGAGGGAATACGTCGAATCGCCTCCCGCGCCGACGATGAGCGCATGAGTGCGGCCGGCCTCGCGGGCGACCCGGCGCAAATGCCCCACGCTCTGGGCCACGACAAACGTATATTTGAGCCCGGCGTGGTCGAGGGCGGCCTGGAGGGAGGCGCGTTTTCCGGCGGCCCGGCCCTGGTTCGAGGAGGGATTAAAGAGAACAAGCATCGGTTCCATGGGAATTTTTCCCGTCCTTCCTTTCAGCGTTCATAGCCGCGGCCCGATCGGACAATATCGTATGAACCCGGTCGAGGTCCCGGCGGATGTGGGAGAGAATCGGAAGCCAAAGAAAAATATTGAAAACCCAGAAGGCCAGCACCCCGGCCATGGCCGTCCGCAGGCCGAACTTCGAGGCGAGATAGGAAGCGCACAACGGGCCCAGGGCGTTGCCGACCATGTCCATCACCGAGGCGAACGAGATCATCGCCGCCCGGTGCTCGGGTAGGTTGACATCCGTCAAGGTACCGTACCAATTCGGATTCACGCCTTGGTTGATGAACATGGCCGCCGCGATCCAGGCCACCAGGCCGATCGCGCCGGGGACGGCGAACGCTTCTCCGACGCCGGCCCCCGCCGGTATCCACACCCGGGACGCGAGAAACGGGATCATGAAGACGGCGGGAACGGTGTTGCATAGAAGCGCGGTCCAGACCTTGGCCCGGCGGTCCCTCCGGAACCAGATGTCGCCGACTCGTCCGAAAACGAGGGCGCCGGCCGCCCCGGCGATAAAGACGCCGATGACGGCGGCGCTGACGGACACGGCCTCCATATTGTGGACGTCTTTCATGTATTTGAAAATCATGAAGAGAACGATCGAGCCGGGAATAACATCGAGAAAATTGAAAATCAGCCAGGCGTTGGAGGGGGCGGCCCGAAGGGCGGCCGCATCCTTTCGCGTCCAGCGGAAACGGTAGACGGCGCCGGCCAGGATCGCGTCCCGGAGTTCCGGTTCCTGAATTCCCCGGGCCGGTTCCCGGCGAGAGGCGAGAACTGCCGCAAGGGCGAGGTTGATCGCCCCGATGACGGCGTAGGCGGACCGCCATTGCGATCCGAGCGCGCCTCCGGCGATGAATCCGGCCATCCGGCCGGCCAGCATCGCTACGGAAAGGACGCCGAACGCCGTCGACCGGCGGCCGGAGGAGACCAGGTCCGAGGCGAGGGCGAAGACCGAGGGAATGATCAACCCGATGCCGACTCCGGCCAGGGCCCGGGCGAGAAAAAACACGGTGAATCCCGCCCGGCCGTGGGGAATGAGGACGGAAAGAACGCCGATCAGTCCGTAAGTCAGCGATCCGGCCAGGCAGAGCCGAAGCCGGGAGACATGATCGGCCAGCAGGCCCGCGGCGATCGTGGCGATCGCCGAAAGCAGGGTGAACGCGAACGCGACCCAGCCGAGCGGGACGATATCCGTCGTCCGCCCGAAGAAATCGGCGAGAAGAGGATTGACCAGCGGGCTTTGAAGGGATTGGTCGGCGAAATTGAAAACGAGAAGAAGGGCGAGGACCGGGAACACGGCCGTCGGGGCCGTTCGGGTCATCGCCTTCCGGGCGCCTTTCATGATTCCTCTCCGCGGCTGAACACTATAGCGAAATCCGCCGGGCTTGGAAAGAGCGGGACCGGCGCCGGCCGGTCCCTTCGATTTTGCTCGCCGCGGCCGGATGGCATATAATAATACAAAGTGACGTGCGAGCCTCCATGATCGATATTCTGAAATCCCTCCGGCCGGCCCAATGGACCAAAAACTTGTTTGTTTTCGCCGCCCTTGTCTTCGCGCGAGAGGCGCTGATCGGCCCGTCTCTTCTCCGGGCGATCGGGGCGTTCGCTGTTTTTTGCATTCTGTCCGGAGCGCTGTACCTCGTCAACGACGTGTGCGACCTCGAGGCGGACCGCCTTCATCCCAAGAAGCGTCTCCGGCCGATCGCCGCGGGCCGTATTTCGCCGCGCCGGGCGGTCGCCTGGGCGTCGGTTCTGGCCGCGGTCGCGTTGGCCGGCGCGTTCGTCCTCCGGCCGCTGTTCGGCGCCGTGGCCGCCCTGTACGCCGTTTTGATGCTCGGGTATTCGTTCAAGTTGAAAAACATCGTCATTCTGGACGTCTTCCTGATCGCCTCCGGCTTCGTTCTTCGCGTCGTCGCCGGCGGCGTGGCGATCTCCGTCCCCCTATCCTCCTGGCTGATCATCTGCATGTCGCTTCTGGCGCTCTTCATCGCCTTCGGCAAACGCCGTCATGAAATCGTTTTTCTCGAAACTGAGGCGCCCCTCCATCGGCCCATCCTGCGGGAATACAGCGCCTATCTTCTCGACCAGATGATTTCCGTCGTGACGGCGTCGACGGTGATCGCCTACAGCTTCTATACCGTTTCCGAGGAAACCGTCAGAAAATTCGGGACGTCGAACCTGATCCTCACGACGCCGTTCGTCTTGTACGGCATTTTCCGCTATCTCTATCTCGTTCACGAAAAAGGCCAGGGCGGAAGCCCCGAAGAGATGATCTTCCGGGACAAGCCGTTGGCCGCGGCCATTATCCTCTGGATCATGGCCGTCATGATCATCCTCTACTTCCACTGAAGCCGGCTTAGGCCTTCACGAAGCGGCGGCTTTTCGGTTCGCGTTCGAGGTGGAAGATGATCATCTCCTGCAGGGCTTTCTCGAACGACCGGATGTCTTCGGCCGAAAAAGGGGCGGAAGCGCAGGCGGCCGGCGGGTTCGTCTGGACCCAGGAAAGAAACCGGCCCAAACTCTCCCGGATCTCCTCCTTTCGGGAGGGCGCGCAGGCGTCGCAGAAAACGCCGTCGCGACGGGGGGAAAGCCAGGCCGGGACCGACTCGGTGATCGTCGTCCGGCAATGCCGGCAACGGCGGATGTCGGGCATGATCCCATTGAGCCGGAGGATCCAGGTCTCGAAATACCGGGTCAGGGTCCGGACGTCGACCCGGTCCCGCACCGCCTGCAAGATCGAGAGGAACAACCGGAAGGCTAGGTTTTCCCGCGACCGGACCGGGACGAATTCCTCGATCAATTCGGTCATGTAGGACAAGGCGAAGTTCGCGGCCGGGTCGGAGGAGATGTCGAAGAACGATTCGAGGAGATCGCATCCGCTGATCGTGACCAGGTCGTTCCGTTCCTTCTCATAGAAAAAGACCGTCACGTGGGAAAGAGGTTCCAGGGTGCTTCCGAACCGGTTCCCGAATTTCCGGGCGCCCTTGGCCGCCCCGCGCAGGACGCCCCGCTCGGACGTGAGAAGGACGACGATTTTGTCCTGATCGGCCAGGGGAAAGGTTCGAAGGACGATGGCTTCGGCCTGATCGCGGGGCATGCGGCCTCAGGGTAGCAGGGTGATGCGGAGGTCCCGGATTTTTTCCCGGAGCGCTTCCGGGGTGATGTGAAGTTCGGCCGACGTCCGCGATTCGTCCCAATGGTTCCGGCGAAGCGCATGGTGCACGGCGTCGCGTTCGGCCCGGCGGACGGCCTCGGCCAGCGAAGGGCGGAGCGCCGGCAGCGGCCCCTGTTCACGGATTTCGACCAGGAGGTTCAGGTGGCCGGGGCCGATTTCGGCGTCTTCGACGAGGATGACGAATCGCTCCAGGACGTTCATAAGCTCGGCGACGTTGCCCGGCCAGGAATAATTGATGAATGCCCGGAGCGCCTCGGGGTGGATGGTTTTAAGCGTCCGACCGTATTCGAGGCAATAGATCCGCAGAAAATAGGCGATGAGCACGGGAATGTCCTCGACTCGTTCCCGCAGCGGCGGCAGGTTTAAGGGAATGACGTTGATCTTGAAAAACAAATCCTCGTTGAAGCGGCCCTGCCGAACCAGGTCGCCGAGGCTGGTTTTGGCCGAAGCGATGACTCGGGTGTCGAAGGGAACAGGTTCGGATCCGCCGAGCGGCTCAAACGACCCCGTCGCAAGGGCGCGGACAAGCGCGGCCTGGGTCGAGAGGGGCAGGGCTTCGATGCCTTCCAAAAAAAGCGTCCCGCCGGCGGCCTGGTGGATTTTGCCCTTTTTTTCCTTGGTCGGGTCGGACCCGTGGCCTTTGAGACAGCCGAAGAGTTCGGCGTCGATCAGGATTTCGGGAAGCGCGGCGCAATTGACTTCGACGAACCGTTGGTCCCGCCGGGGGCTTCTTTGATGGATGATTCGGGCGGCGAGTTCCTTGCCCGTCCCGTTTTCTCCGAAGACGAGGATCCGGCCTTCCGTCGGGGCCGCCGCCCGGATCTGGGCCCGCAGGGTCCGGAGCGCGGCGCTCTTCCCGACAAGATGATTCTGGCTCTGCAACCGTTCGCGTAACTGGACGTTCTCCTCCTCTAACCGGACCCGGAGGAGGGAGTTGCGGACGGTCAAGACGACTTTCTCGAGCGAAAGGGGTTTTTCGAGAAAATCATAGGCGCCAAGCTTGACGGCCTTGACCGCCGTTTCTACAGTGCCGTGGCCGGAAATGACGACGACTGCCGGCCGCTCCTCGAGGCGCCGGATTTCGGCCAGCACATCGAGGCCGTTCATCTCGGGAAGCCAGATGTCTAGGAGGACCAGCCCGAAGTTGCCCTTCGCCAGGGTTTCCAGCCCCTCCTCGCCGGAGGCGGCCGTCCGCACGAAATACCCTTCATCCTCCAGGATGCCCCGCAAGGAGGACCGGATGGCGGATTCGTCGTCGATGATCAGAATACGTTCTTGGCTCATACAGGCAGCTCGATGATGAATTTCGCCCCCATCGGCCGGTTGTTTTCGACGCGGATGAGGCCTTCATGCTCGCGGACGATCTGGCTGACGATGGCTAACCCGAGTCCCCGCCCTTTTTTCTTGGTCGAAAACGTGGGCAGGAAGATCTTGTCCAGGTCTTCGACGGGAAGTCCCGGCCCGGTATCCATCACCGTCACCAGGACATGGCGGGAATCGCGATCGTAGGCCGCGAGAAGGGTGATTGTACCCTTTTTATTCATCGCGTCAATGGCGTTGTCGATGAGGTTGATGAAAACGCGTTTGACCTGATCCGCGTCGACACGGACTTCGGACGGAACATCCGGGGCGATCCGGATGTCGAAGGCGATGTCGGCGAAAATGCCCCGGAAAAGGTTCGCGACCTGCCGGAGGATGTCGTCGAGGGAGGCCGGTTGGAGGTTGATTTTGGGCAGCCGGGCGAAATCGGAGAACTCGTCCACCAGGGCTTTGATCGTCTGAGCTTCCTGGATGATCACCCGGGCGCCTTCCTCGATGACCTCGCCGCCCGCGGTGTCGGCCTTTTTCAGGTTGCGGATGATGCGCTCGGCGTTGAGCTGGATCGGGGTCAGAGGATTTTTAATCTCGTGGGCGACCCGCTGGGCGACTTCCTTCCAGGCGGCGATCTTTTGGGCGGTGATGAGCTGGGTCAAATCGTCGAGGGCGACGATCAAGCCCGAAAAATCCTCCTCCGGCTTGCGCAGCGGGGTCAGGGTCAGGGAAAACGTCTTGGTCTGGACACCCATGGCCATTTGGATTTCGCGGTCGCTGATCTTGGTCCGGTTTTTAAGGGCCACGTCGATGGCGGCGCACAGGGCCTGGAAACGATCCAGGCCGAGGAGGTCACGGAACATCCGGCCGGCCGGGTTCTTGTCCGGAAGGTCCAGCATCTCCCGGGCCGCCGGGTTGATCGTGGTCACGACACCTCGGGCGTCGAGGGCGATGACGCCCGTCGAAATTGCGTTGAGGACGATTTCGATCGTCCGCTGGCGGGCGCCGACTTCGGCCGTTTTTTGGGCGACCTCTTCCTGGCCCGTCCGCAGGTCGGCCGTCATCTGGTTGAAAGAGTCGATGAGCGTCCCGATCTCGTCGGCGGCGGGGTCTTCAATCTTGACGGCGAGATTGCCGCGCGAGACTTCCTTGGTGGCGTAGACCAGTTTTTCGATGGGAACGGTGATGCTTTTAGCGATGTGGAATCCGATCCAGATGGCCGTGAAGACGATGATCAGGGTGACGAAAATCAAGGTCAGGGTGTACAGCGTTTTGGTCAGGTCCCGCTGCGTCCCCCGCATGTTGTAGCGATCGTCCATAGCCATGATCGAATTCATTTTCTGAGTGAGGTTCTGGGGCAGGAATTTCCCCGCCGTAACCACGACCGCCCCCAGTTTCAGGTCGGTGAAAGACACTCCCCGGCGGACGAACTCGCCCGTTCCCATAGGGGTGATGTCGTTGAGATCCAGGCCGAGGGGGGCCTTGCGGATGTCGTCGGTGTTGAGGTCGCGGTAATCCTGGAGGGGAAGATTCGGGTTGAGGAGCGAGAACAGTTCCTCGCCACCGAGAAACAGGCTGATTTCATCCAGCCGGTATTCGGTCAGCTTGGATTTGACGAATTCCTCCAGGCGCGGCCGAAGGGCCGGGTCGGTCAGCTCGAACCGTTGGATTTCCCGGGCGAGCTGTTGGGCGAAATGATGCGTTTCCTCCGAGGTGGTCGCGTAGAATCCGTCGGCGACCGCCCGGGTGTCTTTGACCAAGCGGGTGATGTCGAGACGGAACCACTGTTCGATGCTGTTGTTGATCACCCGGCTGGTGAAAATGAAAAGAAGAAGCGTGGGGATGAAGGAGAGGGCGGTGAAAAAAATGACGAGTTTGGTCTTGAAATGAGCCCCGACGACTTTGCGCTTGCGTTCGAGGTAAAGCTTGACCAGATACCGGCCGAGGACGAAAAAGAGGATCAAAGCCAGCAGGAGGACGATGAATTGGAGCGCGGCCAGAAGGATGCTGGTGACCTTGCCCGGGGAGAATTCGGCCGAACCGCGGAGAAAAACGTCGATGACGAAAAAGAGAATGATGAGGAGGACGATGATCCCGACGACGATCCGGGTGCCTTTTTTCTGTCGCTGATCCTGGTTTTCGTCCATGAGGATCAACGTCCGGCGGCGTCGTCCGCCGGCGGTTTCTCTTTCCGGAAGAACGTTCCGGCGTTGTCGGAGTTGATGCGGATGTCCGTGAGAACGATTCCGGGCCCTCCCAGGGGCCGGCCCGGCTGTCCGTTCAGCATGAAATCAAACCCTCCGGCGTTGCCCGTCTGGATGATGAATTCCCGCTCCGCCCGAAGCGTCGCTGTTGACCCGGCGGGCTTGATTCCGTCCAAAATCACGACGCCGTCGGCGGCGATATGCATCCAACAGTCGGCGTTAAATCGAAACTCGAGGCGGAGTCCCGTTTCGGCGGTCTCCGGCGGTTCCTTTTCGGGCGCGATCACGGCCGGGGTGGAAACGGCGGGAAGGGGAGCCGGCGTTTCCCTGGGCAGGACCTGTGGGGCGGGTCCTCTTCCGGGTTTCAGGAAAAACCAGTATCCGGCCGCGGCGGCAAGAAAAAGGAACAGGAAGACGAAGAAGACTCGAAAAATTTTCCTCCGGGCCGGCGTCTTTTCGGACTCTCGCATGATTTCTTCCGGAGCCTCGTATTTTTTTCGTCCCAGAGGGCCTCGATCCTTTTCCGGAGTCTCCGCGTGAGCCTTTTGTTGTTCCTCGTACTTGTCCAGGAAAAGCGCCGGATCGGCGCCGATCGCCTGGGCATAGGCCTTGATCACGCCTTTGAGGAAAATTTTTTGGGGCATTTCCTCCCAGCGGTCGTTTTCAAGCGCGGTGAGGATGCGGGACGCGATTTTCGTCCTGTCGGCAACATCCTTGACGGAGAGCGTCCGCCGCTCGCGCTCCTCCCGAAGTTCCTGCCCCAAGGTGGCCATTTGGGGAAATTCTAGGCCACTGACAGGGGGAAGTCAATTAAACGGCGGGTCCGGGCCGCGGTTAGGAACGGAACACCCGGCCCAGGGCGGCCAGACTTCCCAGAAACCCCGCGATCCCTCCGCCGGCAATGAGTCCCGCGATTTGGAGAAGGGACAACGCCTCGAATCCGATGAGATCCTGGAGCGCGCCCAACGAATGGCCGAGATACAGCGGAAACAGATGAGCCGCAAGGGAGACCAGGCCGGCCGCCGCGGCGCCGCCGGCCGCGCCCAAAATCAACCCTTCGAGAAGAAACGGGCCGCGGATGTACCCGTTGGTCGCGCCGACGAGATGAAAGATGGCGATCTCCACCTGCCGGCCGAGGATGTTGAGACGAATCGCCCCCGAGACGACGGCGATGGAGATCAGGATCAGAAGACCGCCGAC
>JAPKZG010000066.1 GCA_026393895.1 Candidatus Aminicenantota bacterium
TCGCCGTTTCGGCGATGAAGAAAGACGGCCTTCGGCGCCTGGTCGCGGCCCTGGACGAGGCGGTTGTCCGTTTGAAGACCGAAAAACCGGTTTCTCCAAAAAAGAAATGAAACAGGCGTCGCGGATCGGATTATTCGGAGGGACCTTCGATCCCATTCATCGCGGCCATCTTCAGGCGGCCGCGGCCGTCCGGTCGCGGTTCAGGCTGGACCGGGTTCTCTTCATCCCTTCCAAGACGCCTCCCCATAAACGCCGCCCCGACATGGCCTCGGCGGCCGACCGTCTGGCGATGGTGGAATCCGCCGTCTGGGGGAGACGCGGGCTTGAAGCGAGCTCAGTCGAAGTCAAATCGTCCCGGACCTCATATTCGATAAACACTCTGGCGAAGATCCGGAAAATGTTTCCGGGCTCCCGGTTGTTTTTTATTCTCGGCGCCGATGCGTTTCTCGAAATAAAAACCTGGCGGGAATGGCGCCGCGTTCTCGACCAATGCGTTTTCGTCGTCATAACCCGTCCGGGCTCAAGTCTCCGGGCCGCCCGGGCGGTCCTGGAGCCGGAATACCGGGGCCGCACGGCCGCGGTCCGGAAAACGACGGACATCGACGCTCGAATCCGCGCCGGCCGGACGATTCTCTTTTTCCGAATCGACGCCTTGCCCGTGTCCTCTACGGAAATCCGCCGGAAGGTCAGGGGAGGCCTGCCGATCGGCGGGCTGGTTCCCGCCGGCGTGGCCGCCCGAATCCGGTTGGGCAAACTTTATCAGGGATAGGAAAAATGACCAAAGCGACCAAATCCACCCCCAAACCCGTCTTGACGGCGAAAGCCCGGACTTTGACCAAACGGCAATTGCCGCCGGCCTTGAAAACCGTGATTCAAGCCGCCTTGGGAAAAAAGGCCGAAGACGTCACCGTCCTCGACCTCCGGGCCGCCGCGTCGTTCACCGAATATTTTCTTCTCATGACCGGATTGAATTCCCGGCAGACCGGGGCTCTGGCCGAGACGATCGAGCGCGATCTCAAGGCGCTGAACCTGCGGCCGATCGGGACGGAGGGGGCCTCCCGGGGAGAATGGATTCTAATGGATTACGGGTGGTTCATTGTCCATATCTTTTCTCCCGCGTCCCGGGATTATTATTCCCTGGAGAAACTCTGGGGCGACGCGCCGAGGCTGACGGTTTAGTCCGGCTTTCCGGGAGTTGCCGCCGGGATGATTATCAGAGTCCTTTGGCCGGGGCGGACGAAGACCGAAGCGATCCGCCAGTTGGAGATGTTTTATCTGAAGCGAATCACCGCCCTCCTCCCCTGTGAAATCGTCGAAACGGAGACCGCCCGAGGCCTGCGCGAGAAGGAAACCGGAAAAATTTTAGAAATCGAGGCCCGGGGGCTTGAAAAACAACTTAAAGATGATTATATTGTCTGCCTCTTGGATAGAGGTCGAGAGATGAATTCCAAAGAATTTGCCCGATTCATCGAGGAACGGGCGATCTCCGGAACGAAATCTCTGGCCTTCGTCGTGGGCGGTTTCTTGGGCTTGCCGCCCCGGATTTTGGACCGGGCTGCCGTCCGGCTTTCGTTGTCCAAGATGACTATGTCCCACGAGCTCTGCCGCGCGGTTTTGCTGGAGCAGATCTATCGCGGCGCATCTCTCATGAAAGGAAGATCTTATGCCAAATAAAGGAAGCGTCGTGAACAAAAAAGAACTGGAAGTCGTTAAAACGAGCCTGCAGGCCCGCCGGCATGAAATCATCGAAAAGCTCAGCGAAGCGCAAAGCCAGAGCAAGTTAATCGAGACCGATATCGCCCAGGACTTGGCCGATAAAGCCGAAAGTTCCTACACCAAGGAATTCCTGCTCAGCCTGTCAAACGCCGAGCGCGAAGAGCTCCTGCAAATCGACGCCGCCCTGAAGAGAATCGCCCGGGGCGAATACGGTCTTTGCCAGAGCTGTCAGAAGGAAATCGGCAAGAAGCGCCTCCACCATCTTCCCTGGACTTCTCTCTGCATCGATTGCCAGGAAAAGAGCGAATCCGAAACAGCCTGATTTTGGCCCGAACATCCTTTTTCGCAAGAATCGGCCGGCTGGCCGAACTGGCGTTTTTTCCGTCCTTCTGCAAAACGTGCGGCCGGCTCCTTGAAAATCCCCGCGAACGGATTCTCTGCGCCGATTGCCTGGACCAGATCAGGCTTCATCGGTCTCCCGGGTGTCCCGTCTGCGGAAGATTTTTCGATGGGGCGGGGGAAAGCCATTTGTGCGGTTCCTGCGCGGTTTCGGTCCCCTCCTTCAGTAGGCACCGCTCCGCCGGCCGCTACCGGGATCTCCTCAAGGATTCCATCCTGCTTCTCAAATACCGCAAATTCCGCCCGCTGGCGGCCGTTTTGGGAAGGATGGCCCACGAATCTCTCCGAGGGGAAGAAGATTTTTGGCTGGGCGTCGATCTGATCGTCCCGGTCCCGCTCCATAAAAAACGCCGCCGGGAACGGGGTTTCAATCAATCCGAGGAGATCGGCCGGGAAATCGGCAAACGCGCCCATATTCCGGTTGTCCGAAATGCCCTCCGGAAAATCAGAAATACGCCGCCGCAAACGTCCTTGGATCACCGCGAACGGGCGAACAACGTCCGCGGTGCCTACGTCGTCGGCCGGAAGAACGTCATCGAAGGAAAGGTGGTCCTCCTGGTCGACGACGTCTATACGACCGGGTCGACGCTCGGGGAATGCGCCCGCATGCTCCGGAGGGAAGGCGCGGCCGATGTCCGGGCCGTCACTATCGCTCAGGCTTAAGCCGGGGCAAAAAAAAATGACGGGACTCAAGCCCCGTCATTTTTCCGGTTGAACCGGGACGCCGACGTTATTTTTTCGGTTTTTCGGCCGGCTTGAGAATTTTGACGGTCTTCGGTTTGAGTTCCTGCCGTTTGGGCATGACCACGCGAAGAACGCCGTTTTCATGTTCGGCCTGAATGCGGTCGGAGTCGATCGAATTGGGAAGGGAGAAGGCCCGGAAGAAGGATCCGTAGGATCTCTCGATCCGGTGGAAATTCTCCTCCTTCGTCTCTTTTTCGAACTTGCGTTCGCCCTTGAGCGTTAAGGTGTTGTCCTCGACCTTGATTTCGATGTCTTTCTCGTCGATGCCGGGTACTTCCGCGGTCAGCACGAGTTCGTTGGCCGTTTCATAAATGTCTACGGCGGGCGCCCAATTGCTCGTGAACATGTCTTTTTCCTCTCCCTTTTGGGCCAGGGAATCCTCGAAAAGCCGATTCATTTTTTCCCGCAAAGTCACCATGTCCCGGAAGGGGTCCCACCTGATGATTGCCATGAAAAACCTCCTGATTGTTTCTTTTGCGCTCGACCCGCAGTGTTTCCTGAACCATCGAAAAGGGCCGGGCTTAAACCCAATCACATGTAATTTAATAGCTTAGTATTAAATTGTCAAGTAATATAAATTAATAATATCACATATATTAATTTTAATAAGTCATTTATTATAAATGAATTAAAAATAATTGTCAGCGTCATATTCGAAAAAATCTTTTGATCATAAAGAAAAACTCCGGCGAATATGCGATTTTTCAGCTCGCGGCCGCCTCTTGCTGCCCGGCTTCTTACTTCCCGGCGCCTTGGATCAGGACCGTGACTTCCCCTTTGAATTCGCGCGTCTTGGCGATTTCCAGGAGCTCGGCCGGGGTTCCTCTGAGGAATTCCTCGTAGATCTTGGTCATTTCCCGGGCGATGACGACGGGACGATCCTCGAACGAATCCCGAAGGGCTTCGAGAAACGAACCGATTTTTCGGGCCGGAAGATAAAAGATAATCGTTCCCTCTTCTTCCCGGACGGAGAGGAGCGTTTTTCGCAGGGACTCCTTTTTGACCGGAGCGAACCCCATGAAGAGGAACCGGTGCGTCGGCAGGCCGGAGGCCGCCAAGGCCGCGGTTACGGCCGCCGGGCCGGGAACGGGGACGACCGGTATGTTCAGCCGCACCGCCTCCCGAACAAGCCGGAAACCCGGGTCGGAGATTCCCGGTGTTCCAGCGTCCGTGACCAGGGCGATCGATCGGCCGCTTTGAAGAAGGTTGAGAAGATGGGGAATCCGTTGCTTTTCCCGGGACTCGTAAAAGCTGATCAGGTTCTTTTTCAGATCATACCGATTGAGGAGCTTGAGGGTCTGCCGGGTGTCTTCGCAGGCGACGATATCCGCTTCCTTCAGGACGCGGACCGCCCGAAAGGTGATGTCTTCCAGGTTTCCGATCGGCGTCGCGACGAGATACAACGTTCCGGACACGTCTTATTTATCCCAATCAAACGGGTATAAAAAGTCGTGGCCGATCGTCCTTGAGGAAATTTTCGCGATCGGAGGCATTTGCCGTTTGAATTCGGAGCCGCGAATCAGGCGGACGATTTTTTCAACCCGGTTTTTGGTGAATCCCCGGGCGACGACCTCTCGCGGCGATTCCCGGCCGTCGACGAGATGTTCGAGAATATCGTCGAGTTCGGCGTAGGTCAGGCCGATTTCTCCTTCGTCCGTCTGTCCGGCCCAGAGGCCGGCCGAAGGCGCCTTTGTCCGGATGCGCTCCGGAATCCCCAGGTGGGTCGCAAGCTCCCGGACCTGGGTTTTGTAAAGATCGCCCATGGGATTGATCGCGCAGGCCAGGTCGCCGTGGATCGTCCCATACCCGATGAGGAGTTCGGTTTTGTTGCTCGTCCCCAAGATCAGCGCTTTTTCCCGGGCCGACCAGTCGTAGAGGACGGACATCCGTTCGCGGGCCATTTTGTTTCCCTTGAGGAGGGGTTTGCCGGTCGGGTTCTTTTTGAAATAGGCATCGACCATCGGAGCGATATCGATCGTCCGGGCGTCGATCTTCAAGATCCGGGCCACGTTCCGGGCGTCTTCCAAATCCGGACCGAAGCCCTTGCCGTAGGGCATGATGAGGCCGATCACGTTTTTCGGACCGAGCGCCCGGGCGGCCAGCGCGGCGCAGACGGCGGAATCCAGGCCTCCCGAAAGACCAAGAATTCCCTTCTTGAAGCCGCACTTGCTCAATTCTTCCTTGATGAAGGCGGTTAGGATTTTTTCGACGAACGCCGCGTTAATCTTCATCGCGATGAACGATCCTTTCCAGATTCGCCAGGGTGACTTCCGGCTTGTCGTCGCGCTTGAAGGTCATGGTCTGGCGGGCTCTGCGGATATCGGCCGGATCGATTTCGACCAGAAGGAAGTCCGGGTCGAAATACGGGGCCTGGGCGACGCGCCGGCCGAACGGATCGAAGACGAACGACCCCCCGGCAAAAACGGCCCCGTCCTCGAACCCGACCCGGTTGCAATAGACGACGAAGGATGTGGTCAGGCGGGAGACCGTTTCTCCCATCGCTTCCCACATCCGGCTCGTGGCGAATCCGTCATCCCCCGAGACGCCGCGTCCGGGAGCGGCGCTGATGGTGATGGAGATTTCGGCCCCGTCGGCGAACAGAAGATAATGGGAATTGAGATGGAGAAAATCGCGGCAGATCAACATTCCGGCGCGTCCCCGGGGCGTTCCGAACGCCCGGAACGTCCTCCCCTGGGCGAAAAATCGCAGTTCCTCAAACATTCCGGAATTGGGGAGGAAGACCTTCCGGTGAATATGGAAAATCGATCCTTTTAGGAGGAAGGCGGCGGAATTATAAAACAAGCCCTTCTCCCGGGGTGTTTCCTCGACGAATCCCACGACCAGGGCCAGGTTTCGGCTCGCTTCCCGAAGGGTCGCGAACGTCTTGGAGGTTCGAGGATCCTGGGCTGTTTCGGCCGTAAGGTCGCGCAGCTTATATCCGGTGAGGCTCAATTCCGGGAAAACGAGAAGATCGGCCTTGGCCCGGCGGGCTTTTTCGACGTACTCGAGATGGAAATCGAGGTTGCGGGCGACGTCGCCCAGGACGGGCGAAAATTGGGCCAGGGCGACTATCATGCTCTCAAAGTAGCACAAATCGCCGGACGGGCTCAAATTTGATATTTTTATTTTTTTAGATAAAATAGAGAAAGTGAACCACATCGCTTTCTATTTAAAGGATATCTATTTCGGTAAAAAGACGGGGAAGCTTACATTTTCGCGGACCGGCATCGAAAAGAGCTTCTTCTTTCAAGACGGGGGCCTGCTGTTCGCCAAGACGAACGTGTCGGAGGAACGGCTCGGCGAAATCCTCCTGCGGACGGGAAAAATCACCCCCGAAGTCTATGCCGGTATCTCCAAATACGTCCGGCCCGATATGCTTCTCGGCGAGGCATTGGTCCAAAACCGGGTCCTATCGCAACGGGGCCTCTATGACGGCGTCCTGGCCCAGATGTACGCCGTCATTCTGGGGTGTTTCGTCTTTTTTGACGCGAAATACGCCTTTGATTTTCAGGAACGCTATCTTGACGCGGAATTCCAGCTTCGGGTCAGCCTTCCCCTTCTGATCGAGAAGGGCATCCGGGCGATGTCGTTCCATCCGGCGATCCATTCCTTTTTTTCGGGGAAAACGCTGATCGCCAAAGAGGGAGAGCTCCTTTCCAGCATCGACGATAAGGAAAGGGCGCTCTGGCAAAGGCTCGACGGGTCCTCCAACATCGAATATATCATGACCTGGGACGCTTCGGATCCCCACTGGTTCTGGAAATCCCTGTTTCTGCTGTATACCCTCGGGCTGGCCGAATTTAAAGACATCCCCGCGACGGTCGCGATTCCCATGCCTCCGCCTGTGCCGGAGCCTCCTCCTTCTTATGCGGCGACGCCTCCTCCTTTTTCGGATGAGCCGCTGCGATCCGGCGAGCCTGAGAAGGCCTCAAAGCCCGTGGAAACCGCGCCGGGGGAAGCATCCAAAGACATCGACGAAAGCATTTACGAGGCGGTCGAACTCCGCAAACGTATGGGAAGCCTCGATCATTACCAATTGTTCGGGCTGTCGTCGTCGGCCGGCGAGAATGATATTAAAAAAGCCTATTTCAACATGGCCCGGAAATTTCATCCCGACCGGTTCGGCCGGAATCTCGCGCCCGATTTGAAAAAGCAGATCGACGACCTCTTCGATCGCATTACCAAGTCCTACAAGGCCTTGATTACGCCCGGCGCCGCCGCCGTCCCGCCCGAACCGGACCGGGCGGCCGAAGACGCCGACAAGGATCCCGGCAAGAGCGCGGATACGCGGTTCCGCCAGGGAAAAACCTTGTACAGCCAGGCCCGATACGAGGAGGCGGTACAGTACCTTGAAGAAGCGGTCCGGATGAACGACAACAAGGGGGATTATTTCCTGCTTCTGGCCTTGGCTCAATCCAAGGTCCACGGATTCAGCAAAAAAGCGGAAAAGAATTTTCTCCGGGCGATCGAACTCGAACCATGGAATCCGGAGGCCTTTGTGGGGCTCGGCATCCTTTACAAAAAGGAGGGTCTCGCTACCCGGGCGAAAAAACAGTTTGAACGGGCGCTTGAAATCGAACCCGGGCATCAGGCCGCCGGACAGGAAATGGATTCGATGGGGGGGGGCTCCGAGGACAAAAAGGGCAAGAGCATATTTTCTTCGGATATCTTCGGATCCAAGAAAAAAAAGTGAGCGGAGGGCGGCTCCGCCCCGTCTAATCTTTCAAGCAGGCGATCATTTCCTCTTCGGTCAAGACCGGAACGCCGAATTTGCGGGCCTTTTCGAGCTTGGAACCCGCTTCGGCGCCGGCGACGAGAAACGTCGTTTTTTTTGAAACCGAATCCGTGACCGTCGCCCCTCGCGCCTCGAGAGCCGCGCGGGCTTCCTCCCGGGTGTAGCGTTCGAGCGTTCCGGTCAGGACGAACGTTTTCCCGGCCAGCGGCCGTCCGCCTTCCGGAGTTCTCCGTTCCAAGCGGAAATTCAACCCGGCCGATTTCAATTTTTTCAAGAGGTCGAGATTTTCGGGTTGACGGAAGAAAAAGGCCAGGCTTTCGGCTACGACGGGGCCGACGTCCTCGATCAGGCGTAGCTCCGCCTCCGAGGCCGCGGCCAGGGTCTCGATGTCGCCGTACCGTTCGGCCAGCGTCCGGGCGGTTTTTTCCCCCACGTGCCGGATCCCGAGGGCGAAAATCAACCGGCCGATCTCGTTGGTTTTCGATTTTTCGATTTCGCTGACGAGGTTTTGAGAACTTTTCGGGCCCATCCGATCCAACTCGGCCAGGTCATCCGGCTGGAGAGCGAAGAGGTCGGGAAGCGAGGCGACGAGCTTTTTTTCGAGAAGCTGATCGACGAGCGCGTCGCCCAATCCCTCGATGTTCATCGCCCGGCGGCCGGCGAAATGGAGAAGCGATTCGCGGAGTTTGGCCGGACAGGAAGGATTCTCGCAGCGCGAGACGACCTCATCCTCAGACCGGTGAACGCGGGCCCGGCACACGGGGCAGCGTTCGGGCGGGACGAATTCAGTTTCGGTGCCGGTGCGGCGCTCCTTTATCGGCCCGACGATTCGCGGGATGACGTCCCCGCTC
>JAPKZG010000079.1 GCA_026393895.1 Candidatus Aminicenantota bacterium
GTTCTGCGTTCCGCACATGTCCACGACGACAGTCTCATTGAGGTTCGCCTTCATCGGGCTGACCACGAGCTGGCAGGTCGCCAGCGGCGCCGCCGGAATCACCTCGAGCGTTTTATAGAGGGCCAGGTTGCCGCAGGGGCGCGGCATGGCGTAGGTGTAGATCTTGGTCGGCGTCTTCACGTCGAAGAGAAACACGTCGAGCGGCTTGGTCCCCGCCCATTCTACATCTTCCCACACCTTGACCCGTCCGGCCGACCGGAAGAACATCCAGTCGAACTTTTCGCCGGGCGGCAGCGAGGCCTCGGTGAACACGCCGTCCTTCAGCACCTGGATGACGGGTCCGTAAAGATCTCCCTGCCCGACCTGATCCATGCCGATCTTGATGTCGCCGGAATATTTTTCGGCCAGCGTTTTCATGACCTCGGCCGTCGGAATTTTTCCTTGGACGCGGGCGAACGTGTTGGCCCCCGTTCGTCGCCATTTCTTCGTCTCGGCGTACGAGCCGACCAATCCAATGACAAGCAACACGACCAGAAAAAACATGACTTTTTTAGATTTCACGGCAGAACTCTCCTTTCCAAAAGATTCAGGCTTACTGAACTATATCCAAGAAACATGCCAAATTGATAAAACAGGATAAATAATTTTTTAGGAGTGAGGAAATCTTAATGGCGGCTTTTCCCCCGGAAGCGGCGGCGATTTATCCTATTATTCAGCACTTATTCCCATAAATAAGCGTTGATTCTTTGTTTTTGTAAGGCCATGGCCGGCAGCAGACCGACCAACGCCTATCCGCGGGTCGGCATTTTCTGAGATGAACATGGGATCTTGAACGAGACAAGTCGGGAACCCGGCAAGTTTTGTTGTTATCTCCGCAATTCAGCCTCGGTTTTCCCTCCCCCCGCAGGCAAAAAGGGCGATCCGCAAAATATTTCTTGACATGCGGGTGGGGAATCCGTATCCTGCCCCCATGCTTACGACCGGGAATCGCCTCACCTCGATCGCCCGGTCTTTCTATTTTTGGTTCTATTTCGGGCGCTAAGCCCGAATACCAGACCCATACCCCCAAACCCCTTTTTTCGCCGGATGAATTCCGTCTATTTTAAAAGGTGACATCATGGAAGAACTGAAATTGACATCCTTATCGGGAAAAAACAAAACGGTGGTCGAGACCGGCCCCCTGAGAATCGGCGCCGGATTCACGGTCATCGCCGGACCCTGCAGCGTGGAAAGCGAAATCCAGCTCCTGACGATCGCCCGGGCCGTCAAAGAGGCCGGGGCCGACGCGCTGCGCGGGGGCGCCTTCAAGCCGCGGACGTCCCCCTATTCGTTCCAGGGGCTGGGTCTCAAGGGCCTCAAAATCCTGGAAAAAGCCAAGCGGGAGACGGGGCTCCCGATCGTGACCGAAGTCCTCGATCCCCGGGACGTTTCCTGGGTCTCGGAGTTCGTCGACATCCTCCAGGTCGGCGCCCGGAACATGCAGAATTTCTCGCTGCTGAAAGAAGTCGGGAAGGGATATCGCCCCGTCCTTCTGAAAAGAGGAATGCACTCGACCCTCGAGGAATGGCTGAACAGCGCCGAATATATTTTGAGCGCCGGCAATCCCAACGTCATCCTCTGCGAGCGCGGGATCCGGACCTTCGAGGTTTACACCCGCAACACGCTCGACTTGAGCGCCGTGCCGGCCATCCGGGAACTGACCCACCTCCCCATCATCGTCGACCCCACCCATGGGACGGGACGGGTCAGTCTGATCGAATCGATGAGCCTGGCCGCGACGGCGGCCGGCGCCGACGGATTGATCGTCGAGGTCCATCACAATCCGAAGGAAGCGCTGAGCGACAAGGCCCAGGCCCTTTTGCCGGAGGCCTTCAACAGAATGGTCCGCAAGGTCCGGACGGTGCGGGCCTGCCTGGAAAGCCTGTCATGAAACGCCTGATCCTGGAGGGCCGGACGGGGTCCTGCCGAATCCTCATAGGCGAGTCGGCCGGAAACCTCGGCCGCTACGCGTCAAGGGACAGGGCCATGATCGTCACCGACCGGAGGGTGTACGGCCTGTACCGGCCCCTCTTCCGCGAATGGGACGTCCATGTCCTGGACCGGGGGGAAAAAACAAAAACCCTGGCCGTGGTGGAACGGCTGCAGCGGGAGCTTCTCCGCCGGGGATATGACCGGGGCGCGACGCTGGTCGCGGTTGGCGGCG
The DNA here is from genome assembly GCA_026393895.1 of Candidatus Aminicenantota bacterium. Lineage (GTDB taxonomy): Bacteria > Acidobacteriota > Aminicenantia > Aminicenantales > UBA4085 > JAAZPG01. The sequence continues at coordinate 2,204 of JAPKZG010000079.1, forward strand.
GCGTTATCTGCGACCTCGCCGGATTCGCGGCGTCCGTCTTCATGCGAGGCATCCGGTTCGGATTCGTCCCCACGACGCTGCTGGCCCAGGTCGACGCCGCGCTCGGCGGCAAAAACGGGGTGAATCTCGACCGTTACAAGAACATCATCGGGGTATTCCGCCAGCCCGATTTCGTCATTTCCGACCCCCGTTTTCTGGCCACGCTACCGCCCGCCGAAATCCGCAACGGCCTGGCCGAAGTCGTCAAGTCGGCGGTGATCAAGGACCGGGAATTTTTTCTTTATCTGGAGGAAAACGCCGGCCATGCCCTTGCCCTGGAAAAAAACGTCATGGCCCGCGCGATCGAGGGCGCGGCCGCCGTCAAAATCGGGCTTGTCGCCCGCGACGAACGGGAGAGCGGCCCGAGGATGCTTCTCAACTTCGGCCATACGCTCGGCCATGCCCTGGAAAAAACGACCGGGATCAGCCACGGCGCGGCCGTATCCATCGGCATGG
>JAPKZG010000099.1 GCA_026393895.1 Candidatus Aminicenantota bacterium
CCCGTATAGCGCTGTATCCACTCCTCGGCTCCCCGGCGACGCTCGAATTGAATGGTGCCGTCCTCTTGAACCGTCCCGGAGACGGGGTCGATCGGTTCGTCCCCATTGGTCCGCTTCATGGTTCCCTCGAAGTCCTGACCGGATTGACGCAGTTGGAGTTCGAATTCATAGGAACCAGAAACCGTCATTTTCCATTTTCCGGCGACCTGATGAGTGGCCTGGACGGCTCCGGCGGCGGGGACGAAAACGGCAAAAACCAACACCGACAGCGAAGCCAATCGAAGACACTTGGCGAACATGAGTTGGTAACTATTCTTCATGACATTCCTTCCTTTAACGAAGCACCATTCTCCATCGAGAATAGCCCCCCCCTGAGGCAAAGTCAACGAGGTGAAACCGAACCTATGGCCGGCGCCCTCGAAAAGCAAATTCATATTCTTCATTAACACTTTCCACTTTTTGCGCTTTGACTTGCATTGACGTCGCCGTCCGGCCGGCGATACAGAATCGACACGGATAGGCGGGAAGATTCATCGACTGGAGCGGGAATTCGCGCTAATAAATTCCTTTTGGAAAACGAAAATGGCAAGGTTCGCGCCGGGCCTCGTCACGTCTTTCCCGAGAGACGCGGTCGTATTCGTGACTTTGGCCTTTTTTTTGAGGCTTTTTTCCGTTAAGCAACGTTATCCCAAGTTATGTGAGTTTCAGCAATTTTTGTGACGTATTTCTGACACGGGGCGCTGGTCAGCGGTCCAATTTAAAAGACGGGATTCCTTAATCTGATCGAAAAGAAATCCTCTTCGAATCAAAGGGAAGGATCTGCGCCATCCATGTCATGAACAATTAATGGTATGATATTTGTAAGGGAGAAAACCATGCGAAAACGAATCGTCATTTCCGCCCTTCTTCTGGCGTCCTTGGCCGCGGCGTCGGCTCTCTCGGCTCAGGATACGATCCCGAAGCAGGCCTCGATGATCGTGCTCAAGGACACATTTCAGTTCGTCCCCGGCACCTGGGCCGAATACACGGTTTTCGACAAGGAGAAGAACGAACCCTCTCGATTTTACATCGCCGCCCTGAAAAGAGAGACGGTCGGCGGCCAATCCGGCATCTGGCTCGAGATCGAGGCGGAAATGAAGGATTCTCCGCTCGTCATCACCGATATTTTCGCCGAGGAGACCAAAGACGGTCCGGGGAAGATCTTCAAGGCCGTCATCCAGGTCAAAGGCATGTCGCCGTTCATCGTGCCCAAAAAATACCTTGAGGGCGAGGACCAGGCGGTCGGAACCTATGAAACCGCCCAGATTGTCAAGCGCCTGGAACAGAAGAAGATCGTCCACAAAGGCCGGACGATTGACACGCTCCTTGTCGAAGCGCAGGACAAGGAGGGAAGGAAGACGACGGCCATCATCAGCGTCCAGATCCCCCCGATCGCCATTTACGCTGCCGAGACCGACGATGTCCGGATGATGCTTAACGACTGGGGCGTCGGGGCCGGGACCCGAATCGAAGGCGAGCCGATCGGCTTCTTTTTCTGGCTCCTCGAGCAGATCGCCGACGGACTGGTCAAGAAGAAGTAGACGTCCGCTGCGGATGGGTTTCTTGTCCCGATAGGGGCTTCGGGCACGTTTTTCGCGGTGATTGACATTACCGCGCGGTCGACCGGAAAATCGCCCGAAAGATGAAACTATATTTTTGAAAGAATGAAAGCCGTCAAGAATCCCAACATCGTTAAAAACCCGATAAGAAACCCACCGTCTTCATAAGCTTCGGGCATCATGCTGTCTGCAAGCATGGCCAGGATCGCCCCGGACGCAAAAGACTCGATGATGCCGAGCGAATTGAGATCCAGCTTTTCCAGGAACAGGAAACTCAAAACGACACTCGA
>JAPKZG010000086.1 GCA_026393895.1 Candidatus Aminicenantota bacterium
GCAAGCTCAACGGTTTTCATCTTCTGGCTCAGGTGATTCAAGGCGTCGTCTTCAAGGATGGCGCCCTGGCCAAAGCGGCTTAAAAGAGGATCATCGGGATATGCTCACCTCTCGCCCGTACACAACATTTGACAATATCTCTCATAGGAAAGCAGATATATTGAGTTACTTTTATTATCGAAGTAATATATCAGTATGTTCAAGGGAAATATAGCTAAAAATGTTTTAATGTATCGATACGATAAACTCGGTTTTAAAATAATTAATAATATTTCTACTTAAAATGAATTTTGATGATTTTAAATAAAACACAGGATAAATAACCAATGGCAACGCAAAAGATATATGATGCTGCATTATCATTCTCGGGATCGGAGCGCCCATACATTGAGAAGGTTGCAAGACATTTGCGAAATATGGGTTTAAGCATATTTTACGATGGATACGAAGATATTTCCTTATGGGGGAAAAATCTTCACGAACACTTACAGGATGTATTTTGCAATCGATCTCGATATGTCGTTATATTTATATCGAAAAATTACCGAAAGCGAGCATGGGCACGCCATGAAAGGCGGTCAGCATTAGAAAGAGCAATTAGCCTCCGTACTGAATATGTTCTTCCCGCGCGGTTCGATGATACAACCATCCCTGGCATATCGAGTACTACCGGATTTGTAGATTTACGAAAATATAGCCCCAAGAGGTTTTCAATCCTGGTGCGAGAGAAAATCGGTCATATCCCGCGCAGAAACTTCATTCCGGAACATCCTGACCGATTTTATAATGGACTCCGCTTGAGAACTGAATATAAAAAAATTGCATATAAACAAGCACTAATCGATTTTGTTGAACGACTCAGCCATGTGTCTAGGAAAGCACGCCTTGTGCTATATAGCATATTACATAATGCATGCGCCTGCGGGTTTCCCGAAAATGCTCACGTAAGAATGGATGTAATCTGTGGAATTCTGAAGACTTCGCGGCCAAATATTATTAAACTCCTTGCCGAAATGGATTGGTGTGGAATCAGAACACGCTGCTATTATGATAAAGACAAATGCAAAGACTCTAATATCGTCAGGCGAAGAGAAATCATTGAAGTGAAATATTGGTCGGGAGATTCACTTTTACCTGACAATACAACCCCTCTTCTGTTTTCCATATTATATTGTTTACACGAAGTTTTATGTCCGGATTGTGCTCGCAACGCTTTTCTCGCAATGGATTTCTCTGCCCTCGGTATGGCAACTTCTCAACCCCATGAAATTATTGTCAAAAATTAATTATTAAAAATAGCATGTTCCGTTCAGACGATAAACGGTATGAACCGCTTCGTCGTCTTCATATAGGCGGCGTATTCATCCCCGAACCGTGCCTTCATCTCCCGCTCATCCATCAAGGCCGTGATCCAGCAGGCCACAAGATCGATCGTTAAAACGAGAGCCGTGATCAACCTCACCCTCTTCAAAAACACGCCGACCCCCAGGAAGACCAGAGAGGCGTACATCGGATGGCGAATGAACTTGTAGATCCCCACATTGACGAGGCGAGTCGTGTTCTCGAAATTCCCCTCGGGTTTGCCGTGTTTCCGCAGGGCTCCGAATCCCGCGGCCACGACGATGATGGCTGCCAGGAGAAACAACCAGGAGAAAATCTGCCGCAACGACCAGGGGTTCCGGAACCAGACGTTCGCGTTCAACAGGACGAGAATGAGAACGCTTTCGAAAGCGAAGAAGCGGGGATAACCATGGTAGCGTTTATCCCGGACCGACACGGTCCAGGTGCCGATCAAAAAAAAGACGGTTCCGGCCGCCAGGATGATCCAGAAGGCGTTCATGCCCGTTCCGCTTCGGAAATCGGCCGGCCGAATTGATTGTCGAAGGCAAATTCGCCGAACGGCTTCCGCGGCGGACGGGCATGCTCTTGCTCGATCTGTTTGGGCGAAAGGATCGGGCTGATTTCCTCGGCGTGTTTTCCGATGTTGATCAGAGTGATCACTTGATAGTCATCCGGGATGCCCAGAATTTCCCGGGTCTTTTTCGGGCTGTACCCCGCAATGGGATGGGCGACCAGACCTAGCTCGGTCGCTCGCAGGACCATAAACGCTACCCCCAAGCCGTCGCCGAAGAGATGATACTCCCGATCCCTGATGACGCAGTCGTCCTCCTTCCGGCTGCAGACGGCCACGATCAGGGACGCTGCTTTGGCCCAGTCGTTCCCCGGGCTGTTCAGGGCCGAATGAAGCTTTTCGAGATTTTCGTTACCATATACAAAGATAAACCGCCAAGGTTGATTATTGTTGCAGGACGGGGCCAGTTGGGCGCAACGGGCCAGGTCGGTTATGAGTTCCGGGGTGATATCGACAGGCGTAAGTGAACGGTACGCCCTCCGCGTTTCGATAGCGGTCAGGACATCCATGGTGCGTCTCCTTTGACCGGCGGGCATCGTTGCCCCCGGACCGCGTCCGGACGGAAATATAATCGTTTTTAAGATGGCCCGCAATCGGTCGCCCTGGCTCTCTTCTTCCCTCGATCCCGGCGCCGGTTTTTTTCAGGGCGTCGAGCCCTTTTTTCTGAAGGCCCCCCGCCAGCTACCGGAAGGAACCCGGGCCAAAGCGCTGGTCGCTCAGAACGACCGCAGAAATTCGCAGGCGTGGATCCTGATCCCGCCCCGGCCGTCCGCCCGCGGCTCGCCCGTCGTCAGGCACATCCGGTCGCCCGCTCCCTCGAGAATCCCGGTTTCGTCCTCGAAAAGATAGAAATACTTGAGCCCGCCGCGGACATTTTTACCCCGGGCGTCCACGACCCGGACGACGAGCTCGACGGTCTCCCCCTCCCGCTTCCGCAAATCGCGGATGCGGAGGTCGGGGCGCTTTCCCTCGTAGAGGGCGAGCGGGTCTCCTCCGGGGCTGAAGCCAAGCGACTCGAGGAGGAGCTTGGCTTTCTCCCGGGGCTCGATGTCGGCCGGCGGTTCGACGCCTTCGATCCCCTGGACATACCGGAGGACCTGCCGGGTGCGGCGGGTTTCGATCGAATCGAAGACCCCGGCCTTGACCAGAAGGAAAAGTTCCGACCGGCCCGCAGGAACCCGAGCCAGGAAATCCTCAAGCGAGGCGAACGCCCCCGCAGCCGTCCGTTCCTCGACGATCTTTTCGGCCGTCCGCAGGGACAGGTTTTTGATCGAAACGAAACCGACCCGGATCGCCTCCGCCTCGGCCGAAAACCCGCATTCGCTCCGGTTGACGTCCGGCCCGAGGACGGCGATGCCGCGGCGTTTGGCCTCCTCGACGTACTCCGCCGGCATGTAATAACCGCCGCCGGCGTTGAGGACGGCGGCGAAATACGGGACGGGGTGATGAGCCTTGAGATAAACGGCCTGGTAGGCCATGAACGCGTAGGAGGCGCTGTGCGCCTTGTTGAAGGCGTAGGACGAAAACTTCTCCATCATCTGCCAGAGTTTGTCGACCTCGGCCGCCGTGTAGCCGCGGGCCCGGGCCTCCTTGAAAAACTTGTCCTTGAGCGGGCTTAAGGGCGACCCGTTCCGGTGTTTAAGGCTCCGTCGGAGAAGGTCCCCCTCCTCGGGCGGCATCCCGGCCGCCCGCTCCGCGATCTGCATCACCTGTTCCTCGTAGAGAAGAAGGCCACCCGTTTCGGGCAGGATCCTGCCGAGGAAGGGATCGCGGTACGTCCCCCGGCTTTCCTCCCGGACGCGAAGGACGTTTTCCTTCATGCCGCACTCGGTCGGACCCGGGCGGATGAGGGCCAGGGCCTGCGTCAGGTCGTGAATGTCACCGGGTTTCATCCGGCGGAGAAGGTTCATCATGGCCGGACTCTCGACCTGAAAACAGCCGATCGTCCCGGCCTGCTTGAGGAGGCCGTAGGCCGCCGGATCGTCGGGCGGCACGTCGCGGAGCCCGAGGCGGGTTTTCGTCTCGGAAATGGCCGCCAGGCCGCGGATCGAAAGAAGGTCGAGCTTGATGAGCTTGAGGTCCTCGACGGCATCCCGGTCGTAGTGGGACATGAGAAGCCACTTGGCCGAGGTTTCCAGCGGAAGGTAACGGTCCGCGGGTGCCGGGGTGAAGATGACGCCCCCGACGTGGAGGGAAATCTCGTGATGAACGCCGGCCAGCTCCGCCGCGGCTTTCCAGATGTCCAAGTATCCGGCCGGGGCGGCGGTTTTCTTCATGTAATCGGGCGTTTCGTAATACGGCGCCCGCTTGCTCAACGTCCGGGCCTCCTCGGGCGGCATCCCGAACGCCCGGGCGGTCTCGTAGAGGGCGGAGCGGGCTCCGTAACTTTTCAGCGCGCAAACGAACGCCGCGCCCGTCCGGCCCCGGCCGTAGCGTTCGAGGACATAGGCCAGGACCCGGTCGCGATGGCGCGAGTCGAAATCGAGGTCGATATCGGGCGGGTCGGAGCGTCCGCTATTGAGAAAACGTTCGAAATAGAGGTCGAAGGCGACCGGGTTGACGTGGGAAATGCCCAGCAGCCAGGTCAGGAACGACGAGGCGCCCGAACCCTTGAGGTTGTGAAGGATGCCGTTTCTGCGGGCGAACTCGACGATGTCGTGGACGATCAGAAAATATGGGCCGAAGCCCGACCGCTCGACGACCTGAAGCTCCCGCAGGGCCCGCTCGCGTTCGGCCCAGGTCAGGTCGCCGGCCGCCCGGAGGCGGGCCATGACCTCATCGCGGAGGGTGACGGGGAAAAGGTCGGCCGGAAGCGGGGGGACGATGCCGCTGAAATCGTACCGGCATTTTTCAGCGATGTCCCGCGTCAGGAGAAAGGCGCCGTCGATTTCGGCCCCGAATTTTTTCCGGGCCAGGGCCTCCTGCTCCGGACCGAAAAAACGGACCGTCCGGCGCAATTTTTCCCAGGCGGGCGGAAACGGGATTTTCCTGTCGAAGGCGTGGAGGAGGACGAGCCGCTCGGGAGCCCGGACGTATTTCAGCGGGCCGGCCCAGACGAGCGGAAGGCCGTGCGCTTCGGCCGCGGCCCGGGCCCGCCCGGCGTTCAGAAAATCAACCCCGATATAAAGATCGGGCGCCGATCGGCCGCTTTTGAGCGAGGATAAAAGAGCGTCGATATTCAAGGGGTCCGGCGGCGGACCGCTTGTTTCTTTTTCGTTTTCGACGCCGATGTTTTCGCCGTCATCCTTCCGTTCCGGCCGCCCCCTTTCCCGGGACGCCGGAATCCAGATCGTCGTCAGGCCCCCGACCCCGTCGCCCTCGCGGATCCGGCGGCGGTTGAGAATTTCCATCAGGTTTCCGTAGCCGTCCCGGGTTTGAACCAGAAACAGGAACGTCTCGCCGCCGAGGTCGATTTCACACCCGAATAGGGGTGAAAATCCGGCCGCGGCCGCCGCCCGTTTCCATTGGGGCCAGCCGTAGAGGTTGCCGATATCGGTCAGGGCGCCGGCCGGGAGCCGGCCATGGGCGAACGCGCGGGCCAATTCGTCGAGGGCCGCCCCACCCCGGCCCCGGCTGAAGGCGGAGTGGACGCGAAGAGGGATGTACATGGGGTCACCGGGTTAAAGAAGCCGTTTTGAGGACAAATCCCCGGTCCCGATCCTTCGGATAGACTTCATCCAGCATCTTTTCCCGGATGGTCAGGACGGAGCCGAACCCGAATTTTTCCCGGACCTGATCCACGGCCGTGCCCAGCCGTTCCTGCCGGTCGGAATACGGTTCAAAAAGAGAGAGCGGCCGGACCCGGGTCAAATCCGAGGCCTTGACTCCGACCAGCCGCAGGGGCAGGCGCGACCCTCCCCAAAGCCCGAGAAAAAGCTCCTGGGCGATCCGATAGACGTCCGTCATCTCCCGGCGCGGGACAACGAGAAGACGGCGGCGGACTTCGGTCCGGAAGTCGGCGTAACGGACCTTGACTTCGATGACATGGGCGTAGTACCGGCCTTCGCGCAGGGCCAGGGTCAGCCGGTCGCAGAGATAGGCCACGTGGGCAAGGAGAAGACGGCTGTCCCAGAGATCCTGGAGAAAGGTCGTCTCCCGCGAAACGGACTTGGGATCGGCCTCCGTGACCAGGGACCGGTTGTCGAGGCCGCGGGATTGAAGATAGATTTCGTCGCCGCCCAGGCCGAAGATCGAGTGGAGCGCCGATTCGGACATGCCCCAGAGGTCGCCGATTTTTTTTATGTTGAGCATCCGCATAACGACCTGGGTCTTTGGTCCGATGCCGGGCAGACGGTCGATCTCGACGTCGCGGAGGAATTCCTCCTCCCGGCCGGGTTCGATTTCAAAATAACCCGCGGGCTTGGCCCGGCCGGTAGCCAGCTTGGCCAGGATCTTGTTCGGAGCGACGCCGACCGAAACCGAGAGGCCGGTCTCGCGTTCGACTTGGGCCTTGAGATCACGGGCCACGGCCGGGAACGAGGCGTAGAGCCGGCGGCAGCGGGTGAAATCGAGGTAGGCCTCGTCGATCGAAGTCGCCTCGACGTCCGGCGTGTAGCGGCGAAGGACGTCGAAAAATTTTTCCGAAAAGGACTGGTAAACCTGGTAGTTGCCGCGGACGAAGACGCCCTGGGGGCAAAGCTTGAAGGCGGTCCGCAGGGCCATGCCGGAGTGGACGCCGTATCGGCGGGCTTCGTAGGAGCAGGTCGAGGCCACGCCCCGCTCGTGGGGCAGGCCGCCGACGATGAGCGGTTTGCCTTTCAGGGCCGGGTTCAGGAGGACTTCGACGGCGGCGAAAAAGGCGTCGATGTCGACATGGACGATGAAGCGGCGGAGCCGGGGGCGAAAGGACGGCCCGGAAACCTTCGCTTCGGCGGCCGCCGGATCCGGGGACGGAGAAATCCCTTGAAGGGCGAGACGCCGCGCTCCCGAGGACCGGGCGGCGGCGGGCGTTCCGTCAAACTCCGCCGGTCCGAAGGCGGGAGCGGCGGCCCGGCGACGACGCTCCCGCGTCGACGGTGACGAAAACGGCGGACGGTTCGACATCCGATTCCTCGAAAACGAATCGGCGGGCGGCGGCGCCCGCTCTTATTTCAAAAAATGACCCCGGTCAATACTTCCTTAAAATCCCGATCACCCGCCCCAACACCAGGAGGTTTTCGACTTCGAACGGCTGGTAGGCCGGGTTTTCGGGGACGAGGATCGTCCGGCCGTTTTCGCGCCTCAGCCGTTTGAGGGTGACCGTCCCGTCGTCGAGCCGGCCGACGATCATCTCTCCCGAAGCGACCGTGTTCGTCCGTTCGAGAAGGACGTGATCGCCGTCGTCGATGAAGGCGTCGATCATGCTTTTACCCTGGACCCGGATGCAGAACACGTTGCCCCGGCGGCGGCCGATCATCCAGTCGGGAACGTCCATGGCCTCTCCCGAGGTTTCGAAGGCCTCCTGGGGAGAGCCGGCGGGGACGAGGCCGGCCAGGGGAATCCGGACATGGGCCCCGAAGGCGGCCGGGGAACCCGCGATCCGCAGTTCTCCCCCCTCGCGCCGGAGGTAGCCCTTGCGCTCCAGGCTGGCCACGTGCTTGAAGACGGCCGAGGGGCTGGGGATTCGGAAGAGGTTTCCGAGCCACCGGATCGTCGGCCCGTAGCCGTGTTCCAGGATGAAGGACTCGATCGCCTTGAGAATGTCCTTTTGGCGGGGAGTAAGTTCCTGTCGTATTTTGTTCACCATTTTGTTCACCATTGTTAAGATACCCAAGGCCGGGACGTTTGTCAAGAGGGAAAACAGTCCTTGACGGAAATTCCCCCCCTATGCTATCGTCTCCCTTCAAATCTTCGCAAGGTTTGATTCCTTAAAGGAAGCGCCATGATTCGACGGCCGAAATTCCCGCTCCTTACTCCCCTGTTGCTGGCCCTGTTTTTCTCCTCCTATGCCTGCGCACCCAAGGAAGACCGCGGCCCCGCTCCGGCCGAAGTCAAGCCCTCGCCCCGGAACATCATTTTCCTGATCGGCGACGGGATGAGCAACTCCATCAGTTCGGCCGCCCGGATCAGAAAGGGCGGCTTGACCGGTTTTCTCCGCATGGACGAGATGCCCGTCATCGGGCTCGTCCGCACCTCGTCGGCCAACGCCCTGGTCACCGATTCCGCCGCGGCCGGGACGGCGCTTGCCGGCGGCGTCAAAACGAATAATAAATACATCTCGATGACGCCGGACGGAAAGAAAGTCCGGACCATCGTGGAAGCCGCGATGGCCCGCGGGATGGCCGCCGGCCTCGTGGTCACCTCCTCCGTCACCAACGCCACTCCCGCCGCCTTCGGAAGCCATGCCACATCCCGGTGGCTTGAAAGCCGGATCGCCGAGGGACTTCTCCAAAATAGGATTGATCTTCTCCTGGGCGGCGGGTATGGCTTTTTCATCCCCAATTCGCTGGAGGGAAGTTCCCGCGACGACGAGCGCGATCTGATCCGGGAAGCCAAAGAGGCCGGCTATGCGGTCTGCCGGACGAAAGAAGAAATGGCCGCGGCCCCGGACGGAAAAGTCCTCGGCCTGTTTGCCGAAGAAGCGATGACGACCGAGCCGCCCGAGCCGTCGCTGGCCGAAATGACGGCCGAAGCCCTCCGCCGCCTCAGCGGCCGCAAGCAGGGCTTTTTCCTGATGGTCGAGGGCAGCCTGATCGACATGCGAGCCCATGACAACGACCTCGAAAAAACTCTCGACCAGACCTTGAAATTCGACGCGGCCGTCGGGGTCGCCCTCGATTTCGCGAAAAAAGACGGGCATACGCTCGTCATCGTCACTGCGGATCATGAAACCGGCGGCCTGAGCCTCAACGGCGGGACGACGGACGGAAAGATCCTTGACGTGGTTTGGGGACGAGACGACCACAACGCGGCGGCCGTGCCCCTCTTCGCCTTCGGCCCCGCCGCCGAATTGTTCGGCGGATTCAAGGAAAACACCGAAATTCCCCGGATCTTCGCCCGCCTCCTCGGAATCGCTGATTTTCCGAAAATCTTTGAATAAAGGGGACAGGGCTAAAGACCTGTCCCCACTTCTTCTTAAGGCCGGCAACGGCTGCAATACGAACGAAACAGCTCGGTGCTGAGGTAGCGTTCCCCCCTGTCGGGCAGAATGGTGACGATTGTCGCCCCGGGAAAATCCGGGGCGACTTTCCAGGCGCCGGCGACGGCCGCGCCGCTCGAGATCCCGGCGAAAAGGCCCACTCCGGTCGCCAGCGCGCGGGCAACGGCGAAAGCTTCGTCATCATCGACGCCGATGATGCCGTCCAACCGGTCACGGTCGAAGATTTTGGGAACTTCCGATTCGGTCAGGTTTTTCAAACCCTGGATCCGATGGCCGACCGGCGGTTCGACGCCGAACACCTTGACCCCGGGTTTCATCTCCCTCAGATATCCCCCCGCCCCCATCAACGTTCCGCCTGTGCCGATACCGGCCACGAAGACATCCACCTTCCCTTCCGTTTGACGGAAAATTTCCGGTCCCGTCGTTTCGTAATGGGCGCGGATGTTGGCCGGGTTGCTGAACTGGTCCGGCATGAAATAAGTCCACGGCGATGACGCCGTAAGCTCCCGGGCATGGGCGATGGCCCCGTCCGTTCCGGCCTCGGCCGGGGTCAGGTCCATGTCCGCGCCGAAAGCGCCGATGATAGCCCGCCGTTCCTGGGACACGCAGGCCGGCATGACGATATGCACACGGTACCCCAGGGCCGCTCCGATCATGGCCAGGGCGATTCCGGTGTTTCCCGAGGTCGGCTCGAGGATGATTTGGTCTCTGCGCAGAAGGCCTTTTTGTTCGGCGTCGCGAATCATGTAGAGGGCGGCACGGTCTTTGATCGATCCTCCGGGATTGCATCCTTCGACTTTGGCTAAAAGCCTGGTTCCGTGTGGGAGCGGTCGAAGACCGCTGATATCCACCAAAGGCGTCCGCCCGATGGCGGCCGATACGTTCGATCCATTGTTCGACATTTTTATAAATCTCCTTGAAATAGACGGAACGCGACGAAAAAAAAAGATGGGGGTTGGGGAAAACGTTCTTAGCGGGCGGCAGGCTGCCCGCAACAGAGACAGCAGAGAGCGAGGGCCGACGGCCCGGGCTCAAAAATCAATCCGCTGTTTCTTGTCATAACGGCGGGTATTCTAGCGTATCCGCGGGCTAAAAGCAAGCGCCGCTTTCTTTTAAAACGCCCGTCCGAACATCACGATCAGAAAAAATATGACCATAGCTAGAACCGGCAGCCCGGCCAGAATCCAGACCAGGTTTTCGTTCCCCTGTTTGAGAATCTTACCCGAGCGGTCGCGACCGGTCGGAACGGCGACGCTTTGGATCGCCTCGGGTTCGTCGATTTTATTAACGCCTGCCGACTCGAGCATTTTGATCATCCGTTTGGAATTTTTCATGGCGCCCGTTCCCATCGCGTCCGTAACCCAGACAAAAACGCTGGATCCATCCTTGAGTTTAATTCCCATTCCCCCGTAGGCCGATCCGGCCAGAAGCAACGCCCGGCCAGACGCTCCGATCCGGGCCGATCCCCTCCCGCCCATGGCCGCCGCGGCGCTCGCCCAAACCAGCCATCGCGGCGCCGTCAGGACAAGCGGACGGTAGTTCTCGATATCGGAAAAGAGGACATTCCGGACATTTTTTCCCGCTTCCCAAATCAGGCGATCTTCCTTAAGAACGATCCGATAGCCCGCATACCAGGTGTTGATGGGCAGAAGCCACAAGCCCAGGAAAGCAAGTGGCCAGAAAATGAGACAGAACATCCAACCGTGAGTGATCGCCTGAACCGTGCCGCCGACGATGAAGAACGGGAGGGCGAAGAATGCAGTAAAGAGTAGATAAGAGACGAAATCCCCCAGGATGATGCGCCAACCGGCGTAGGTAATCGTATTCGGGTCCTTTTTTCGTCGGGGCAATAAAACATAGGCCGCCAGGCCGATGAGAAGGATGAACAGGCTGAATTTCCGGAACGGGAACATGAATTTCGCCGGGGGTTTGGGATAGTGGGAAAACCCCGAGCCGAAATGAAAATCGTCGGAAGAATAAACATGCAGCGTCGCTTCCAGGTACGACGTTGCCCCATTTTGTTCCAGGGCAAGATAGATCCGGTCTCCTTCGGAACGAAGCCCAGCGGCGATTTCGGCGAACGGAGCTTCTTCGGGCCGGAAGAACACCGTCTTCCGGGACATTCGGAATTTCAGGTCGTCGGCCGGGACACGGGCTTTCCATTCGCTGCTCCCGGCTGTTCCTTCATCGACCGATTTCACTCCGGCAAATAACTGCTCCCAGGCCGGGCCGGAAACGGTTTGGTTGACCTTCTCCGTTTTCTCCCGGATGTACTCTTCGAGACCGAGACCCACCAACCGTTGGCCTTCCTCCGTCCACCGGGTTTCGTCGTTTTGTTCTTCGGCGAAATCGACGGATCGGACCGTGACAAGGGGCTTCAACACGGCGAATTTCGTCGTGAAAATCGCCAGGCAGATGCAGGCCAGAAGAATTCCCCGTCTCCATGTTTCCATGGCCGGAAGCATAAGGCGGCGGGGAACAAGTGTCAAGGATTGCCGAGGCCGGCCGGGAGCGGCCCGATTTCAGATTTTTTTCGGCTTGATGAGCTTGCCGGTTGCCGAGGCGAGAACGGTTCCCGATTCGTCGCAAAGCGTGGATTCGCCTTCGATGACCCGGCCGCTTACGGAGACGACCCGCCCTTCCAAGTAAACCGGAACGCCGATCTTAATCGGTTTTTTGAATTTCACGGTCAGCTCGGCGGTGACCGCCGCCTCCCCCGCCCCTCGGGTCTTTCCGCCGTAAGCGTGGGCCAGGGCCTCATCGAGGAGGGTCGAGATGATCCCGCCGTGAAGAATGTCCTTCCAGCCCTGGAAGCGCCGTTCCGGCAGGAACACAGCCCGGCACCGGCCCGGTTCGGGGTATTCGAACTTGATCCGCAGCCCTTCCATGTTATGCTCGCCGCAGGCGAAACAAAAATGGTCGTCGTTCCATTCGGTCTGGACCATCGGATAAAACCTCCGCTCGGTTCATTATCTTCCCCGGAAACCCTCTGTCAAGACGTCGAAGCCCGAGGCGGAGTTAGCCGAAATTTTGATAAGCCTATCGGGCCTTGCGGGTTGACAATCCCCCCGGTCGCGCTTATCTTCAAAGAGGGAAGGGTCGTTATGCAATTCTTCTGCGGAACCAGCCGCTTTATCTCTTCCGCCGTATCCCAAAAACTCGTCCGCCTCATCGAAACCAACGCCGAGGAAATGTCCCGGTCATACGCCCGGGAAATCCGGACGATGATTGAAACCCCGTCCTACCGGACCTTTGACGAGCGTGAAGTCCATGACCGCGGCCACCGCGTTTTCAGCCAGTTCGGGCGCTGGATTTCCAACGAAATTTCGGAAAAGGAAATGGAAAACTACTGGACGGCCCTCGGTAAGCAGCGCCGGATCGAAGGGTTTTCGATGTCGGAGATCATGATCGCCATCTGCCTGATACGGCGCGATGTCTGGCAAAAAATCCGCAACGAAGGCCTTCTGGATACGGCCGAGGACCTCTATGAGGCCATGGAGCTATACGGCAGGATCGTGAACTTTTTCGAGCGGGCCCAATATTATACCGTCCGGGGGTTCGAGGGAAAAACGTAGCCCGCGGCGGGTTATTCGTCGCCGAAGCTCGTCCCGACCGACCGGGCGGCGACAATCAGGGGATGATCAAGTGGGACCAGCCGCGGTCCCATGGCCGGAACGTCCAGGGGAACCGAGGAAATCCCGCCGCCCCGGACCGCGATCATCCGGCCGAATTCCCCGTTGGCGATCAGGCGGACCGCTTCCGCCCCCAGTTGGGTCGCCAAGATCCGGTCGGCCGCCGTGGGGGAACCGCCACGCTGGAGGTGTCCGAGGACGACGCACCGGGCTTCCTGGCCGGTCAGGCGTTCGAGCTGATCCCCAAGCACGAAACCCACGCCACCCAGCCGGATCGGATCAGCGCTCGTTTCAACCCGTTTTTTTACGACGACCTCGCCGCCCTTCGGTTTGGCGCCTTCGGCGATCACGACGATGCTGAACTTCTTCCCGCACATTCTCCGGAAGTGGATCTTCGCCGCGATGGCTTCCAAGGTGTACGGAATCTCCGGGATGAGAATGATGTCTCCCCCACCGGCGACCCCCGCGTAGAGCGCGATCCAGCCCGCCCGTCGGCCCATCACCTCGACGATCATGATCCGGTGGTGGGACTGGGCCGTCGTATGCAGCCGGTCGACCGCCTCCGTCGCCACGCTCACCGCCGTATCGAAGCCGAACGTCAGGTCCGTTCCGCCCAGGTCATTGTCGATCGTTTTCGGCACCCCGACGATTCGAAGCCCGGCTTCGGATAGATGGGCGGCCGTATGGAGCGTCCCGTCGCCCCCGATGAGAACCAATGCGTCGAGCCCCTTGGCCCTGACGTTGCGAATGACCTGGGCGGAGACGTCGCGGCTGACCGTCCCTTTCCCGCGTTTGACGATGTAGGCGTAAGGATCGGATGTGTTCGACGTGCCCAGGATCGTTCCGCCCAGCGTTAAAATTCCTGAAACGTCGGATGCCGCGAGTTTCCGAAAACGGCCCTTGATCATTCCTTCATAGCCGTCCTCGATTCCGAATACTTCCCACTCGTGCTCGAACATCGCCCTCTTGGCCACCGCCCGGATGACGGCGTTCGACCCGGGGCAGTCGCCCCCGCCGGTCATGATTCCGATTCGCTTGATTTTCGTCATGGTAAACCCCTAATTTGAACCGATTTTCTTCGCCTGGAGCTCGAAATCCTGCTGCCAGAGAACCAGGCCGTCGACCGGACCTTTGTCCCGGAGGAATTGTACCCGGATATGCGGGTCGGTAGAGTAAAATAGCGTCTGCCCTTCGGCGTAAAACCGGGTCGCGGCCTGGCCGGTCGGCCGAATGACGAGATAATAATCCTCCCAAGTCACGTCCAGGAAATATTCCGGCCCGACTTCATACCGGCCGGCAAAACTCCGATAGGTGTCGGGGTCGAGGCGCATTACCTGTTTTTCTTCCGGCCGGTAATGGGGCCATTGGTAGACGGTCGAAATCGCGCAAAGGATCTCATCGATCAAGGAGAAGCCGTTGTCGCTGTTGCTCATAATCACCGCGCCCTGCCCCCGGACGGGAAAAAGGACCATCTGGCAGGCGAACCCTTCCGTTTTTCCCCGCAACTTGAACTGAATGTCGTCGCCGGAGCCGTCGACCAGGAAGCCCGGGCCGCGGTTTTCCAGGTACGGGCCGAGCATCGCCCGGGCGGAGGCCATCGATAAAATCCGTCCTTCCCCGCCGTCGGCCGAGCGGAGCAAGTCCAGGAGGAAACCCGCGAAATCCGAAGGCGTCGTCCACAAACCCTTGGCCGCCGCGGCCGGATAATATTTCCAAAGCCCCGCGACCGGCCGTCCTTCGCGCAGATGTCCGGTCGCCGCCTGTGCCCGCAGCGCGTCGGGGAGCGGCATTTCAAACGTGCTTCCGTTCATCCCGGCCGGCGAGAAAACGAGTTCCCGGGCGAGGTCGGCAAACGGCCGACCTGTCCGGTCGGACAGAAATGCCTCCAGGACAACATAACCCGCCTCGGCGTAACGGGTCCGGGAAATCCCGCCACGGGCGGGCGTGATCCACAAGGGGCCGTTGGATGCCGGTCCGGCTCCCTCGAGCATCCGGATCAAATCGGGCTTCGGTTCGTCAGCCCCGTATCCGAGCAGGACCTGGTCCGATAGTCCGGCACCGTGCGCCAGCAGCGAACGCAAATCGAGGGCGTGATTCCGCCGGTCGAATTCGGGCGGAAACTTCCAGGATTTCAATCCGGCGGCCGCATCCTCGCCCAGGGTGACGATGCCTCGTTCCGCGAGGGCCGAGACGATCGCGCCGGCGATCATCTGGCTGAACGCCCCGCCCTGGAACAATGTCTCGATCGACAGGGGCTGATGGGTTTGATTGTCTTTTTCACCGTAGGCCTTTGCCCATTCCATCGTTTTTTTATCGATCACGGCGATGGAAACCCCGGGAACACGGTAAAAAGCCATGCGCTCATCCAGGGTCAATTTTTCGGAAGGGAGCCCTTTTAAATAAACCGTCCGCATCAAGCCCTTTTCCACCGACTTGACCCTCTTGGCCGTCGCCGGCTTCATCCGGCCGCAACCGGCCGGAAGAAGGATCGCCGCGGCCGCGAGAACAACCGACATCCATTTCCGGATCATGGACTTCCTTTTTTCCTTTATCATCGGGTCATCCGTCTCCGTCTTTTCCCTCCGGAGGAATCCTCCGGATGAACGCCTCGATTTCACGAACGACATCTTCCGCCACGCTCTTGTGCGTGTCGAGATATTCGTTCGGCGTTGAAATCCCCTCCCCTTCGCCGAACAAATGATTGAGCTTCGGGAAGAGCTTGAAGGTGACGTCGGGCCGGCCCTTCAGGGCTTTTTCCCAGCGCTCCAGGTTCTCGGGAACGACTTGATAGTCGCGCCCGCCCTGGAGAAAGAGCATCGGCCGGTCCACGCTCCGGGCGGTTTCGGGCGGGTCATATCCGCGAAGGTCGAGCCAGTAGGCGGGATAAGCAAAAATAACTTTTTCCGCTGAGGAACGATCCTCTTCTTTCAAGGCCTTGATTTTATCGACGTCCGCCCGGACCCCGGCGAGTTGTTTTTGATCCTCGTCGGACAGTTGTCCGTCCAGGGAGAGAAGATAGGTCACCTGTTTAAGATATGTTTCTTCCAAGGGGAACGTCAGACCGGCCATCGAAATGAATCCGGCCGCGCCGAGAGGTTTCACCGCCACGGCGATCCGCGGGATCAGCATTCCCCCCAGGCTGTGGCCAAGGACGAAAACCCGGCGCGGGTCGATCCCCTCCGTTTTTTGGAGAAGCCGGACTGCTTCGACCGCGTCGTCGACCGCTTCTTCCTTGACCGTGAGGGATCTAGCGGAGACCATCCGGGTCCCATGAACCCGCGTTCTCTTCTCATAGCGCAGGACCGCGATCCCGCGCGAAGCCAGCCCCCAGGCCAAGTCCTGGAACGGTTTGTTGGGACCGATCGTCTCGTCGCGGTCGTTCGGCCCGGAGCCGTGAACGAGGATGAGGGCGGGGACAAGACCGTCTCCCTTCGGCTTCGTCAACGTTCCCGGAAGAGCCCAGGGTTCCGCCCCGACCGTGACCTCGGTTTCGGTGAACCGGGCCGGATCGGCGTAGGCCGGCGGCTCGTAATTCACCGGAGACCGGGGCGGGACGAATTGGAAGCCGGCGATTTTTCCGTCGGCGCCGAAGACGATCCGGAGATCCAGGGTCATCTTTTCAAAGACGCATGTCACCAGGACGATCTCATAGTTGCCGAGTTTTTCCCGCCGTTCACCCGTTCGTTCCTTGAAGACGCCGATCTTGGTTTGAAGGATGTTCCAGAATTCGCCCGTTTTTTCCGGACCGGACACGTTTCTCATCGTCGCGTCGTAGTCCCGGGTCGCCGCGGAAAAATCGCCGCGCTGCAGGGCGTCGATCATCGTCCGGGCCTTGAGAACGAGTTCGTCGTCGGCCGCGGCCGCAGCGGGCGGATGCGACAAACCAAAAAACGCGACAAGTCCGCAGATCAAAGCGCAGATTTTGAGGGTTTTCATGACGACCTCATTCCTCTCCGCCCGTTTACGCTTTTCGGGCCGGCGGACGAAGGCGATTCCAAGAGCTCCTTAAGAATAGCCGAATCGCCCGAACAAATAAACACCGGACGGCCGCGGTCCGACGGTTTTATTCTCAAACGACGGGGTTGATCTCCGCCGTCCGCCCTCTCCGACGGGCTCTTGCGAACCGACATTCGGGAGAACGTCAGGTCATATTTTCCCAAACCGGAAGAAGCGGAAGAGCAAACCGATATTGCCGCCGAGGGAAATAAGAAGCAGAACGACGATGCCGATGTCCACCCGGTTGATCACGGCAAACAAGGCGATGAGAAACATAAGCCAACCGCGGTTTTCCGCCGCTTCCCCACGCCGCTCATCCCGGATCAGGTTTTTCGCCAGGTAGAACTGGGTCGTCAGAAGAAAATAGAGCCCCAGGGCGAAGATCCCGAGGACGAGATCGATCTCCCGGCCGAAAAATCGGTACTGCCCCAAAACTACCCCGGTGATCAGCAGGTATTCATTGACCCGGTCCAGGAGAAGATCGAGGTACGCCCCGAAATCGTTGGACGTCCCGCGGGCCCGGGCCAGCATGCCGTCGGCGCAGTCCACGATCGACGATAATTGGGTCAGCAGGCCTCCGGCGATGAACGATCCCCGGGTGGCCAGACCGAAACAGCCGGCTCCGGCCAGGCCGATGAGAAAAGAAGCGACGGTGACCTGGTTGGGCGTGACCTTCGTCTTGTAGAGCGCGCGGACGATCAGCGACGCGGCCGGCCGGTTGAAAACTTTGTTGATTTGAAGAAAACGCGGAGTGAACGCGTTCTCGCGCTTGCGGGCCGCCTTCCCGTAATCGAACGCCGTCTCAGAGCCGAGGGGCGATGTCCCGTTCGGCATAGTGATAATCCTCGAGGGTGTCGATCTCCACCCAGGGGCGCCCTCCCGTCAGAAACACGCCGAACGACCGATCGTCGCCGGAGCGGTTCCCGTTGAGCAGGTCGAACCCTTTTTCGAAAAAATGCTGGAACTCCCCTTTCGATTCCAGGTCGTCGTAAATTCGGATCAGGTCGGCGATCGCCGACCGGCCGATTTTATACAAGCCGATGGCTTCGCCGAGGCTGTCTTTCGGGTTCAGGTCCTTGCCGATCTCGACGATTCGGCCGCCGCGGACGATGACCTTGACCTCCTCGCCGTCCAGGGAGATGTCGGCGTCGACGGCCGCGCCGTGGAAAACGGGCAGGGCCACGAGGTCCGCCAGGATTGACGGGTCGAAGAGAACGTCGCCGTTGACGACGACCACATCGGAGGTGATGCGTTTCAAGGCCAGATTCAGGGACACGGCCGTATTGGTCCGAGCGTAGGCCTCGTTGACGACGAATGTGATGCCGGCGGTGCCCCGTTCCTCGACAAAACGCTCGATGAGTTCCCGACGGTAACCGGTGACGAGGATGATGTCCCCGACTCCGGCCGCGCGCAAGCCGTCCAGGCACCGTTCGAGAATCGTTTTCCCGCCGAACGACAACAGGCATTTCGGCGTGTCGTCGGTGAAGGGACGAAGACGCCCGCCGCGGCCGGCGCACAGGACGATTCCCCGAATGTCTTTCTGATTCATCGGTCCGCCGATATTATGTCTATTTTCGGAATTTTTGCAATAACGGCGCGCGTCCGCTCACATTTTCCACGTGCCGGCGACCAGAATGTTCGTTCCCGTGACGCGCCGGGCCTGATCCGAAGAGAGGAACCGGACGGCCTCGGCGACGTCCGCGAACGTCCCCAACTCCGACCGCGGGACGACCGGTCCGGAAGGACGGATTCCCTCCTTGAGCAAACCCGGCGAAACCATGTTGACCGTCACCCCCGTCCCCCGGCATTCCGCGGCGGCCGTTCGCGTCAGGAGGAGAAGCCCGGTCTTGGCGACGGCATAGGGAAGAACCGTGGGAAAAGCAGCCAACTGTTCGACCCGCCCGAAGCCGATATTGATGATCCGGCCGAAACGCCGGGCCCGCATCCCCGGAGCCGCCGCGGTCAGACAGAAATAAGCGCTGAGAAGGTTTCCGCGAAACATCGATTCCCAATCAGAGGCCGCGAGCCGGTCCCACGGCCGGAAGAGAATCGGGCCGACGTTGTTGACCAGGATGTCAAGTCGGCCCCCATTTTTTTCCGCGGCCTCGATCAAACTCCGGGCTCCGTCCTCTCCGTCCAAGTCGGCTTGGAGGACGGCACTTTCCGCCCCGGCCTTCCGGATCCGGTGGGCGGTCTCCTCCGCCCCTTTCCGATTCTCTAAAAAGTGGACGATCACCGTTCCGGCGGAGGCGGCCAGCGCGACGGCAAGCTCTCGGCCGAGGCCTCGCGACGCCCCGGTCACCAGGGCGATTCGTTTGGCATTCATGGGTTCAAGTATCGCTTTTTCCCGGTTTGATTTCAACGGACGCCTGTGCTATCTAAGAGACTCTTAAAAATCGTTCGCATCGAGGAACACACATGATTTGCAAGGAGGGCCGCATCCTCATCACCGGAGCTTCCGGGCAGATCGGCTCCGAGCTTCTCCACGCCCTGTGTCGGAAGCACGGCCCGGACAACGTCATCGCAGCCGACATCCAACCCCTCGCCGCGAACGCCCCGGCCTGCCCGTTCGAATCCCTCGACGTGACGCAGGCCGAACGCATTGAGGAGACCATTAAAAAGCACCGCGTCGAGACAGTCTACCATCTGGCCGCGATTCTTTCGGCCAACGGCGAAAAGAATCCCCAACTGGCCTGGTCCGTCAATATGGACGGGACCTACAACGTCCTCGAAGCCGCCCGGAAACTCGGATTGTCCCGTGTGTTCATCCCGAGTTCGATCGCCGCCTTCGGCCCCGAAACACCCCGTGTTTTCACCCCCCAGGATACGATTCTCAAGCCCAAGACGATGTACGGTCTGACGAAAGTCGCGGGCGAACTGCTGGCCGACTACTACGTCAACCGCTTCGGCGTCGACGTCCGTGGTTGCCGGTTCCCGGGGATCATCAGCCACGGGGCGTTGCCCGGCGGCGGAACGACGGATTACGCCGTGGCGATTTATTACGAAGCGGTCAAATACGGCCGGTATTCCTGTTTTCTCGGCCCGGACACCCGGCTGCCGATGATGTACATGCCCGACTGCCTTAAATCGATCTTCGACCTGATGTCCGCCGATTTCAAAAACCTCCGCCACCACTGCGATTTCAACGTCACGGCCATGAGCTTCACGCCGGCCGAACAGGCGGCCGAAATCCGTAGACACATCTCGGATTTCGAGATCGTCTACCGGCCCGATTTTCGGCAGGCCATTGCCGACTCCTGGCCTCAATCCCTGGACGATTCGCCCGCCCGGGCGGAATGGAATTGGAAACCCGATTACGATCTGGCCGCGATGACCGCCGACATGATCGGCGTTCTGACGAAGCGGCTGGCCGAAGGCCGACTGGGATATTGACGGTTCGCCGTCCGTTGGAATTGGCATAAACAGGACCCCTCCTCATATTGAATGCCGAATCACAGAAATGGAGATGCATCCTTGATTTGACTTCCGCTTGCGGAGGGGGCTATATTTCCGACACATGACGGAAAAACATTATCCTCTGCGCTTGCGGGGCAAAGTGCTCGAAGACTTGTTCTTTTTCAAGCAGGACCTTGTCCTTGCGGGGGAAAAACGGCAGATCCGGAAAACGGAGTATAATCTCAAAACCCTCTCTGAAATTTCCGGAATCACCGATGAGGCCATTCTTCGGAAACTGACCGAGCTCAAAATCCAAGTCGAAGTGCTCGCCACTCTGTCGATCATTCCGCTCGTCGAAGTGGCCTGGGCGAATGGAAAAATCGACGATAAAGAACGGGAGGCGATCCTGAAAGCAGCGGAGAGCTTCGGTGTTTTCAAAGGACACGTCAACCGCAGCCTGTTCGAACACTGGCTTCAAAATCATCCGCCCAAGGGCATGATCGAGTCGTGGATTTTTTACATGCAGGGCCTTTGTCAATTACTCAGTAAAAACGAGCGCCGGGCCCTTAAGACGGACCTTCTCCAACGCGCCAGAAAGGTCGCGGAAGCCGAAAGCGGGAAAGCGAAAGCAAAGTCTAAAATCTCACGCCGGAAGGAAGAGGTGTTGCTCCTCCTGGAGCAGGCCTTCGAGCCGCTTCACTTTAAAGTTTAACGCGCTGCCAAAGGCCGAGATTGTCGCCCGACTCCGGACGGAATCACTTCCGTTTTTCGATCTGAATCCCCAGATAATATTTCTTCAAAATATCCGTGTACAAGGCGCCCTTTTGGGCCATGCGGAAAGCCCCGACCTGACAGAGGCCGACCCCGTGCCCCCATCCTTTTCCCGAAAACAGGAAATGGGTGACACGGCCTTCGG
This sequence comes from Candidatus Aminicenantota bacterium, assembly GCA_026393895.1. Classification (GTDB taxonomy): domain Bacteria; phylum Acidobacteriota; class Aminicenantia; order Aminicenantales; family UBA4085; genus JAAZPG01. The sequence continues at coordinate 20,931 of JAPKZG010000086.1, forward strand.
CGTCGGTTTCCCGGTCGATCACGAACAGGTTATCCCTGAGGTTTAAAACCTGGCGGATTTTCAAGCCCTTGACGAGCGCCCGGCCTTCCTGGCCGACGATCGAAAGCTCGACGACCCGGCGGGACGCGCCCCGCTTTTGCGGGACCAGGTCCATCAGCTTTCCGATCGGGTAGAATTGGTTGAGCCGGAGTTCCAAATCCTCCCGCCGGATCCGGATCTGCCAGTTGTGGTATTGCGAGGGCTGATCGAGGATGTTGGATAACGGAATGGACGAGGCCTGGACGAGCGTCACCCGGCCGTCGCGCTCAAGCCATTGAACCGGGTCTCCCGCCTCGAGGTCGAGCGTCGAGACGAACGACGCCGCCCCGTCCATGCTTCGCAGAAGATAGGGATCCGCCTCGACGGGAATGGACCTCAGTTGGCCGTCCTCCGTGACGAGGAAGGTTCCGTTTTCGAGCGCTTTTAAATGTCCCCGGTGGAAGAGGTCGCGGGACAGCCCCAGCACGCGGGAAAGAGCCACGACCGCTTCCGCCCGCTCGATCTCCGCCCCGCTCTGTGACGCCGCGGACCGGGAAAAGATCCCGGATATCAAAAAATACGCCAGGAGAGGCCGGTCCTCGGCGGCCAAGCCGGGTACGTCCTTGGTCGCATGTTCGGCTTCGCTTTTTCCGACGAGCGTCTGAATCCGCTCCCCCCAGCCGAACGCGTCGCGGATCAAGCGGGCGTAAGCGACCGGCGTCAGGGGCCCCGGCGCGACCGTGATGGACGCCTTTTTCCCGGCTACGGCTGATGTTTTCAGAATCCAATCCGCCACTTCCTCGCCCGAAACCGGCTTCCGGAACCATTCGGGATCATTCCCGGGCACGAACGCGCCGAGCGCCGCCAACACGGCCATTTTCGCCGAAACGTTCGCCCCGCCCTCGAAATAGGCGGGAAGCCGCCGGGTGGTCTGGAACGAGAAGGAGCGTTCGTTCTCCATGACGCATTCGACGCTCCGGAGATAAGGGACGGGGCTGCCCTCGAAGATCTCTTCGGCATTTTCCGTCGCGCCGCCGCAGGTGCTGGTATAAAGCGCGTTGATCAAGTTGCCTTCGAACACGGCCACTTCGCCCTCGGTCTCTTTGACGGCCCGCGTGCTCAGCGGATGTTCGACGCTCATCCCGTCGTAGACCTGCGATTGGGGCGTCGCGTAGAGGTCGAACCCCAGGTCGCTGAACTGGCCGAGATTCTTTAAGGCGTACGTCCGGGCGGCGACCGCCTGAGCTTTGAGCGCCTCGATCTCGCCGAAAAGATAAGGCGAAAGCTCGCCCGGAACGACGCCCTTCAGGTAATCCTCCAAATTAAGAACATTGACCAGGAGGGTACCGCGCGAGCTTCCCCGGAGAATGAAAATGCCCCGGTAATTTTTTCCGTCATAGGTCAGATAACTCTGGGGATTGGAGGGGATGAGATAGAGCGACGATTCCTCGTTCAGGTCGACCAATCGTCCGCCGATCATGACCCATTGGGGCTTGGAAGCGCCCCGGGTGACTTCCTGCCGGATGATCCAGGCTTCCGGATAGCCCAGCGCCGCGATTCCCTTGATGAACGACAGGGCTTCTCCCCGGGTGAGGAAATCGCCCACCCGGACTTGAAAAACTCCTTCGAGCTTTTCGTCCTTGCCCTCGGAGACCGTGACGGAGCGGGTAATCCGGGGGCGAAGCGCGCCGGCGACTTTGTCCGCTTCTTCCCGGCGGCGGGTCTGGACGACCTGGATGAGGAATTTTTCGGTGAGCGGCTCCTTATGCCCCTTGACTTGGACTTCAGCAACGTCTTCGGCGAGAAGCTTGTAGGATTCGGCGGCCTGGTATATTTTCATCCCCGAGGAAGCATGGATCAGGACGTCCTCCAGGTCGAGGCCGAGGGCGATTCGAATCACCGGCTTCTGAATCAGAAATCCCTGGAAAAACGTTGATTCCTGGCCGAATTCGACCGGTCGTCCCCCGAGAAAAAAAAGGACGAGAAAGCTCAAGAAAAAATACTTATGGTTCCGCCCCAGGATTTTAGACATGACTTTCGCGAGATTTGCTTGCTATTAAGATAGTCCTTCCATCGGTCGATTGTCAAGGCCCAGCCCCCAGGGATGCTACCGAACAGGATCGGCATACCGGATGTAGGGGGATTATGGGATGAAAGCATATTAAGGATACAGGAACTGATCGGATTTGTCAAATCCGCCGGGAGCTTCCGTTCCTCTTGACGGACCGGGCCCGGGAATCCAGACCTTAGGGCCGACGGTCCGCGTCCGATTCGTCGGCGGCTCCGACGTAGCTCGTCCCGGAACGCGGCTTCAAGAGAACGGTTCGGCGAAATGCCGATTGGGTTTCAGGTAGAGTTTTTTATGGGCGTTATCGAAGCTCACGCCGACGGCAGGCTCTTGAACATATTCTCCGTCGCCATGCCCGGACAGGATTTCAAGGAATACACGCGAGGCTGGTTGGTCAAGAAATGACGCCCCGGCGGTGACGCTCCGTCTTTGATTTTTCGGTCGAATCCGATATAATTCCGAGTCCTTCAATCCCATAATCAAGGATACGTTATGTCGAACATCGGAAATTACGAAGAGCGCTACAAAACCTTCACCTGGGAGCAGGCCGAACGGGAATTGAATTACCGCCCCGGCGGCGTCCTCAATATCGGCTGGTACTGCTCCGACCGCATCTGCGATTCGGGCAAGGGCGATAAACCCGCCCTGATCTGGGAGGGGATGGGCGGAATCGAAAAACGGTTTACCTATCACGACATCCGCCGGGCCTCGAACACGATCGGCGCCTTTCTCCGCGGTCTCGGTATTCAACCGGAAGACCGGGTGTGTTTGTTCATGGACAAAATCCCCGAGCTTTACCTCGGCGTCCTGGGCATCCTTAAAATCGGGGCGATCGGCCAGCCCTTGTACTCGGCCTTCGGCGACGAATCGCTGTTCGTCCGGCTGGACAACGCCCAAACCAAAGCCGTCATCACCCAGAAAAAACACGCTCCGAAAGTCCGCAAAATCCTCGACAAGCTCCCCCATCTCCAACACCTGATCATCGTCGATCATGACGGCAAACCGTTGAAGGACCGCGAGATCGCCTTTTCCCTGGAGAAATCCGAGCCCGTCGAAAAACTCGAGATCCACCCGACCCTGGCCGAAAGCCCTTCGCTTCTCCATTACACCTCCGGAACGACCGGCCTCCCCAAGGGAGTCAAACATGTCCATTACTCGCTCTTGTCCCAGTACATGACCGCCAGATGGGCGCTCGACGTCCGCGAAGACGACATTTTCTGGTGCACGGCCGACCCCGGCTGGGTCACAGGCACATCCTACGGTGTCATCGGGCCGTGGGTTCTCGGGGTCACCCAATGCGTCCTGGACGCCGGCTTCTCGGCCGAGGCCTGGTATCGCTTCATCGAAAAAAACAGGATCACCAACTGGTATTCCGCCCCCACCGCCATCCGCTCGTTGATGAAAGCGGGCGAAGAGATTATCAAGAAGTTCGACCTCTCGAGCCTCCGGGCCCTGTCCAGCGTCGGCGAGCCGCTGAATCCCGAAGCGGTCATCTGGTCGGAACGGGTTTTCGGCAAGGCCTTTTTGGACACGTATTTTCAGACCGAAACCGGCTCGATCATGATCACCAATTACCAGGGGATGAAGATCAAGCCGGGGTCCATGGGCAAGCCGTTTCCGGGGACGACGGCCGTCGTCCTGGATCAGAAAACCTTTGAACCGCACAAGGAATCCGGCAAAATCGGCCTGATCGCCCTCAAGCCGGGCTGGCCGGCGATGATGCGGACCTATTGGAACAACGAAGAAACGTACCAAAAAAAATTCAAGAACGGCTGGTATATAACCGGCGACCGGGCCAGCATCGACAAGGAGGGTTACTTCTGGTTCGTCGGCCGCGACGACGATATCATCAACACCGGCGGCCACCTCGTCAGCCCCTTCGTGGTCGAATCGGCCCTCATCGAGCATCCGGCCGTGGCCGAATCGGCGGTCGTCAGCAAACCCGACCCGATCAACATGGAAGTCGTCAAGGCCTTCGTCACCTTGAAAGCCGGGTTCACGCCCAGCGCCGACCTCGACCTGGAGATCATGAATTTCATCCGGAAAAAGCTCTCGCCCCTGGCCATGCCCCAGGAAATCGAATTCACCGACGCTCTTCCCAAGACCCGGAGCGGAAAAATCATGCGCCGGATCCTCAAGGCCAAGGAATGGGGCGAAGAGATTGGCGACACGTCGACCCTCGAAAACGACTGACCTTCCGGCGCGCCGGGGTCGCCCCCGCGCCTTGAAATATTCAACCGATAAGGAGCGGATTCATGGCCGATGAAATGAAAGAAACCGTCCTGAAGTACGTCACGGCGGAGTATCTGGAGGATGACGCCGACCCGATCACGTTCGACACCCCCCTGATTTCGGGAGGAATCGTCGATTCCTTCTCGATGGTTTCTCTCAAGCGTTTTCTCGAAAACAAGTACAAAATTTCGATCCCGGACGACCAGGCCACACCCGAGGCCTTCGACTCGGTCGATAAAATCGCCCTGCTGGTCCGGAAATTCACCCTGGCCTGAGCCGAAGCGTTTCTCCCCTTCGTTCGGGGATTCCCCGCCCACGGGGATGAAACGCCTGATTCTCGAAATTAAGGAGACGCCACATGTCCTATTCGGAAAAAACGCGCTCGGCTTATCAAAGCGTCCTCCAGGGCTTGCAGGACGCCGGCCTATTCAAACAGGAACGCTTCATCCACTCCCCGCAGGCGGCCGACATCGAAGTCGAATTCCCGTCCGGCGCCTCGGTGCGCAAGGTCATCAATATGTGCGCCAACAACTACCTCGGGCTCTCCAGCCATCCCGACGTGGTCAAGGCCGCCCATGAAGGCATGGACGCGCGGGGCTATGGGATGTCGTCAGTCCGGTTCATCTGCGGGACCCAGGACATCCACCGGACCCTCGAGCGGAAGGTGACCGAATTTCTCGGCACGGAGGACACGATCCTCTTCCCCTCCTGCATGGACGCCAACGCCGGGGTCTTCGAAGCGATCCTGACCAAAGACGACGTCATGATCTCCGACCGCCTCGTCCACGCCTCCCTGATCGACGGCATCCGCCTCTGCAGCGCGATGCAGGACACCTACAAGCACGCCGACATGGCCCACCTCGAACAAAAGCTCGAGATGCACCAGGACCGGCGTTTCCGGCTTGTCATCACGGACGGCGTCTTCAGCATGGACGGCGACACCGCGCCGTTGGACAAGATGGTCTCCCTCGCCGAAAAATACGACGCCATGATTCTCATCGACGACTCCCACGCCTCGGGCTTCATCGGCAAGACCGGCCGCGGGACCCACGAGAAATACGGCGTCGTCGGAAAGATGGACGTCATCACGACGACCTTCGGCAAAGCCCTAGGCGGGGCGACCGGGGGCTGCGTTTCCGGCCGCCGGGAACTGGTTGAAATGTGCCGGCAGAAGGCCCGTCCTTACCTCTTTTCGAATTCGATCGCCCCGGTCGTCGTCCAGGGCGTCCTCAAGGTCTTCGACATCCTCATGGCCTCGACCGAGCGCCGGGATAAATTGGAGAAAAACGCCGCCTATTGGCGGAAAGGCCTGCAGGAGGCCGGGTTCGTCCTCAAGGAAGGCGATACGCCGATCGTTCCGGTCATGCTCTTCAACGCCAAGCTGGCCGGGGATTTCTCCCGGGCGCTTTATGACGAGGGGATTTACGCCGTCGGCTTCTTCTTCCCCGTCGTTCACAAGAGCCAGTCCCGGATCCGGACCCAGATCTCGGCCGGACATGAAATGCACCACCTCGACAAAGCCCTGGCCGCGTTCATCAAGGTCGGAAAGAAATTCGAAATCCTGGGCAAGGCCAAACAGGAAATCATCGAACGTTTCGGAATGTAAGGGAGCCGATCGCCATGGAAAACAAACTTGCCAATCCCGCGCCCCTCGGCCTGATGGGCTTCGGCATGACCACGGTCCTGCTGAACATCCACAACGCCGGCTTCTTCCCCGTCAGCGCCATGATCCTGGCCATGGGAATCTTTTACGGCGGCGTCGCCCAGGTCATCGCCGGAATCATGGAGTTTAAAAAAGGCAATACCTTCGGCACTACCGCCTTCACGTCGTACGGCCTGTTCTGGTTGACGCTGGTCGCGTCCTGGGTGATCCCCGGGACCAAGGCCCCGAAAGCGGACGCCACCCCCGAAGCGTATATGGGCTGGTACCTCTTTCTGTGGGGCCTGTTCACGTTCTTCATGTGGCTTGGAACCTTCAAAAAGAACCGGGCTCTTCAGTTCGTTTTTCTGAGCCTGACCATCCTGTTCGCGCTGCTTGCGACCCGGGATTGGACCGGGTCGGAAATGATCGGAAAGATCGCCGGATTCGAAGGCATCGTCTGCGGATTCTCGGCGATTTATCTGGCCATGGCCGAAGTCATCAATGAAGCCCGGGGCCGCAAAATCCTCCCGATCGGAGAAATCAAGGCCTGACTTCAGAAAAAATAGTTAACCGCGTCGATGTCGGCGCCCCGCTCATAAAACGGGCCGACGAGGTTCTTTCCGACGCCACCCCCCCCCATCATCGTCAAATGGTGGAGGTTTTGCCCGTAGACCTTTCAATAAAACCAGGCTTTCGGCTGGCAAATTTCCTACCCACGCCTGGGTAGCCAGGGATTGATGAAGACCCTTTTTGGAAGCGAAAAAATGTTGGCATGAATAGTGCATAATTTAGGATGCGGCTTCTCCCGAGTCCATCGCGTTTTCAAAAAAAAGAAAAGCGCCGGGCAGCGGGAAGACCAGGAAAAGAAGGAGGACAAAATGATTTGGATGGAGGGAAATCAACCATGAAGAGAATTCTGACGGTACTCGTCGTGATGGTTTTCGTATTGTCGGCCGTCAACTGCGCGTCTTGGAGCAAGACCGTAAAGGGCGGAGTGATCGGCGGCGCCGGCGGCGCCGTCCTCGGCGGGGTGATCGGCCATGCCGCCGGAAACACCGTGCTCGGCGCGATTATCGGGGCGGCCGTCGGCGGGGCGGCCGGCGCCATTATCGGGAGTTATATGGACAAACAGGCCGCGGAAATACAGCGGGATCTTGAAGGGGCCGAAGTCCAGCGCATCGGGGAAGGCATTAAAATCACCTTTGACAGCGGGATTCTTTATGACATTGACAAATCCGACCTCCGGCCGGTCAGCCAAACAAACCTGACCAATCTGGCCAAAATCCTGAACAAATATCCCGATACCAACATTTTGATCGAAGGCCATACGGACAACACCGGAACGGATGAACACAACATGACCCTTTCAAAGGATCGTGCTCAGTCCGTGGCTCTTTACCTGTCGGCGAGCGAGGTGAAGTCGGAGAGGTTCTCGATCACCGGCTACGGCGAAACACAACCGATCGTGGCGAACGATACGGTTGAAGGCCGGCAGAAAAACCGCCGGGTGGATATCGCCATTATCGCCAACGATAAGCTGAAAAAAGCCGCGCAGGAACAGGCGAAAGGCTGAGTGATTTGATCATTTGAAGGAGATCCTATGGATATTTTATGGACGATCGTGATCGGTTTTGTGGTTGGGGTCATCGCCAAGTTACTCACCCCGGGAAGAGATGGGGGCGGATTTATCCTTACGGTTCTTCTCGGTATTGCCGGGTCCTTTATCGCGACCTATATTGGGCAACATTTCGGCTGGTATAGAGAAGGTCAGCCGGCCGGGTTCATCGGAGCGATTCTTGGAGCCATCCTGATCCTCGTCGTTTTCCGATTGATTAGGAGGAGATAGCGGCAGCCCAGATAGGATCGGGCGGCAGGAAATATCCTATGGAAAAGGAAATATGCTGTTTTATAGGACAATAACTTAGAAGAGAAATCCGCTCGATTTATCTGATTCGAAGCTTTTAAAAGTCGATCGGCTGAAATTACGCCTTTTCCCCGAAAAGCATCGATTTCCAGCCCCTCTGAAACCACGGAAAGATTCTGGCATGAAAGTTGCTTTTAGATAGGTAGCTTCTCCCCCATCCGTCGGGCTGTACGATAACGGCTGAGTGCGGGGCAGGGAGAGGCAAAAGAAAAAGGAGGTCGGCATGCTCGAAACGATTTTAATCATTCTCGTTGTTCTGTGGGCTTTGGGACTTTTCGCGTTCCACGCGGGCGGCCTGATCCACGTTCTTCTGGTCATCGCCTTGATCGTTCTGATCGTCCGGCTGTTGCAGGGACGGAAAATCCTTTAACGGGAAAAACGTCCAAATGATTTGGCCGAAGGTCAGGATCTCGAGACGAATAGGAGGACTCCTTGTCGTTCTGGGGCTGATGACTCCCTGTCTCTTTTCCGCTCAGGTTTTCAATTACGGGAAAATCAAGCCCGAAAAGGGCTATTTGATCCAAACGGTCCCCTTCGAAAAATGGCTCGAAAGAAATTATTGCGGTCCAGCCTGCTTGGCGATGGTCCTCAACTACTGGGATAAAACGCGATCCTTCAGCCAGCGAAAAATCACGGATGAGATTTATGATTCCGCAAACGAAGCGACCTACAACTCCGAATTGGTCTTGTATCCGCGAACCCAAGGATTTGAGAGTTACTCTTTCCAGGGAAACCTGCAGATCTTGAAGGACGTGATCGGGAAAGGCATCCCGGTGATCGTTCTGACGAAAACCATAAAACAGATCGACAAAGGCCACTACCGGGTGGTCATCGGGTTTGATGAGGACGAGGACCAGATCATCTTCCACGACCCCTATTTCGGAGACCGAAAGGCTATGACGTCCAAGGATTTCATGAAGGTCTGGGAGCTGGGAAAGGGGCGGAACCAGTCCCGGTGGATGATGGCCGTGGTCCCCGGCCAAAGCCCGTTCCCTTTTCCCGCTCTGCAAAATGACCCTCTGACCTCCATCAATCTGGCCACGGCTTATTACCGGAGGTCGGATTTCATAAAATCGAGGGAACAGTGGGAAAAAGTCAAGGAATCCCTCCGTGAAGATCCTTATCCCCTGTACAGCCTGGCCATGGTCAGCCTGAGAGAAGGAAAGTCCGAGGAGGCTGAGGCTTATGCCCTTAAAGCCCTCAGCCTGGACGCAAAAAGCGCTTATGCTCACGACGTCCTTGGCCTGGCCTATGCCAATCAAGGCAGGTTTGCCCCGGCTCTCCAATCCCTGAGTCAGGCTGTCCGACTTGCCCCGGGGGAGGAATTTATTCGGAAACATTATCTTCAAGTCAGGGGCCTCCATATCGAAAAAGCCCGGCTCGAAGACATTCAAAAAAAGGAGAAGTCGAATGAGAAGACGGATTAAGATCGGAAGTGTCCTGTTGCTGGTCGTATTGCTTTCTTCCTTTGCTGCCGCCTTTGAGAAACCGGCGGTCGAACTGGCGGGGACATCCACTCAGCTGGTGTTCAGCGGGCAAGACGTGATCACGGCGGCCGATGCCGGGGGGGGCTACCTCACCACGAGAGATATTGTCCTCATCTGTGTCATTATTCTGGCGGTGATCGGTCTGGGCGTCCTCCTTTAACTTGAATGTGTCCGGGGGCCCGGGGCCCCATAATCGGCGCCATGGCTTCCGGTCCCGGTCTCTCGGTTGAGCAATCGTCAAAGATCCCACGCCGCTCTGAATAGTTCGTTTTGCCATGTAATATCAGTGACCTCAAATCAGTTCATCTCCAGAAAGGCGGATTCTATGAAATCGAGCACTAGGGACAAAGCGGAAGGCAAGTTTCACAAAGCAAAGGGAAAGTTCAAGGAGATCGCCGGGAAACTCAGCGATAATCCAAAGTTGGAAGGGGAAGGTGCCGGTGAAAAGATCGCCGGTAAAGTTCAGGAAAAGATCGGTCAGGCCAAGAAGGTTTTTGGGAAGTAGTTTATTCAAGGGTGTTCTGCGGATTTTTTCATCGCGTTTTAGGTAAGATCGGGCGGCAGAAAATATCCTATTGAAAAGGAAATATGCTGTTTAATAGGACAATTTCTTAGAAGAGAAATCCGCTCGATTTGTCTGACTCGCGGCTTTTAACCGTCCGTCGGTTGAAGTCCCGCCTTTTTCCGGGAGGACCTCGATTTCCGGCCCTTCTGAAACCGCGGAAAGATATTGGCATGAAAGATGCATTTAAAAAGGGTAGCTTCTCCCCCATCCATCGGGCTATACGATAACGGCTGGGAGCAGGACAACGAGAGGCAAAAGAATAAAAGGAGGTCGGCATGCTTGAGACAATTTTGATCATCCTGGTCGTTCTGTGGGCTCTGGGACTTTTCGCGTTCCATGCCGGCGGGCTGATCCACGTTCTTCTGGTCATCGCCGTGATCGTTCTGATCGTCCGGCTGTTGCAGGGACGGAAAGTCCTTTAACAAGAAAAACGTCTAAATGATTTGGCCGAAGATCCGGGCTCTCTCCCTCGAAAAAGCCCGGCTTGAAAACATTCAAAAAAGGAGAAATCGAATGAAAAGACAGATTAAGATCGGAAGTGTCCTGTTGATGATCGTCATGCTCTCTTCCTTTGCCGCCGCAGTTCAGAAACCGGCGGTCGAACAAGCGGGGACGTCAACCCAGCTGGTGTTCGGCGGGCAAGACGTGATCACGGCGTCCGATGCCGGCGGGGGCTATCTCACGACGGGAGATATTCTCCTCATCGTGATCATTATTCTGGCGGTGATCGGACTGGGCGTCCTCCTTTAACTTTGATGCAACCGACAAAACGAGCCCGGCCCGTCTCGCCGGGTGCGGCGAAGAGAAAACCCATGGGGGCGAGACAGGCATGGGGACCGGCGCAAAGGAAACTCGCGTTTCCTATTGTTGGAGGAATTGCACTCGTCGCGATTATCGCGCTGATCCTTGCCGTTCGCCGAAAGAAATAACGGAGTTTTCGCGGAGTCCGTTCCCGGCTGAAAGGCAAGGTTGGTCATTTTTAATCTTAAGGAGGTATCATTTCATGAAGGTTTTAGGCATTATTCTCATCGTCCTGGGAATCTTGGCTCTGGTCTATCAAGGCATCCAATATACGTCCAGGGAGAAAATCCTTGATATTGGTTCAATCAAGGTCACGGCCGATACGAAAAAAAACATTCCGTTGCCTCCCATTATCGGCGGGCTTGCGCTCGTTGCGGGTATCGCGCTCGTCCTGGTCGATCGCCGAAAAAAATAACGGAGTTTTCGCGGAGTCCGTTCCCGGCGGATGGACGCGGTCGGGCGGTTTTTTCTAAATGAGCAAGAAGGAAAAACCGGTCCGGGCCGATTTCGCCCGCGACACCGAGCTCGTCCGGCTGATGAAGAAAGCCGGCTGCCATACCGTGTACATCGGCTTTGAGTCGGTCAATCCCCGAAGCCTCAACGGCATGAAAAAGAAACAGACCGTGGCTGATCTTGTCCGGGCCGTCAAAGTCCTCCGCCGGCACCGGCTCAAGATCCACGGCATGTTCGTCTAGGGATTCGACGAGGACGATTGGCCTTCGGTCAAGAAGACGGTCAGGTTCGCCGTGAAATCCCGCCTGGCTACGACCCAGTTCCTGATCCTGACCCCCTTGCCCGGCTCGGAGTTTTATAACCGGATGTGGACGAAACGCAACCGGACGTTCCTCCGAGTCGTCAAACTGTTGAAGCCAAGGGCCGGCGCCAGGATCTCCGTGGATGACAGGGAGGATGTCTCCCTCGAGCTCTGAGACGAAGGCCTTCTGACTCCCGCGGCGCGCTCCCCCCCCGGCCGGGCTTGCTAATCACTATTTTTTTATTTATAATTCTCTCAAAATTAGAATGGACACGATTCTGAAGGCGAGAGTTTTAATCGTCGATGACGATAAGCTCATTTGCAACTGGATCGCGAATGCCGTAACCGAGTTGGGGCATAGTTCATTTTTTTCCCATACCCTGGCAGAGGGACTCCGAAAAATCCAAGCCGATTCGTTCGATGTCGTTTTTGTCGATGTGCGCTTGCCGGACGGAAGCGGCTTGGAAATCATACCGAAGATCAAAGCCTCCCGATCTTCCCCGGAAATCATCGTGATAACCGCACTGGGCGATCCCGACGAGGCCGAACGCGCCATCCAAACCGGCGCCTGGGATTATTTGGAAAAGCCGGCTTCGTTCGAAGCCATTAAGATTCCCATTCTCCGTGCTCTGGAGTACCGAGCGGAAAGAAAATCGGGGAAGCCGCCGGTTCCTTTGAAAAGAAAGGACATTATCGGAAATTCACAAAAGATCTTTTCTTGTCTGGAACTTCTGGCCCAGGCCGCCGGCAGCGACGCCAATGTTCTCATCACCGGCGATACCGGAACCGGGAAAGAGCTTTTTGCCAAGGCCATCCATTCCAACAGCGCCCGGGCCAAAAGAAATTTCGTAGTCGTCGATTGCACGGCGCTGCCCGAAACACTGGTGGAAAGCGTTCTTTTTGGGCACGCGCGGGGAGCGTTCACCGGAGCCGAGCGAAGCGAAGAGGGGTTGATCAAGCAAGCCGACGGAGGAACTCTTTTTTTAGATGAGATCGGGGAGCTGCCGTTTTTAATTCAAAAACGATTCCTCCGGGTCATTCAAGAACACCGCTTTCGTCCTGTCGGAGGACGTCAAGAAATCGAGAGCGATTTCAGGCTTGTGGCGGCGACCAACCGAAACTTGGAAAGCATGGTCCGGCAGGGACGATTCCGTGAAGATCTGTTCTTCCGGCTCCGGACTCTTATTATTGAATTGCCGCCTTTGAAAGAGCTTCCCGAAGACATTAAAGAATTGACGGCCTTTTATATAAACGCCTTGTGCAAACGGTTTGGAATCGTGCCCAAAGAAGCTTCTCCCGAATTTTGGAACGTCGTAGCCGAATATCAATGGCCCGGCAACGTGCGGGAACTGAGCCAGGCCCTGGAAAAAGCTTTACTCTCGGCCAAAGACGAACCCATGCTGTTCCCCAAACACCTTCCGACGTATATTCGCATTCAGGTGGCCCGGAATTCTTTTCCCACGAATCCAGCCGGCGCGGCCGCACCGGAGACGCGTCCCCGCGTGCCCAACGAACCCCCCCAATGGAAAGAGATTCGGAAAGCGGCCGTTTCTGAGGCAGAGCAACGGTATCTGAAGGACCTGATCTCTTATGTGGGCGAAGATGTCAACAAAGCCTGCCGGATTTCCGGATTGTCCCGCTCGAGATTCTACACTCTTCTCAGAAAATCCCGACCCGATGACGGACATAGGCCGGTCTGAGGCCGGTTAGGATTTTCAAAAAACTAAAGACGGCGCGCTTATTTATGGGAAAAGTCCTATCTAAGAGGACAGATTACCGCCGATTTCAGGATCAAGCGGTTCTTAAGATTTTCTCACCCCCATAAAAAATTAAATGTCTGGTTTTATTAATTCGGCATGTTTCTTGCTATTGATGATTCAGTGGAAAGAAAGAGAAATGCTCCCTTTGGAACATCATTGAAAGAGGTGTCGCATGCTTAAAAAAATCGTGGTTCTTCTGGCCGCGGCGGTGTTTCTTTTCGCCGCTGTGGTCAAGGTCTCCGCCCAGGACGTGCTGATGAACTCGGCCGAGACCATCAACCAGGGCCACTTCAAGCTGGCTAGTTTCCCGACAGTACTTCTAGGCAAGACCGGCGGAGACCCCGTGTGGGGTGTGGCCGGGCGGTTCGGATACGGGCTCACCCCTCGCTTTGACATCGAAGCCAAGGCCGCGATCTTCAAAGGACTCAGATACTTCGGAGCTGAGGGCGAGTATTGGCTCGTTCAGGGACAGAATGCCAACGTTTCGGTGGCGCTGGGAGCACATATGACGGACTCGCAAGGGGGAGCGGACAGCTCCGGCATCGACACCTCACTCCTATTCAGCACCAGTCCGGCAAAGCTTCTGGAGCTCTACGGCGGCCTCAAACTCGCCTTCGATTCATTCAAAAACTCTGATCAGAACTTTACCAGGGTGCATCTCGTGCCGGGTCTCGAGTACCGCCTCAGCCCCGATCTCGATTTCCTGGCCGAGTTCGGCCTCGCCCTCAACGACAATTCCCGCAGCTATATCAGCGTGGGATTGGCTTTATATCTTCGCTGAAGCCTGTCGCCACGGCCCGGCCGGGACGCATGGGGCCGAGCCGCCGGAAGGCAATTTGCGGGTTTTAGGAGTTTTGAATGTTTCTTGATGGCGATTCAGCTAGAAAAAGGTGAACCCAATGCAGTTGCTCTTTCATTCAAGCGCAAATGATCAAGACAACGAGAGGCTTTTAGCATCCGTTCATCAGGTGATCCCGGAACGTCGGATAGAACTTTTTAAAAAATTCGACAACCTCGAGGAGAGACTCCGGATGCCCGTCGAACCGGATTCGATCGCGGTTCTCTCGGTTTCGAACCGGGAAGAACTTCAAAAGATGCAGACGCTTCGTCAGCTGCTTCCGGAGATTTATGTCATCCTTGTCATCCCGGACAGAAAGAAGAGCACGATTGCGCTCGCCCATCTCCTGTTGCCCCGATTCTTGAGCCAAAGAAACAGCGATTTCACCGCCCTCAAAATCGTCCTCCATAAAATGTACGTCAATTCTCAATATTCCCAACATGGAGAATTATTCCAAGAGGCATAGGATGAATCGACAAATCGTTTCGAAAATCGTCGCCGTCGCCCTGATGGTTTGGGCCGTTTCCTGCGCCCTCAATCCGGTCACCGGTAGAAATGAACTCATGCTCATGTCCGCGGCAGACGAACTCGCGATGGGACGGCAGATGAATCCCCAAGTTTTACAAACCTACGGCAAATATGAGAATGCCGATTTGGCGCGTTACGTCGCCGCCCTCGGAAAGAAATTGGGCGCATTAAGTCACCAGCCGAATCTGGCTTATTCCATCCAGGTGCTGGATAGCCCGGTCGTCAACGCTTTTGCCGTACCCGGCGGGTATGTTTATCTGACCCGGGGGATGTTGGCTTACCTCAACGACGAAGCTGAACTGGCCGGCGTCGTCGCCCACGAAATCGGCCACATTGCCGCTCGGCACAGCGCCCAACAATACAGCCAAGCCCAGGTTGCCCAATTGGGGTTAGGCCTGGGGGCCATGGTTTCAAAAACATTTCGTAAATACGCCGGTATCGCCCAGGTCGGGGTCGAAATGTTATTTTTAAGCTTCAGTCGAGCTGATGAACGCGAGGCAGATGCCCTGGGAGTCGAATATTCCGCCAAAGCCGGATACGACTCCAACCATATGGCGAACATCTTTGTCTCATTGGAGCGGCTCAATCCGGGAGCGGCTCAAGGCGGACTTCCCGGGTGGTTTTCCACTCACCCCAACCCGCCCGATCGAATTGCCGCCATCCAACGGGACACCCTGGCCTGGCGGGCGAAAATTCAACAAACCAAATTTGCGGTCAATCACGACCCATATTTAAACCAGGTCAACGGAATCACGTTCGGCGAAGATCCGCGCCAGGGTTATGTCGAAGACAATATTTTTTATCACCCTCAGCTTCGATTTCAATTCCCGGTCCCCGCGGGCTGGAAGGTCAACAATACATCCTCTCAAGTGCAGATGGTCAATCAAGATCAGAGCGCGATCATCCTCTTCTCCATGGCGTCTGAAAAATCTCCCTCGGATGCAGCCCGAGCGTTCATCAATGAAAGCAAGGCCGTTGTCGTAAAATCGGAAAAGACTCAAGTCAACGGATCGCCGGCTCAACGAATCATCGCCGACGTCACAACGGAGCAAGGCCTTGTTCGCGCTCTGACTTATTTTATCCAGAAAGAAAAGACCGTGTATGTTTTCCTTGGTTATTCGGCACAGGCACGATTTGACGGTAATTTTCCCGTATTTGACCGGACGATGGTTCAATTTAAAAATTTAACGGACTCTCGAAAAATCAACGTCAAAGCCGATCGACTGATTTTAAAAAGAACCCCAACCCAGGGGAGCTTGCGCCAAGCCCTCCGAAACTTCGGCGAGCCAGAGGATCAATGGGAAGCCCTGGCGATTATCAATGGGATGAAGCTCGATGATGCCCTTCCCGGCAATACCATCATAAAAGTCGTCGTGAAATAAGCTTTTTCCCGACCTTATCCAAGGATCTCCGCCCGATTCCGGTCTCCCAGCAGCAGCCGGACTTGGTGCGTGCCGCCGTCATCGGCGAGAGGGATGGAGCGGGGATCGACCGGCAGGCCATCCAGCTCCGCCTCCGCGATCCCTCGACAGCGGCGCTCCGGGTTCGAAACCGCAATCTCATAGCGCGTTCGGCCGAAGCGCCAGATGATCTTGTAGTCAGGCCAGGATGACGGGATGCAGGGGGCCATCTCGAAAGTCGAGCCCCGGCGCTGGAGCCCGAGGATGCTCTCGAGGCCCGCGCGATACATCAAGCCCGCAGAGCCGGTGTACCACGTCCAACCGCCGCGCCCGGCATGGGCCGGGTCGGCGTGGACGTCTCCGGCGATGATGTAGGGTTCGGCCATGTAGCGCGCGACGCCGGCCGCGGTCCTTGTATGGTTGATGGGATTGAGGATATGGAAGAGCTCCGCCGCCTCATCGCCGCTGCCCAGTCGGGCCATGGCCATGACGACCCAAAGAGCCCCATGGGTGTATTGGCCGCCGTTCTCCCGCACGCCGGGCGGATAGCCCTTGATGTATCCCGGATCCTGGACGGATTTGTCAAAAGGCGGGGTAAGCAGCAATACGACCTGAGGTCCGCGCCGAACCAGATGGGTGCGGACGGCATCCATGGCGCGTTCCGCGTAACGCGCCGGAACCGCGCCCGAGAGCACCGCCCAGGACTGGACGACGGCGTCGATCCGGCACTCGTCGTTCTGAGCCGAGCCGAGAGGCTTGCCGTCATCGTAGTAGCCGCGCCGGTACCACTCGCCGTCCCAAGTCTGCTCCAGCATGCTTCCGAGCCGGCAAGCTTCGCTCTGGTATCGTTCGGCCCGGGCGAGGTCCCCTCGAGCTTCGCAGAGCGGCGCGAATTCGCTCAGAACCACGTGGAGGAAGAAACCCACCCAAGCACTCTCCCCGCGCCCTTCCCGTCCCACGCGGTTCATGCCGTCGTTCCAGTCCCCACTCCCCATGAGAGGAAGGCCGTGGACACCCGCGGTCAGTCCATGGTCGATGGCGCGCAGGCAATGCTCAAAGATCGGACTCTTTTCGATCGAGATGCGAGGCTGGATGTAGGCGTCCTGCGTTTCCGGGGCGAGAAGCGGAGCCTCCAGGAAGTGGGCCGGCTCTTCGAGTACGCCTGCGTCTCCCGTCGTCCGGACGTAGTGCGCTACCGCGTAGGGAAGCCATAACAGGTCGTCGGAACAACGCGTGCGGGTGCCCCGGCCGCTTCCCTCGTGCCACCAATGCTGGACGTCGCCTTCGAGGAATTGCCGGCCGGCCGCCCGCAACAGGTGTTCTCTGATGAGATCCGGCCGGGCCAGGGTCAAAGCCATGACGTCCTGAAGCTGATCGCGGAACCCGAAGGCGCCGCTCGGTTGGTAGTAAGCAGACCGGGCCCACAGCCGGCAGCTCACGTCTTGATAGAGCAGCCAACGGTTCATCAACAGGTCGAAGGAATCGTCCGGCGTACGGACCTGGACCGCGTCGAGGATGCCGTCCCAACTCCGGCGGACGGCCTCCCGGGCGATTTCAGCGGCGTCCACGCGTCCATGCCGGAGGAGAAGCTCTCGGGCCTCGTCCACGTCCTTCCCCTGCCCCACCAGAAACACCAAGCGGCGCGTCTCCTCCGGCTTCAGAGTGACGGAGACATGCAGCCCGGCACAGGGATCGAGCCCCGCTCCAAATCGGCTCGATAGGGTTTCACGGCGAAGCGCCGCCGGTTGCGCCAGGGAACCGTTGCGGCCCAGGAACGACAAGCGATCTCCCGTGGCTGAGCGCAGCGCTTCGCTCGCATGCGCTCAGACGACGCGCCCTTCCGCTTTCGTTCGAGAGCGTGAGCACCGAGAATTTCACCGGGTCCTTCGTGTCTACGAATACATCGAGATCTTGGCGCAAGCCGCAGGCGATGCGAGCGAAACGAGTCAATCCTGCGGAATGCCGAATCACGAAGCGACCATCCCCGTTCTTGCGGGGCATCGGGCCCGGCGTGGGGGACCAGGTCTCTCCGGTCTCGTCGTCTCGGATAAAAAGCGCCTCGGCCGTGGGATCGGTGACCGGGTCGTTGGCGAAAGGCGTAAGACGATTCTCGCGGCTGTTCTCCGACCAGGTATAGGCCGATCCTGAGGCCGTGACCACCGTCCCGAACGCGGGATTGGCGATGACGTTAGCCCAAGGCAAGGGTGTCTCCTGGTCCGCTTCAAGGACGATCACGTAGTCGCGCCCGTCGTCGGCGAAGCCGCCCAGGCCGTTTCCCAGGACGAGCGGGGGCACGGCCACCTGCGCCGGCAACGCGGCGGCTGAGCTCGACTCCGCGGAGCGCGCAAATTCCTCAGACGTCGGCCAAACAGGATCAGGCCGTTCGAGTTGGTTGGCCAGATCTCCCCACTCGCCGCTCAGGACGGCGCGCGCTACGCTCGCGAGGAGGATGCGCTCGGCTTTAGCCATGCGATCCCCACGGAGCAGGAAAGCACCGCCGGGCCGGTGCTTCCAGGTCCTCCAGGGTCCATTGTCGAGAAGGGCCGCGAGCTGCGCGTGCATCTCGTCGAGATAGCTCACGGGATGCTCGTTGAGGATCACGACGTCGGCGCTCAATCCCTTGAGCCGCCAGTACTCCTGCGCCTGCAGGACCTGGCGCACCAGCGGCAGGTCGTCCTCCTCAACGACCCGCACCAGGAGAATAGGGAGATCACCCGAGATGCCGTGCGGCCAGAGGCCTTCCTGGCCGAGGGTGTTGCGGGCCAGAAGTTCCGGGCTCGCGCGGAGCGAACCATCGAAATACAGCACCCGCGAAGCCAAGCGTTCGAAGAGCATGGCTTGTTCGCTCGAGATACCGAGGTGGCGGAAGCTGCTCTGCGCGTGCGCGAACGCGAGGGCGAAGGTTCGCGCCGCGGCGCTCGGCTCGTGGTAACGCTGGGCGAGAGCCAGGGCCGTTTCCCGGGTGGGTGCCATCCCCGTGGCGAAAGACAGCTTCATGAAGCCGCCTGGCGCGAGGCGAAGGCGTTGCCGGAGGCTGACGATGGGATCGAGCACGCATCCGGTCGTGCCGGACAGGGAGCGCCCATCGAGGGCCTGGGGGTTCTCGGGACCGCGGCCGCGCCCCAGGAAGCGCGCGCGGTCGGTCTCCCATTCCACCGGCCCCTGCTTCCGTCCTTCAAAGCTAAGAACGTGAATCGCCCACGCTCCCGGCTCGTCCGGGGCGCGCTCCCGGCGATGGCAGATGAGGGCGGCGCTCTCGGCAAGGTATTCCGTCTCGATGAACAGCTTGCCGAAGGCCGGGTGGTCCATGTCGTCGGCCTGCGGGGCAAGGACGATCTCGGCAAAACTCGTGATCTCGATCTCGCGAGGATGATCGCTATGGTTGGTTATCGCCAGGCGCCGCACTTCAACGTCGTCCTCGTTCGAGACCGCGATGTCGAGTTGGGTGGCGATTTCGTCCTCACGTCGGTGAAAAGTCGCCTTCTCCGCGAGGAAGGAGACAAGGTAATCCTCCGGCTCCTTGGCTGTGGGGTGGAAGGCGGCCGACCAGACTGAGCCGCTCCGTACATCGCGCAGATAGATGAACTGGCTCCCCGGGTCACGGGTCGGATCCTCTCGGAGCCGTGTGACCGCACGGCCTCGACAGAAGCTGGCGCCTCCTCCCGCGTTCGTTACGACGGTGGTGTAGTTGCCGTTGGACAGGAACTGCGCATGAGGGAACAGCGTATGGGGCGACCGAAAGCGGCGAACGGCCAGGGCGGGCAGCGGTCCGGCCACGCGGGACTCTTCGACCGGGCGCGGCTGGATGATGGGCACCGAGCGCGGCACGCGTTCCTGCAACAGCAGCTCCGTGGCCTGCACGCGCGGATCGGCATGAAAGCGCTTCACCATCGGATCGCCGAGGAGGGCGTTGGCGAGGGATACGAGAGTCATTCCCTGGTGATGGGCCATGAATGTTCGCACTACCGTCCCCCGGGGGAGGCTCTCTTTTCTTCGGTCGCTTTCAGGTTCCTCGGTCTTCCCATGCGCGTAATCGATGGCCTCGTAATAGCCGTAGGCGCCTTCGAGCCCTTCCCCGGCCAGGCGCCGCAGATTGCGGACGGCCTCCGTTGGTTCTATTCCAACGGCGAGCGCGGTGGCGTAGGGAGCGACCACCAATTCATCGCCCAGGCCGCGCTTTAAGCCGAGGCCGGGGATGCCGAAGGCCTTATACTGATAGTTGCCGTGCCGGTCAGCGAGGTTGTAGGCGGACTCCGAGATCCCCCAGGGCACGCCGCGATCAGTCGCATATTCTATCTGCCTCCGCACGGCCATCCGGCACGTTTGGTTGAGGAGTGTTTCCGGAAAGCTCTTCATGAAGAGGAGCGGCATCAAATACTCGAAAAGAGTGGCGCTCCAAGAAAGGAGAGTGGGCATCCCGTCCACGCCGGTGATGAGCCGTCCCAGGTGGAACCAGTGCGTTTCGGGAAGGTCGCCCTTGGCAATGCCGATGAAACTCGTCAGGCGCGATTCCGAGGCGAGGAGGTCGTAGTAAGAGGCATCCAGCCGGCCCGGCCCATCGGTGTCGGCGAGACGATAGCCGATGGAGAGGATCTGGCGCTGCGGGTCGTAGAGAAATCGGAAGTTCATCCCGTCCACGAACCGGGCGGCGCGGCCCGCCAAGTCGAGGAGGTGTTTGGAGAGATCGACCGTGGTCGGTGATTGCTGGCTCGCCTGGCGCAACCCTTCCGCCAGGGTCATGAGCGCGGCCGCGAGGTTGCCGCTGTCGACCGTGGACACGTAGGCCGGCGGGAGCGGCGCCAGACTCTGCGTGTCGTACCAGTTGAGCAGGTGGCCGTCGAAGCGTTCGAGGCCTTCCATCGTAGTCAGCGTGGCGTCGATCCTGGAGGCGAGCTCGTCCGTTTGGATGAAGCCGAAATCGTGAGCGGCCAGGGTGGCGAGCAGCCCCATGCCGATGTTCGTGGGCGACGTCCGGTGGGCGGCCCGGGGTTCCGGCGTTTCCTGAAAGTTGTCCGCGGGCAAGCCGTGGGTTTCCGGGCCCATAAACGCCTCAAAGTATCGCCAGGTGTTGCGGGCCATGAGACGGAGGAACCGGCGGTCCTCTTCCCCCAACTCGACACGTTGCGGTACCACGGGCCGGCTCAGGGCATAGGCGACGAGCGGCGCGGCCGCCCACAAAGCCAGGAACGGGGCGGCCGTGAGGAGCGCGCCCGGGCGCGCCAGCGAGACCAGGAGGAGGCCGCTCGACGCGACCAGCGGGCTCGCGATCATCTCTACCAGGAACAATCGCACGCTCGTTTGCCTTGCCTCTCCGGCCCCGCGGGCTTCGCTGGCCGCGGCTGTCTCCCACTCCAACAGGCGGCGTTGGGTCGCCGCGAGACGGACAAGGGTCAGCACGATCGCGTGAGTTCTCTCGTAAGCCTGGCTGGCCAGGAAGGTGAGCTGCAACGATACCTGAGCGAGCACGGTCTTCCCATCTTTCCATGCGGCCCGGAGGAACACCCGCCACGGCTGCTGCGGTCTGGGACCTTTGGCGGTCTCAAGGAGTAGCGGATATAGGGGAAAGGCCATGGCGGCCAAGATGGCGACCGTCCAGACCACCGGGCTTCCCGGCAGGATCGCCCAGGCTAGAAAGAGAAGGACGATGGTCGAGGGGGGTACAAGGCTGCGCCTCAGGTTATCGAAGATCTTCCAGCGCGAGATGAGGGGCAGCCGGTTGCGTTTCAGGCCGGAGCGGGTTGGAACCCAAGGGAACAACCAACGGAGAATCTGCCAATCGCCCCGCACCCAGCGGTGCTGACGCCTCGCGTGGGCGAGGACGCTGGCCGGATAGTCATCCACCACCTCCACGTCCGTGACAAGCGCCGTGCGTGCGTAAACCCCTTCGAAGAGGTCATGCGAGAGAAGGGCGTTCTCGGGCACCCGCCCCTTGAGGGCGGCCATGAACGCGTCCACATCGTAGAGCCCCTTTCCCGTGAATATCCCCTCGCCGAACAGATCCTGATAGGTGTCCGAAACAGCGGTGGTGTAGGGATCGACTCCGGTGTGTCCGGCGTAGAGGCGGGCGAAGAGAGAGCCGGCGGCGCTGGCCATGGTCACGCTGACCCGGGGCTGCAGGATCCCATAGCCCTCGGTGACGCGGCCGAGGCGGACATCGAATCGGGGGCGATTCAAAGGATGGGCTATGATGCCGATCAGCTTCTTCGCCGCGTCCCGAGGCAGGCGGGTGTCGGAGTCGAGAGTGAGGCAGTAACGTACGCCGGGGAGGATCCGCTGGTCGCCGACCTGCACGGAGAAGCTCGTGTCCATGGCCCCGCGCAGAAGTCGGTTCCATTCCTCGAGTTTTCCGCGCTTGCGCTCCCAGCCCATCCAGGCGCTCTCTCCCGGGTTCCACCGGCGCACGCGATGGAACAGAAAGAACCGGTCCGTATGCCCTTCGCCGAAGCGCGCGTTCAGAGAATCGATCCCCTCCCGGGCGGCGGAGAGGATCGCTTCGTCCTCGGGCATCTCGCGCGCGGGGGCGTCGACGAAGTCGCTGAGGATCGCGAAGTGGATGCGCGGATCGAGGTTTCCGAGAGCCAGCACCTCAACGTGCTCGATAAGCCGGGCCACGGCCGGTACGCTCGTCAACAGCGTAGGCACGACTACCATGGTTCGCGCATTGTCGGGGATTTCCCCGGGGAATTCGAGTCGGGGGAGGCGTCGCGGCGGAACCCAACGAGCCGCCAGTCGCTGCACGAAGGCTATGGCCACCTCGCTGGCCGGAAGCAGCAGGAGCAACGCCGCTGCGGCCCGAACCCAGAGCGATGAACGCTGATCATGGAGGTAGGCGAGCCCGAGACCGAGCGGGAGTGCCGTCAGGAGCCCGATCGATCCCAGGTAGAAGGCGGTCGCATGGGCGAAGATGAAACGCCGTACCCGCCGGCTGAGGCGGGGACGATAGGAAACGTCGGTTTCGAGGTCGGGGCGGCCCTTGCCGATCAAGTAATGGCCGACGTGGGTAGCGCGATCCGCCGCCTGTCCGCTCTCCGTGGCTTGGCGAGCGCTCTCGACCGCTCGCAGAGCCACCTGCAACTGCGCCTCTCCGCTGGGATTGGCCAGATCTTCCACGGCCTGGCGGTAGCGATCGCGGCTCAGAAAGTCCATACTCCCATAAGCCCCGGCCGGGTCGCGTTGTAACACGCGCTCGACCAGGCTGACGGCCTCGAAGTACTGGCTCCAGTCGAGCGCGGAGCAGAGACGGAGGCTGGTGATGACGTTCGCCACCGAGACCTGGGCCGCAGCTTGACGCTGATGCTCGCTTCGGATCGCGTCCTCGGAGGTCATGTGCTGGGCGGAGAGATGCGTATCGACGGCGGCGCGGACGGCGGAAAGGCGAGGACCATATTCGCGCAGGCGTTGCAGGAGCTGAAGAACGTACCCGGTGTGGAGGTGCTTCGGCAGGGGCAGCGACTTCCCTTGGCCTGCGGCATCGATCCGGGCCACATAGACGTCGGCCGCACGGACAGCCTCGCGGGCCTCGAGTGTCTCTTCCGCGAGCCGCCTCAGGTTCTCGATGAGGGCCAGCTTCAGCATGCTCGGCCAGGCCCATAGCTCGCCGATCGTGAGCGGCGCTACGGTCTGGAAGCTGTTCATTAAGCGCAGGAGCT
>JAPKZG010000052.1 GCA_026393895.1 Candidatus Aminicenantota bacterium
TGAACCCGGTGATGGCCGAGACGACGAGATCTCCGCCCGCTTCGACCGCCGCGGCCTCGGCACCCTCCGGGCCGGACAGGACTTTCGGGCCCCGCGAGCCCAACTCCAGGCGCAAGGCCGCGGCATCCTCGGGCGTTCCTACGGAAACGAGGGCCGGGCCGAATTCGAGAATCTGCGACCGGAGCAACTCCCGGTTGGAACCCGCGGCCAGGGCGGTCACGCGGAACAAGCGGCGGTTGCGGCGGACGATATCGAGTGTGTTCCGGCCGATCGTACCGGTGGAACCGAGGACGACGATTTTCTTCATCCGGCCGGATTCCAGAGATAACGGACGAGAAAATAGAAGAACGGGACGGCGAACAACAAGCTGTCGATCCGGTCCAGGAATCCGCCGTGTCCGGGAAGCGCGTTGGAGGAATCCTTCACCCCCGCGGCCCTCTTGAAAAGAGATTCCAGGGGGTCGCTGATTTGGGCGACGATCGAAACCGAAAGCCCGGTCGCGATCGCTTCTCCCAGGGCGATTTCGGGTAAAAAGACCGTTCGGGCGGCCCAGGCGGCGAGGCCGGCAAAGAGCAGACCGCCGGCCGCCCCCTCCCAGGTCTTATGGGGACTGGCGATCGGGGTCATCGGATGGCGGCCGATCGCCTTCCCGATAAAGAACGCCCCGGTATCGGCAAGGAAAATCACCGCCATGAGAAAATAAATATAAGCGGAACCGTATGTTTCACGGAGCGGAATCAGGAAGTCCAAGGTGAACCCGATATAAACGGCGCCGAACAGAGTCACGGTGATCGATTCGGTCGCTTGAACGGCGGTTTCGATCGTCCGGGAAACGATCAAATAGTCGAGGCCGACGCCCAAAAGACCGAAAAACAAAGCCAATTCCAGGGTCAAACCCTTGACGATAAAGGAAGCTCCCAAAAGCAGGACGAGAAAAATTCCCGTCCCGGTTCGGGGATGAAGATGACGGCGCCGGGCCAGGCCGTAGAATTCGACCAGGGCGGCGATGATCACGGCCTGCAAAAACAGAAACATCACCCATCGGCCGCCGTATTGCAGAACGGAGAACACGGCCGCCAGCAGGATGAACGCCGTCCAAAACCGCTTGACGATGTTCATGAGGAAGATCCCGCGTCCGTTTCGCCGAACCGTCGTTGCCTGCCCTGGAAATCGACAAGGGCCTGGATCAGGTGTTTTTTGCGAAAATCGGGCCAATAGGTCGGCGTGATCCAGATTTCCGCATAAGCGATCTGCCAGAGCATAAAATTGGAGATTCGGGTCTCACCGCTCGTCCGGATTAATAGGTCGGGATCGGGCAGTCCGGCCGTGTCCAGATACCGGCTGAAAACGGATTCATCCACGTCCCCGGATTTCAACCGGCCTTCGGCCAGAATCCTCCGCGTCGCCTCGACAATCTCAGCCCGGCCGCCGTAATTCAAAGCCAGACCGATGGTCATCCGGGAATTGCCGCGGGTCAGCAATTCGACCCGCTCGAGTTCGCGGCGGAGGCTCGCCGGCAGCTTTTCTTTGTTACCCAGGACCCGCAGCCGGAAATCGTTGTCCATGAGGAGGCGGTCTTCCTTCCGGAGATAATCCTCGAGCAACCGCATCAGCATCTGGACTTCCCGGGCAGGGCGCTTCCAATTCTCGGTGGAAAAGGCAAACAGCGACAGCACCTCCAGGCCCAAGTGAGCGCTTGCTTCGACGATCTCCCGGACGGATTTCGCCCCGGCCCGATGGCCTTCGACCCGGGGCAACCCGCGCTCCCTGGCCCAGCGGCCGTTGCCGTCCATAATCACAGCCACGTGGCGGGGAAGACGGGCGGCGTCAAGACGGAGGGCCAGACGGGCTTCTTCGCTTCCATCTTCCAACCATCCGTCCAGGCCTTTCAACATGGGCATAGTATAGGGATTCGCTTGGGCTTCCGCAAGGCGAACGTCCTCATTCTGCATGGATTCGAAGCTCGAGTTCTGGTATCCTATGGTCTTTCAAGAGGTTGAAATGTGTCTTGCAATCCCCGTCCGGGTCATCGAAACCGATCCCTCGGGCGAAGCCGGAAAAGTGGATTATTTAGGAACAAAAATCGGGGCGAATTTCGCCCTGATCAAGGACGTCCGGGTCGGAGATTGGGTGATCGTCCACGCGGGGTTCGCCATCTCCCGCCTGGATGAAAAGGAAGCCCGGGAAACGTTGGCCATGCTTCGCGAGGTTCAGGCCGCCGGGGGGTCCTGACATGCCGAACGATTTATACCACGATCGCCGGGTCATCGCCGGGTTATTGTCCGAAATCGCCTCCCTGGCGAAAAAAACGCCCCGACCGGTCCGGTTGATGGAAGTCTGCGGCACGCACACGATGACGATTCATCGCCACGGCCTCAAGGACCTTCTGCTGGAAGCGGGAGTCGAGATGATTTCCGGGCCGGGCTGCCCCGTTTGCATCACCCCGGACGGATTCCACGAGGCCGCCATCCGCCTGGTGACGAAGCGGGAGGACTTCATCCTGGCGACTTTCGGGGACATGACCCGGGTTCCCACCCGGCTCGGCTCCCTTCAAACCGCCGTCCCGGCCTCAGGATCGATGGTCAAAGTCGTTTATTCCCCCGAAGACTCCCTCGAGTTGGCCCGCCTGAATCCGGCCAAGGGAGTTGTTTTTTTCGGGTCGGGATTCGAAACAACCATCCCGGCAGTCACCCTGACCGCCGGGCGGGCCAGGACCGAAGGGCGCGCCAACTTCTCGGTTTTGACGGCCTTCTGGGTCATCCCCCCTCCGATCCGGGCGATCCTATCCTCCGGGGAAGTTCGGATTTCCGGCTTTCTCTACCCCGGGCACGTGAGCGCCGTCATCGGCCTGGAACCTTACGAGTTCGTCGCCCGCGAGTTCGGCCTGCCCGGGGCCGTGACCGGCTTTGAACCGGGCGACATCCTTCTCGGCGTCCGGGCCGTCCTGGAACAAATCCGGGACAAACATCCGCGGGTCGTCAATGCCTATCCCCGCGTCGTTCGAGCGGAGGGAAATCCGGCCGCCCGGGCGGTGATGGAAAAATACCTCGAACCTTATGACGCTCTTTGGCGGGGATTGGGACGGATTCCTCAAAGCGGATTGCGCTTCAAGCTCGACTATGCCTCCGTCGATGCCGCGGCCAAATATGGCCTTCATCCGGCCGAAGACGCCTCCGACGCACCGGGGTGCCGCTGCGGAGAGGTCCTGCGCGGCGTTCTTGCCCCACCCGAATGCCGTTTGTTCGGCCGGACCTGCACGCCCGAAACGCCCCGCGGCCCCTGCATGGTGTCTTTCGAAGGCGCCTGCTTCGTCCACCACAAATTCCGGGGTCCGTCCCCGGCGACCCGGAGGAAAAAGTAACCGCATGGATAAAATCAGCCTCGAACTCGGCGGCGGCGGAAAAACGATGCGCGATTTCCTCGCCCGGACGATTCTACCGACGTTTCGAAACGCCCGCCTGGCGCCCCTCCCGGATGCCGCTTCCCTGCCCGGAAAAATCGCCTTCACGACTGATAGTTACGTCGTCGACCCGATCTTCTTCCCGGGCGGAGACATCGGGACGCTGGCCGTCAACGGCACGGTCAACGACCTCGTCGTCTCCGGGGCGAAACCTCAATTCATTTCTCTGGCCTTGATTCTGGAAGAGGGCCTAGAGACGTCCGTTTTGGAGAGGGTTCTCCGTTCCATCCGGAAAGCGGCCGACTCGGCCGGCGTGGAAATCGTCACCGGAGACACCAAGGTCGTCCGCCGCGGCCAGGGCGACGGGGTCTATATCAACACGTCCGGAATCGGCCGGCTCATCGCCCGCCCCCGGCCCCGGGCTGTCCGGCCGGGCGACCGGATCATTCTCACCGGAACGCTCGGGGAACATAGTCTGGCCATCTTGGCCGCCCGGGGAGAGTTCGGCTTCGCTAATCCGGTGAAAAGCGATTGCGCTCCGCTGACGTATCTCCTACCTCTTTGGGCCCGGGGCGTCCGTTGGATGCGCGACGTCACCCGCGGCGGGTTGGCCACCATCCTTTCGGAGCTGACCGAACAGGCGCCTTGCCCCCTTCTGATCGAGGAAAAAGCCGTTCCGTTGTCGACGGCCGCGAAATCGGCGGCCGGGCTGCTCGGGATCGATCCGTTGTACCTGGCCTGCGAGGGGCGGGCGGTCATGGTCGTTCCCGAGAACAAGGCGGCCGGAGCTCTGTCGTTTCTCCGCGGACATCCGCAGGGTCGCAGGGCCGCGATCATCGGCCGCGCGGAAAAAAACATCGGCCGGCCCGGGGAACTCCTTCTTCGGACGGAAAGCGGCGGATTGCGCCTGCTCGAACCCCTGACCTCCGAACTTCTGCCCCGCATATGCTGAACATGATGAACTTCCGGCGGCGTCTGTTCATCCCCGGCACGGTCATTGCCTTGTTTTCGGCCGTCGCGGGCGCGGCGGCGACGGGAGCCGAAACGACGACCTTCCGTTCAAGCGTGCCCGAAATCCGTTCTCTCTGGCATCTTGTCCGCTCGACGCTCAGTCAAAATCATGTGACATTTGCCGGAAAAACGGGGCCGGTCGCCGCGTTTTCCGCCGGAAGTCTCTACCCTCAAATCTGGATCCGCGACGCGGCCACGATCATTCCGGCGGCCCGGTATTACTATCCCGCGGCCGACCTCGTTTCCGGGTTGGAAGAGCATCTCTTTCGCCAGAAATCCGACGGCGGCCTGGCGGATTGGATCGACGGCCGCGGACAGTCGGATAAAAACACGACGGAGACCGACCAGGAAGCGTCCGCGGTCCTGGCCGCCGCCCAGGCGGTCGAGATTCTCGGTCCCGGATGGTTGGATAAGAAGGTCAACGGCCGGACCGTCATCGACCGGCTGGACCGGGCTTTGACGTTCGTTCTCGAACAGAGGTTCGATCCCGGTCGCGGGTTGGTCAAAGGAGCGCACACCGCCGACTGGGGAGACGTCGGCCTGGAAGACGCCGATCAAACGGCGATATATGTCGATCGCGATACCCACTGGACGGCCGACATCTACGATCAAAGCATGTTCCACGCGGCGGCCCGGGCACTGGCTGGCTTGTTCAAAAACAAAGGCCGGACCGAACGGGCGGATTTCTGGACGCGGCGGGCCGAGGTCGTCCGCGAGGCCGCCGATCGTCTGCTCTGGCAGGAAAACCGCGGTTTTTACCGCGTTCACGTTCACCTCGATTCGCTCGTCCATCCCTTCGATGAGGACGACATGTTCGCCCTTGGCGGAAACACCGAGGCCATCGTTTCGGGTTTGGCCGGACCGGAAAAAGCCGGGCGCATCATCCGGGCCGCTCTTTCGCGTCAGGCCGCGTTTCGAATGCCGACGATCGGCGCGACCCTTCTTCCGCCATACCCCAAAGGTACGTTCAAGCATCCCATGGTCGATGATCCGTTCGAGTACCAGAACGGCGGGCTTTGGGATTGGTTTGCCGGAAAACTGATCCGGGAGATGTTCGCACGCGGATTTTCGACGACCGCCCGGGTCAAGTTATTGGAAATCGCCCGGAAGAACATCGCCGGAGGCGGCCTTCATGAATGGGACGCGCCGGACGGAAGCGGCCGCGGCAGCGCTGTTTTTGCCGGCAGCGCGGGAAGTCTGGCTTCGGCCGTGGCCGAAGGGTATTTTGGCATCCGCTTGACCAGGGACACCTGCAACCTGGAACCACGGCTGGCCGAAGACGGGGCCAAGGTCTATTGTCGCCTTCCGGCCGCCGGCGTTTCAGCCGCCTATGATTACGCCTGGGACTCCGGCCGAAACCGGGTCACGTTCCGCTACGAAAGCACGGTTTCCCGGCCCGGCCGGATTCGCCTGCTCCTGCCCCGGGCGTTATCCGCCGCAAAACTCGATGTCCGCCGGGACGGCCGACCCGTGCCGTTCACCGTCGAACGCCTCGAGGAAGACACTCTCTTGACGACGGAAACCGACTTCGCCCCCCACGCCCTCGTCATCCGGGCGAAGAATTCCCGTGGAGGACAATCCCGGCCATGACCGTGACCATCCGCATTTTATCGGCCTCCGAACATTGCTTGTCCCAGCCGGACATCGACCCGGATGCGTTGAAAATCCTTCACCGTCTCCACAAAATGGGATTTATCGCCTACCTTTGCGGCGGGGCGGTGCGGGACCTGCTTTTGGGCCGGAAACCCAAGGATTTCGACATCGTCACGGACGCCCGCCCGGGCCAGATTAAAAAACGGTTCGCCAACGTCTTCATCATCGGGCGGCGTTTCCGGCTGGCCCACGTCCATTTCCCGGGAGGAAAAATCATCGAGGTCGCGACCTTCCGCCGCGATCTTTCGGCGGAGGAACAAACGGTCCTGCCGGAAAAGATCCCGCCCGAGCTTCTTTATGGGACCCCGCGGGAAGACGCGTTCCGGCGGGACGTGGCGATCAACGCCCTCTACTACGACGCCCGAACCGGCGAAATCATCGATCATGCCGGCGGAATCGAGGACCTGGCTCTCCGGCGCGTCCGGGTCATCGGGGATCCCGGCGCGCGGTTTGCCGAAGACGCGGTCCGCATCTGGAGGGTTGTCCGCTACGCCGCCCGTCTCGGGTTCGACGTCGAGGAGGAAACGGCCCGGGCGATTCCCTCCTTCGCCCCCCTGCTGGGGAAATGCGCCGGGGCCCGACTCTACGAGGAACTTAACAAGGAACTCATCGAAAAAACCCGGCCGGTCGTGGATGCCCTCCGCACCCACGGCCTCCTGCGCCACATCATCGGGGGTTTCGGCGAGGATTACGAAGACGACGACGATCTCTACGGCCGCCTGCGCGTCCTGCTCGACGGGAAAGACCAGCTGCAAAAGGAGGGTTTTGAATGGACCCGGGAGGAAACGTACGCCCTGTTCTTTTGGCCGTGGGCGGAATCCTTCTTCGCCGGCAAGGACGGCGATATCCGCGCGGTCCTGGAAAAAGCGTTTGAAAGCGCCGGGACGCAGGCCGTTTTTCCCCGAAAAGTCAGGACGGATGTCGTCCACATCCTGACGCTGGTCTCCCAAATCGCCCAGGCCTTCCGGACCGGACGACCGCGTTGGTCTCTCCGCAGACAGGCGCTCTTTGCGTCCGCCGTCCGCGTTTTTCAATTGATCGAAAACGGCCGCCCGCCGGAGCCGGGGGATCTGCCGGAGGAATTATTCGGCCGGCCGCCCCGCCCGGATGAAACGCTTAAAAAACCTGGGGGAAAACGGCGTCCGCGCCGCCGCCGCCGGCCCCTTCAGAATTAAGGCCGTCAGTCAGGCCTTGACGACGTTTTTCCGCGGTTTCTTGGCCGCGTTCCGCGTGTCCACCACGAGCCGGGCGTTTTTTACGATGAACTCGTAATCGTAGCTCGTATGATCGGTGGCGATGATCACGGCGTCGGAGTTGCGGAGCCGGGCGGCGGTTAAGGGAACGGATTTCAAATTCATTCCCGGATATTCCCGGTGGCCCGACGATTCCGGAACATACGAACATCATAGGTGCAGGGATAGCGATCAAAAACGAATTTGAGGCGCCACCAACACCGATATTGATTCGAAGATCTTGTGTTGCTTACTGCTTGACCAGTTCGATGTGCCGGTTTTATTTCCTGTGGCCGATTAGGGAGTCGTGAGCCATCGGGAAAATGAAAAAATGACAATTTCCAGCTGCCGGCGTGTTATATTAGCATGATAATATTGCAAATTAACAAAAAGGAGATCGCTACCATGAAAATAATCAAACTAATCATGCTCATTGCCTATGTCGTTCTCGTCGCACCGTTATTGCCGGCTGATGTCGGCGAAAGGCAGTGGCCATTTGCCTTGACCGTGGAGGTAGGGCACAGCGGCGGCTGTCGCTGGAGTGGGGGCAATTTTCTTGGGGTAGGCTTGCAATACCGGTTCAAGGGCAAGTGGGGTTTGGAAATTGTTGTCGCCAATTATGAGGATGACACCTATCATGTCAAGTACGATATGGATGAGCAACTCCGTTTAACACTGCAACGCCGTTGGGGAGTGCACTTGTTGCGTATACTGCCCATCGGAAAAAGATTCTCGTTTTGTATAGATGGCGGCCTGAATCTGTTTCAAATAAAGGAAACCACATTGGGGTATTCGGAAATTTCCCCTGGCACATGGGGACTCTCTTATTTGATTGGGAATAAGTCATACACGGAGTGGAGCCTCGGTCTGGCCTGCGAGATACGGGTGCTGGAAACAATGGCCATTCGGCTGCGGGCCATAGGCCTGACGAATGCGTTTATGCAAGCTGGAAACGAGTTTGACTCGCACCTGAGCCTGTCCGCAGGCGTTCTCTGCCGTTTCTGATCATGAATCATGCGGGTCACACATTAAAATGCAAACCAGTCAATCGCTGCCATTTACAGAGAGTCAACTTTTAGGGATTCCCTTTTCCCAGGAACACGCTCGACCCTTCCCTTAACATCGCAAACCATACCCACTCTCACGAAAGTATGATATTCCGTGCTTCGAATAGGTGTCAAGGAACCAAAAAGAGGCCGTTCGAACGAAACCCTATCCGAAACGTCCGGAAAATCAGCCAAAAAAGGATAGACCTTCGAGGGGCTCACGATACAGCGATCGGATTGGGCCTGATCGGCGACCGCGTGGCGAGTGGATGCGGGAGACGTTCCTCCTGGAAGTTCTGCACCACCAGGTCGTCTTCACTATTTCCATGATGCTGCGGGTTTTCTTCAAGTTCAAGCGCAAGCTCCTTAGGGGATCGCTGCCGATCGGCCCTCCGGTTCCTGACTCGCTATTTCGAGGTTATGGCAGGGAGCACGCTTGGGCCTGGCGTCGTTGTCATCATCCAGACGTTCGGAAACCGCATCAATTTCCACCCCCATCTTCATTTTCAGGTGACCGAGGGCGGGGTGGATGAAGCGGGCGTCTTCCATAAGATCCTGGGCACAAAGGTCTATCGTTTTTTAGGGGATTATCGGGGCGTCTGGGACGATGAGGCTTCGGCGAACCTTCTTCATGGCCATTTCCTTGTTCTTGACTTCGATCAGCGATCGGGAATATCATTTTTTCGCAAGGAGATGTGCGATCTCATGCTCATGGGGACATGATCGCAGACAAGAGGGAAAAGGAAATTACTGTAAATATGACGATAGATATCGACTCCGTTGGTTTCATCGTACCCCTCATTAAAAACAAGATAACGAAGGCTTTTCTGGTTTTGCTCCTGGTTTTTTCATTGCCGGCGTGTCGTATGTCGGGAAATAAAACCATCGGAGCGGACCAAGAAAAACCGGCACGAACGGCCGGGAGGACAAAAAAAATGAAAAGAGTGTTTTTGGCTTCGGCCGGGAGTTTCGTGGCTGGCGATGTCGCCGAGAGAATGGCGGGAGAGAAGGGATTGAAACTGCTGTATATCACAACCGCAGCGGAGGCCGAGGATGGCGACCTGTGGTGGCTCCGTGCGGACCGCGATGCGCTCGCCAAGGCGGGTTTTTTGGTTTTAGAATACACGATCACCGGAAAAAGCCGGGTGGAGATCGCAAGAGCCTTCGATGATACGAATGTTCTCTGCTTTTCCGGAGGCAACAATTACTACTTGCTGGAGAAGATCCAGCAGACGGGCTGTGCCGACCTCATTCGCAGAGCCGTGGAAAACGGAAAACCTTATTTCGGCATCAGCGCGGGCGCGATCGTGGCCGGCCCCGATCTTTCTCCATTGTACTATGAACCGGACGCCAGGAAAGCTCCGGAGTTGAAAGGATTGAAGGGCTTGGCGCTGGTCGATTTCATTGTCTTTCCTCATTGGGGGAATCCCTATTTCAAGGATTTCTATATGAATCAGCGTTTGGTTCAAGCCTTCACGCCTGGCCACAAGATCATCCTCCTGACCGATTCCCAGTATGTATATGTCGAAGATGACGCGTTTCGCATCATCGAAACCAAAGAATAGCGAAGGATCGTGTTTCGCAAGAATTGCGGGTTCTTCGGCGTCCCGTTTCACCGAGGGAAAGAAATTCCTTTTTCCGCGGGGCCGCGATAACCGCTCCGTGCGATAAATCTCCCCTCCTGATCATGATGGAATACTATCGCCGGCTGGGCGGCGATTCAAACACTCCTCGGGGCGGCCCCGAAGAGGATTTGCCCCGGCCTTCTTGATCCTCCCCCCGTGGGCGTTGGCGTAGAGGCCGTAGTACCGGACCATGACCTGGTCCTTATCGGGGATATGCGACGTCACCCGGGCGATAAGCTCCAGGTAATCCGTCCCCTCCTGCTCCGCGCCGTCCCGGCCGAAGCGATATCCGACTCTGCCTTCCGCCGCCAGAAAGGTCAACCGCTAGAGAACCGTCCGCTCCGGATGCCGAGGACGATAGACTTCCGCCATGGCGGGAGAAATTCTTCCGGAAACGGGCCAAGGTCACCGAATATCAAGTATCTTGATGAAAATACACTTGAAGCCGGTATACTCCCGTCAGGCCTTGACGACGTTTTTCCGAGGTTTTTTGACCGCGTTCCGCGTGTCCACCACGAGCCGGGCATTTTTCACGACGAACTCGTAATCGTAGCTCGTATGATCGGTGGCGATGATCACGGCGTCGGAGTTGCGGAGCCGGGCGGCGGTTAAGGGAACGGATTTCAAATTCATTCCCGGATATTCCCGGTGGCCCGACGATTCCGGAACATAGGGATCGTTGTATTCGACCTTGACGCCCTTGGCCTGAAGGAGGCTGATGATCTTGAGCGCGGGCGATTCCCGCTGATCGTCGATGTCTTTTTTGTAGGCGATGCCCAGAACCAGAATTTTCGAGCCCTTGAACGACTTCCCCTTATCGGCCAGGGCTTCGAGCGTTTTGTTGACGACATAGTAGGGCATCTTCGTATTGATCTCGCCGGCCAGTTCGATGAATTTCGTCGAGTAATCCACCTCCCGGGCCTTCCAGGTCAGGTAAAACGGATCGATCGGGATGCAATGCCCGCCCAGGCCCGGGCCGGGGTAAAAGGGCATGAATCCGAACGGCTTGGACGAGGCCGCCCGGATCACTTCCCAGATATCGATGTCCATCCGTTCGAAGATCATCTTCAATTCGTTCACCAAGGCGATGTTGACGCAGCGGAAGATGTTTTCCAGGAGCTTGGCTGATTCGGCCGCCCGGGTGGATGAGACGGGAATGGTTTTGGCCACGACCAGGGAATAAAGCGCGTCGGCCAGGACCAGGCAATCCGCCGTCAGGCCGCCGACCACTTTCGGCGTGTTTTCAGCCGAATAAACCGGATCGCCCGGATTTTCCCGCTCGGGGGAAAACGCCAGGAAGAAATCCTTCCCGCCTTTCAAGCCGCCCCGCTCCAGGATCGGGAGCATCTCCTCGTCGGTCGTTCCGGGATACGTCGTGCTTTCGAGGACGACGAGCTGGCCCTTCCGGAGATGAGCGGCGATCGTTTCCGTCGTGTTCAGGACGTAGGATAAATCGGGGTTGCGATGAGCGTCCAGCGGCGTGGGGACGCAGATCAGGATCGCGTCCATCTTCGCCAGGCGGGTGAAGTCGGTCGTCGCCTTAAACCGCCTGGCCGCCAGATACTTTCGCAGTTCGGTCGCCATCACGTGTTTGATGTAGCTTTGCCCTTTGTTCAACATGTCGACTTTCTTGCGGTCGACGTCGAAACCGGTCACGGCGAAGCCTTTCTTCAAGAACGCCTTGACGAGCGGCAGCCCGACGTAACCAAGGCCTACCACTCCGACCGAGGCCGCCTTGGCCTGGATTTTCTTCAACAACGATTGGCTGAGCGGATTCATTTGGTTCCCATCCTTTCTTGATACCAAGATATCGTGTGTTTCAACCCCTCTTCGAAACCGATCGACGGCCGGTACGCGAGTCCGCGTTCGGCGGCGGAAATGTCGGAGAACGAATGCTTGATGTCTCCCGGCCGCGGATCCGTGTAAATCGGAGATACGGCACTGCTCAGAAACTCGTTGATTTTGGCGATCAGCGTGTTCACGGTGATCCGGTCCGCGCAGGCGATGTTGAAGACGCCGCCCGCCGCCCCGGCCGCCGTGCAGGCCAGAAGGTTCGCCTCGACCACGTTGGCGACGTAGGTGAAATCCCGCGACTGCTCGCCGTCCCCGAAAACCGTCGGGGATTCGCCCCGAAGGATCCGGGTGATGAACAGCGGGACGGCCGCCGCGTATTGGGAGGCGGGATCCTGGCGCGGGCCGAACACGTTGAAATATCGAAGCGACACGGTTTCGAGACCATAGGTGCAGCTAAAGACCTGGAGGTATTTTTCTCCCGCCCATTTGCTCGCGGCATAAGGCGAAAGCGGTTTTCCTTCCGCGCCCTCGCATTTGGGGAGCCCGGGCTCGTCACCATAAACCGAGGACGATGAGGCGAACGTCAGGCGCTTGACCTTGGCCTGGGCCGCCGCCCAGAGGATGTTGAGCGTCCCGCGGACATTGATTTCGTCGGTTGTGAAAGGGTCGGCCACCGACCGCGGCACCGAAGCCAGGGCGGCCTGGTGGAGGACGTAATCGACGCCGGCCACCGCCCGGCCGCACGCGTCCGGGTCACGCAGGTCGCCCTCGACAAGCTCGAACCGGCCGAGGAAGGGAGCCAGGTTTTCGCGTTTCCCGGTGAGAAAATTGTCCAGGACGCGGACGCGTTGTCCCCGGGCAAGAAGCGTCTCGACCAGATGCGAACCGATGAAACCGGCGCCGCCGGTCACGAGATAATGGTTCATGTCTCCCCCTTTTCGCGCCGGTACCGCGACCGGTCAGCTCACGAAACCCGAGTCCTTCAGTTTCCGGATGACCTTCCGGACGCTTTCGTCGAGCGTTTCGTTCCCGCATTCCAGGATCATTTCCGGCTTCTCCGGAATCTCGTACGGGTCGGAGATCCCGGTGAATTCCTTGATCTGGCCGGCCATGGCCTTTTTATACATGCCCTTGATGTCGCGCTGGATGCAGACCTCAAGCGGCGTGTTGACGTAGATTTCCATGAACGAGCCGATTTCCTTGCGGGCATGCTCCCGCATGGCTTTGTAGGGCGAGATGAACGAAGTCAAAACGATGACGCCGTTGCGGGTCAGAAGCTTGGCCACGAACGTGACCCGGCGGATGTTTTCATCCCGGTCTTCCTTGGAAAAGCCGAGGTCGCGGGTCAGGTCCCGACGGACGATATCGCCGTCGAGGCGCTCGGCCCGGTAACCGCCGTTCTGCAGGATTTCGGCAACGCGGTCAGCCACGGCCGATTTCCCCGAGCAGGGCAAACCGGTGAACCAGAGCGTCACGCCTTTCGCCTGATGTTGATCGCACATGATGAACGCAACTCCTTTTGAGAATCAGCGAAGGGGGGTGCCCTTCATATCCGCCGGAATTGGAAGTCCGATCGCCCGAAGGACTGTCGGGGCGACGTCGGTGATGTCGATGTCTTTCCGAACCGAGGCCTTCGACCGCGGATCATACAGAATATACATGCCGTGCTGGGCGTGGACGGCGTCGTCCGGGCCCGTGTCGTTTTCTTCCAGGTACATCGTACCCCAGCCCAGGGTTCCGGCCGACCTCCAGTAGAGGTCGTCGAAATAGACCATGAGATCGGGATAGTCGCCCCGGGCGTCGTCGTAATACTCGTTGGGCTTGATCACCTGGGTCGCCCAGGGCTCGCCGGCCGGGCCGCGGATCGAACGCAGGCGTTCGGCCAGGGCCTCCCGTTCCCGCTCGTAATCGGCCGGTTTGATGATTCCCTTGGGTTCGCGGCCTTCGACGTTGAGGAAGATGCGGGCGTAGTATCCCCCCCAGCCCCATGCCTTGGTCCGGGCCCAGTCGATGGGGGTTTTTTCGATGTTCGCGCCGCGCGCCGGAGCTGCCCCGAGGACCAGGTCGCCCTGGGCGATCAACCACTCGTTGACGCAGAAGGCGCCCTTCATCCGCTTGGCCCCGTGGTCGGAAATGGCCAGGACGACGGTGTCGTCGCCAGCCTCGTTCAACAGGGCGCCGATTTTTTGGTCGACGAACTTGTAGTAATCGATGATGGCCGTTTCGAACGCGTTGCCCGGTTCGTAGAGGTGATGGGTTTTGTCGTGGAATTTCCAGAAGGCGTGCTGGACGCGGTCGACCCCGATTTCCACGAACATGAAGAGATTCCAGGGCTTGGTCCGCATGAGGTAGTGAAGCACCTCAAACCGTTTTTCGGTCATCCGGTAGATTTCCCGGAGGATTTCCGCCCGGTTTTCGATCCGGAACGGTACGTCGAACATATACGGGCCGAATTTTTCCTCGAGTTCCGCCTTGAGTTCCTTGGGATACGTGTAGTCCTTGTCCGCTCCCGGAGTAATGAAACACCCGATCCGCTGTCCGGCCACGGGCCGGGCGGGGTAGCTCGGCGGAACGCTGACCAGGACGCTTTGCCCGCCCGCCTGACCGATGATGTCCCAGATCGCCGGCTCGTTGATCGACTGGGCCGTGGCGATCCACATTTTATCGTAGGTCGGGCCGGTGCGGTGGCGGAAACCGTAGAGACCGAGCCGGCCGGCGTCCTTGCCCGTGCTCATCACCATCCAGGCCGGGATCGTGATCGGGGGGTCCGAGCTGCGCATCGTCCCGAAACGGCCGCCCTCGATCAAGCGGTTCAGGACGGGGAATTCCTTCCGGCGGTCGAAGACGATCTCCGCCGGGGCCGAATCGAGGCCGATGATCAAGACTTTTCTCATGTTCGAGGTTCCTCTTCGGGTGTCCCTTTCCGGCCGCCGGCCGGAGGAGAAACCCTCATTATTCGTTGAACGGATTCTTTTCATCCATGATGATCTTGGCCACCTCCGGCCGGACCAGTTCGGCGGGCGGATACTCGCCCCGGAGCAGCAGGTCCCGGATCTCCGTTCCCCGGAACTGGATCTGGTGTTCCTTGCCGTGGGGGCAGATTTTGTCGCTGACCACTGAACCGCATTTCTTGCAATAGAAAAACGACCGGAAAAACAGCGGCGTGATCTCCAGGTCGGGGAAGTCCGCGAAGATCTCCTGGGCCGCGAACGGCGCGTAATAGCTGCCCACGCCGGCGTGGTCACGGCCGATGATGATGTGGGAGCAGCCGAAATTCTTGCGGATGACCGCATGGAAAATGGCTTCCCGGGGCCCGGCGTACCGCATTTCCATCATCAGGATGGCCATGGTCGTCCGTTCGGGCACGTAATAATTCCTGATCAGTTCCTCATAGGAGGACAGGATGACTTCGTCCCGGTAATCCCCTTTTTTCTTCTTCCCGATCACCGGGTTGATAAACAGGCCGTCCACGAGTGTCAGGGCCGATTTTTGGACGTACTCGTGGCCGATATGGGGCGTGTTCCGGGTCTGGAACCCGACGACGGTTGTCCAGCCTTTTTCCTGGAAAAGCCGGCGGGTTTCCCGGGGGCTGAGTTTGTACTTCTGGTACGGGGTCGGAGTTTCCCGAATCAGGTCGATCGGGCCGGCCAGCAAAACCTCGGGCATATTCACGATCTTGGCCACACCGGGGTGGGCGGCGTCAACCGTACCAAAGACTTTTTGGGCCGTTTCCGCCTTATCGTAGCCGTATTTTTCGGTCAAATGAAGAATGGCCGCAATTTCGCCGGCAGGATTTAAAAGTGCGACATCCTCCCCGATAGAGAGGCCGTCGGCCGTCTTTTTGTCGACCGCCAGAACGACGGGAATCGTCCAGGCCAGGTTATTGGAAAGGCGCATCCGGTCCAGGACGCTCCGGAAATCCTTCCGGCTTAAAAAACCCTCCAGGGGGCTGAACACGCCGGTGGCGATGTTCTCGACGTCGCTCGTGGATTCGGCGTCGAGACGGACCGCGGGAAGGGTACCGGCCCGTTTTTTCGCTTCGTCCAGGGCGGCCCCTTTCAGAACGCGGTCAATCAACTTTCCGCCATGCGGTTGAATCATCCATTTGCTCCTTGTCGATTTTACTCCCGGAAATCCAAGACCGTTGTTTCCGAGAACGCTTCCCCGGCTCTCAATCGATATAGCCGAGGGCTTTCAGGCGATCTTTAACCTTTTCTTCGTCTTCCGGGCTGAAGACCTCCTCCGTGGAACCGCCCTTCTTCAGGGATTCGCGGAGGACTTTGGCAATATAATTCGCAACCGACGGGTCAGCGGTCCCGCGCACGGCGTCTTCGATTTCTCTATAGAGAGATGTCGGGAGTGAAACGGCGGTAAATTCCTTTTTCATGCTTGTCTCCTCGAAACAGGGGAAAGTTGAAAAAATTAAAGGGCTTTATATACCAAATCGGCCTTTTTTGCAACTGCGGGGAGCCCCGCATTCTCTCCTTCGCCGGTTGGATCAATCCTTTTCGGCCCGGTATCGTCCCGGGATTCCGGGTCGAAGGCGGCCTTGCGGCCCGGGCAGGGCTGCCGCGAACAGAGACGGCAGGAGAGAAACGTTTCTTCGGACGGGAAAAAGATGCCGCTGACGGATTTCCGGGGAATCATCAGGAGCGAATCCGTCAGCCGGACGCCGATTTCTGAATCGACGTCTCCCAGGAGGTCGAAGAGCGGGGTTTGCTCCGTGATCGGCCAATCCTCGAGCGATCCCGGGCTCATCCCGGAGAGGCGGTCAAGACCTGATTCCCGGCCGATGTGCCCCCGGATTTTTTCCGCGGCCGCGTCCAGGGCCGAATCCGCCAGGGTTTCGAGATAGTACCGGTGGAGGAGATCGTCCGACCGGGCGGCGTGCGTTTCCAAATCAGCCCCGATCGTCAAGACGTAGGCAAAGACCTTGAAGGCCCGGTCCGTGTTGACCCGAAGAACGCGGCTCCGAAAAACGCGGCCCTCGATCGTCACCGTGTCGGCGGTACGAGACTCGATGAAGGTTTCCCGGAAAAACGCCCGGGTTCGGAAAAGAGCCGCCGCCTCGGTCCATAATTTCCGCGCCTGATCCTCCCCTCCGGCTCGGCGGTCCAGGCGAAGAACGCGAACGGCCTCGGCCGGGCTGATCTCGACGGGAATCGGATTGATGACAGGCATGGCCACTGCTTTACCGGTTGAGGGTCACGAGCCTGGAGGGATT
Organism: Candidatus Aminicenantota bacterium; assembly: GCA_026393895.1. GTDB lineage: Bacteria > Acidobacteriota > Aminicenantia > Aminicenantales > UBA4085 > JAAZPG01. Next base: position 16,986 of record JAPKZG010000052.1, read on the forward strand.
CGAACCCCCGGCCTTTTGGTTCGTAGCCAAACGCTCTATCCAGCTGAGCTACAGGCTCGTCGTCCGAGAGGCCGATATTATGCCTGAAACGGGGAAAAATTTGTAGCGATATTATTGACTTCGCCGAAAGCCCGGATATGATATTGAAATCCAGGAGGGACACCGTGGATATCATTCCAAAAGAAACCCGCGCGCTTCGTTTGCCCGGATCCGACCGGTTGATCAAGCTGATCGAGACGGAAGCGGACGATCTGGCCGAGGAACTCGTCCGAACGCTCCGCGAACATCCCCACACGCCGTCGTTCCACGCCTACACGTCCAAGGAGCTTTATGAACGGGCCTACAACCTCTATCGCAACCTGGGCACCTGGATTTCCCGGAAATCGGAACGCGAGGATTTGGCCAAATATTACACGGCCCTGGGAATCCAGCGCCGCCAGGAGGGATTTCCCCTTTCCGAAGTCCTTCACGGATTGAACCTGATGCGCCGCGTCCTTTGGAAACGGGTCGACGAACAAGGCCTCCTGGACACTGCCGAGGATTTCATTCAGGCCATGGAACTCAACCACCAGGTCCTGCTGTTTTTCGACCGGGCGATCCTCTACACGGCGAAAGGCTACGAGACCTCCTCGCCTTCCCCCTGAGCCCGAAGGGGACTATGACCGCGCCCGCTTTTTCGTACCGCCGCCTTTTTGGATCTTGGCGTTTAAGCGGGCCAGCCGTTTTTCGAAATCCGCCCGTTCGACCGAAGACCTTTCCATGGCCAGGGCCAGGCCTTCCTCCGTAACCCGTTTGGCCTCCGAAAGATCCCCGGCCTTGTGCTCGTAATAAATGGCCAGTTCGCGGTAGCAAAACACATGTTCGGCCGCCGAGCCGTCCCGCCAAAGGGCGACGGCCTTCTCCCAGTCGGCGTCTTTTTTCAACTGGACGGTCAGTCTCCGGACGACCGAAACGGCGACTTCGGACGGAAGCCGCCCGACCAGGGCCCGTTCGAACAACCGGGCCGAACGGGCCGCCTCCCCCGCGTGGGCAAAGACTTTTCCGACGCCGACCAGGTCCAGGGGATCGGGGCCCGATCCGTCCGCGAGGTCTTCCTCGGAAAACAGTTTCGCGCCGGAGATCACCAGCCCCAGAAGCGACAGAATGTCTTCCTGGTTATGATAAAGGATAGGCTCGATCCGGCCGAAATCTCCGCTCCGCAGGTAATCGAAATATCGGTACGGGATTTCGGCCCCGGGAATATCCTCGTCGCGGGGCGCCTCGATGACCTGCTGGGCCAGATGAAACAAGCGGCAGCTGTCGTGTTTGTGCTTCCACAGAGTCCGGGCCGCGAACAGGAAATCCAGATGGGGCAGTTCGGTGAGAACAAGGGATTTCCGTTGAAGGATGAAGCGCGTTTCGAGCAACGGCAGGTCGAACGCTTTTCCGTTGTATGTCAGGACGGACTTGAAATTCATCTCGACGAAAAACCGGGACAATTCCTGGAGCATCCGGCCTTCTTCGCTCGGGTCGCCGAGAAAATACTGGGCGATGACGAACGTCCGTTCCCGGAAATAGCCGAGACCGACGAGAAACGGGATGGTCCCCGTTCCGCCGGCAAGGCCGGTCGTCTCGAGGTCGAGAAACACGGTCGTTGATAGGTCGAGGTCGCGGAACGCCTCGTCCCGGCCGAGGTACCGCAATACCTCGCCCCCGACGGCCAGCGCGTCGGCGATAATCAGCTTGCCGTAACGGGTGTCCGGCGCATAGGTGTTTTCAAAAACCTGCAAAGCCCGGCGGGGTTCGGGCTCGAACGGCACGGACTTTTTCGGCCGGGGCCCGGTCGCGCCCCCCGTCAACCGGATCAATTGCTCCAGCTTTTCCTTGGTGGACAGCCCGGCTTCCCGTTGCAGACGCGACCAGGCGTTCTCGACGGACGAGGCCGGCCCCCGGGACCGGGCTTCCCGTTCCGCCTTGAGCCGCTTGAGTTTCTCGTCGAGATTCATTCCGTCCAGCATCCTGATTTTAGTCGTGTTTTCTATGATACCGGAAACCCGGGGGCCTCACAAGGGAAGGGACGGCAGATCCGGCGCGTCTCGAACGCGGCCGTTGGCCGGCCGGGATTCGGCCCGGCAATTCGAAGGCGGAAGACAACGCTCGGATGTCGTCGTGAAAAAAAATCGCTCGAAACGTTTGCATTTTCCCGGAAAAATGACTATCTTTAAGTCAGCTCTCAGGGGCGGCATTCGCCATGGCGCAAAAACAAACATCATTTCTTGTCCCCGTCGACGGCGAGACCATCCGCCAAATCAAAGACATCATCGGCCGTTTCGTGCACACGATCGCGGCGATGCGGCTCTACCCGTTCGGCCACATCAACGTCACGAAATTCCGCGACAACCTCTACCAGCGATTGTCCTCGTTTTTGGAGGAGCAGGGCGAATTTGAAATCGAAATCAAGGAAAACGCCTTTTTCTTCGCAGGCGGGTCCGTCTTCCAGGAGGAAAGCGACATCAAGAGCCTTCCTTACATGTATTACAGCGACGGAATGCGGGCCCTCACATTCATTCCCGGGCTGACCCGCGAGGAACTCTTCGACTTTCTGGAAATCACCGCGAATTTCGCCGAGCGCTCCGAGGGGGAGGACATCATCGAAGAGCTGTGGGAACGCGATTTCGAATTCATCCGGTATGACGCCGCGGACGGATTCCTGGAAGCTAAGGTGGCTGCCGGAATGATCAACCGACCGAATGAACTTCAGGTCGACCGATCGCTTCTTTTTTCCGGCCAAATCCAACTGGACACCGAGGACCAGGGCGCGGCCCATGCCCGCAGCGTGGAGATCAGCCGGACGAATCCCAAAGATACCTCCGGGTTGACCGAGTTTTTCGGTTCAATCGACCGGAGCGACGAGTCGAGTCTGGAGTCGATCGTCACGGCAGAGCACGACGTTTCCGTGGACAAGGAATTCATCGAGACGATTTTCGAGATCCTCTACCTCGAGGATCGGATGGATTCTTTTCTCGAGATCCTGAGCTACTTGAAGTCCTATGTTCAAAGATTGATCAAACGGGCGGACGTGGGAAATGCGGTTTTCCTGCTCAATTCCATATCCGATCTCCGGAAGGCCCTGCTCTCCTCCGCCCCCGCCCGGGCCGAGGCCCTCTTCGAAACCGTCCGTCAAATCACCCAGGACACCGACCTGAAGGTCATCCAGGAAATCGCCCGTCCGGAGCGGGTGGAAGATCCCCGCGCCCTGTTCGAGTTTCTCGTCTGGTTCGGTCCCCGGGTGCTGTCGATCGGAACCGATACGGTCGAAACCGCCGCCGATGCCCATTGGCGCGAGGCCGGCGTTGAATACCTCCGCGTCATGGTCCGCGACTTTCTTCCAGAAACCGCGGCCATGGCCCAAAACCGGAAGCCGGAACTGACCAAAACGCTGATCTTCCTCATGGGCGAACGGGGCGATAAAAAGGCGATTCTCCAATTGGCGGCTTTCGCCCAGTCCGAGAATCCCGAAATCCGTCTGGAAACCGTCCAGACTCTGGGGGCTCTTTCCCACGATCTGGCCCGAAAACTGACGTTGGAATTCCTTCAGGATCCGGACGAACGCATTCGGATCGAAGCGGCCCAGGCCGCCCGTCTGGAGACCGACGAGAACACCCTGGCCCAGATGATTCAGATCGTATCGCGAAAAGCCTTCCTGGCCCGGAGTTCGGTCGAGCGCGGAGCGATCCTCCTAGCCATCGGCCGCTCGAACGCCGCCGCGGCCGTCGATATTCTCAAAATACTGGTCCGTAAAAAGCGTCTCTTCGGCGGGGAACGCCTCCGGGAGACGCGGCTGCTGGCCGTATCCGGCCTGGCCGTCATGAAAATCCCCGAAGCGCGGGAAGCCCTGGCCGCGGGGGCCGAGGTGTCGAATCAAGCGGTCGCCACGGCCTGCGCCCAGGCCTTGAAACGGCGGGGGGAACGTCGAAAGGCGGAATGAACATGGAGAAAGAATTCGCCTTCAGTTCCCAAGCCGCTTATGAAATTCTGTACCGTTTCTACGTCGTCCTGAAAATCGCGAAAATCCACGATCCGAACAACGCGAATTTCCAGGACCAGCTCCGGCATCTGATGGCCGCCCTGAATGAACCCCTGCGCCGGCAGGGCCGGATCATCCTTCAGATCCGCCGGAACGCTTTTTTCATTAATTTCACCCGGATCCGCGTCAGTTACTCGGACTTTTACATTAACCGGTCGCTGCTGGTGGAATTCGGCCGGCGCGAAATCGGGACCCTGACGTTTTCCGAGGGGCTCGACGGGGCCGAATTGAGCCGGTTTATCGCTTTTCTCTCGGGACAGAACCCGCATAAAAGCATCCTCTTCGAACAGTTTCACGAAGTGTTCACGGCTGCGGATTTCCGTCACATCCAGGCAGAAAAAGCGGAAAAGTTGGATTTCAACTCGACTAAGGAAAGACAGAACCGCCTGGCGGCCCAGACGTACTTTCTCGGGATTGCCCATCTGAAGGAACTCAGCAAGACCGAGGAGAGAGTCTCGAGTTTTCATGTCACGAAACTCTGGATTCAGACGATTTTCAACCATTTGACTGACGACGAATCCTTCCTTTACGGCCTGACCAACATTAAGAATCACGACGAATACACCCTCAACCATTCGGTCAACGTCTGCATCCTGTCCATGGCCCTAGGCCGTCGGCTCGGCCTCTCCAACCGCGAATTGATGGAACTCGGGATCGGCGCGTTTCTTCACGACCTGGGCAAGATCGAAATTCCGGACGCGATCCTCAACAAGCCCGCCCATCTGACCGCCGAGGAAAAAAGGCTGATGGATCAGCATGCCCGGTTCGGCGCCGCCCACCTGCTCCGCATCCAGGGCAATCGCGGTTTCTCGGGCCGGGCCCTGGCGGTCGCGTTCGAACATCATTACAAGGCCAACAAGGACAACTGGTCCCCCTACCGCAAAAAGAACAACATCAACCTCTTCAGCCGGATCGTCAAAATCACCGATTATTTCGACGCGATCACGACCAAGCGGGTCTACCGGCCGCGGGCCTTTACCCGGGAGGAGGCGCTGAACATCATGATCCAGAACAAAGACGCGGAGTTCGACCCGCTCGTTTTCAAGGTGTTCGTGGCGATGATCGGAGTCTATCCGATCGGTTCGCTGGTGATCATGGACACCGAAGAAATCGGAATCATCACGGAAGCCAATCCCCATGCCTCCATGGCCCAAAGGCCCATGGTCAAAATGATCACCGACCGGACCGGCCGGAAAATCAACGGGGAAGTCGTCGATTTGATGGACATCGATCCCCAGACTCACCGGTTCGCCCGGACGATTGTGAAAACGCTCGACCCGGAAAAATACGGCATCCGCGTCGCCGACTACTTTCTCGCCCAAGTGGCCGAGGTTCCGGCCGTTACTTGATCCCGAAACTCCCGAAGAGACGGGCGACTTCGCCGTAGGCCTCGATCGCCCGGTCGATGTCGCTCTCCCGATGCGCCGCGGAAACCGCCCCTCCGCCGTGGACGACATGGACGTTGAAGGTCAACAGGGCCAGCCGGAGGACTTCTTCTTTCAGGCGGATATTGGCCAGCCGGGGATTCAAAACGTCCCCGGCGTCTCTCATCTCATGCGGTGTCCGGAGAAAATTCGCCATGAACAGCGAACTGCCGCCGACGACGTCATTCCCCCGGCCTGTGCACCGGACCTGGATCCCTTCGGCGGCAAAGGCGTCCTCGATTCCGCGGCGGAGGCGCTCCCCCATCGCCGCGATCCGCGGATAGATCGTTTTTCCATTGCCGACGAGATACCGGATCATCCGGTAACCGGCTCGCAGGTACTGGGGATGGGCGGAATACGTGCCGCCCGAAAATTGGACTCGGGCGCGGCGCCCGGCCCCGCGCTGGACGCATTCGAGGATTTCGGATTTTCCCGTGACCGCCGCCACCGCATGCCCGCCCCCGATCACCTTGCCGAACGTCGACAAATCGGGTTCGACGCCGGCCAGCCGGGAAACGCCGGTCGGAGCGAAGCGGAACCCGGAAATGATTTCGTCGAAGACGAGGACGATCCCGTGGTGGGACGTCAGTTCCCGGGCCGTTCGGAGATATTCCCGGGTCGCCGGAATGAACC
>JAPKZG010000025.1 GCA_026393895.1 Candidatus Aminicenantota bacterium
CGGGAAAGAGAGTGATTTCCGGGTCGGGTATTTTCGCCCGGACGGCGTTGATCCGGGCGCAGATCCGTTCGCTTTCGCTCGTCGGAATCCGGCCGGCCCGACGGTCGGCGATCAGGCCGTCTTTCAGCGTCGCGAAATTGCCCCGGGCGACGAGGTCGCCCTCCCGGACTTCGACGTCCGAGCCCAGCGCCTCGAGAATGCCCCGGCCGAGCTGGTGGCGGAGCGGATCATAGCCGAACAAGGCCAGGTGGGCCGGCCCGCTTCCGGGCGTGACGCCCATCCAAACAGGATCGGTCACTCCGCTGCACCCCCGCTGGGCAAGCCGGTCGAGATTCGGTGCGGCCGCGGTCTCCAATTCCGTCCGGCCGTTTCGGGGCAGGCCGCCCAGTCCGTCGATGACGAAGAGGACGATTTTCGTTTCGGTCGGAGTCGAAAGCTCCCGGGCCAATTCTTCCCAATGCATGGCGCTTCTCCGTGGTGAAATTCCGCGTCATTATAACATAACCGATCGGACTCTTGAGGCCCCGGGCCGCGGGTGATACAATCGCCCCGTGAACAAAATCCTCGTCATCGACTTCGGGTCGCAGTATACCCAGCTGATCGCTCGCAAGGTCCGTGAACTCGGCGTGTATTCGGAAATCTGGCCGCCGACGGCTCCGATCGAAAAGATCCGCGAGGCCCGTCCCCAGGGCGTCATACTTTCCGGCGGGCCGCAAAGCGTTTACGAAGAGGGCGCGCCGGCGGCTTCGCCCGAAATCTTTAATCTCGGCGTCCCGGTTTTGGGGATCTGCTACGGGCTCCAACTCATGGCCCATCTCCTCAGCGGCGAAGTCGCCCCGTCCACCCGGCGCGAATACGGGTTTGCCTCGCTCCGGGTCCTGGGCCGCCGCGGGCTTCTTTCCGGCCTCAAGGACATGGAACAGGTCTGGATGAGCCACGGCGACACCGTCGAAAAGCTTCCTCCCGGTTTCCACGTCACCGGGCGGACGCGCAACACGCGCGCCGCCGTGATCGAGGACCCGAAGCGCGATTTTTACGGCGTCCAGTTCCATCCCGAAGTCGTCCACACCAAGGAGGGCCGGAAGGTCCTCGCCAATTTTCTCTTTCGGATCGCCGGCCTGATTCCCGATTGGGACATGGGGTCTTTTGTCGAACGGAAAGCCGGGGAAATCCGGAAAACTGTCGGCCGCGGGCGCGTTCTCTGCGGCCTTTCCGGCGGCGTGGATTCGCTGGTGACCGCCCTGATCGTCCAGCGGGCCGTGGGAAAACGCCTGACCTGCGTCTTCGTCGACAACGGCCTACTCCGCCAGGGCCAGTATGACGGCCTCATGGAGATGTTCCGGACCAAGCTCGACCTGAATGTCGTCGGCGTGGACGCGTCCGAAGATTTCATCACCGCCGGCGGCGGCGTCTCCGACCCGGAGAAAAAGAGGAAAATCATCGGCGGCCTGTTCATCAAGACCTTCCAGCGCGAGGCCAAGCGTCATGGCGGGGCGAAGTTCCTGGCCCAGGGCACGATTTATCCCGACGTGATCGAAAGCGCCCCCGTCCAAGGGCCGTCGGCCGTGATCAAATCGCATCACAATGTCGGCGGCCTTCCGAAATCGCACGGCTTCACCTTGGTCGAGCCTCTCCGCGAACTGTTCAAGGACGAGGTCCGGGCGCTGGCCGCCGAGCTTGGGGCCGACCGGGCGTTCATCGCCCAACACCCCTTTCCGGGGCCCGGGCTGGCGGTCCGGATCGTCGGCCCCGTCGACCGGGAGTCGCTCGGAATCGTCCGGGCGGCTGACGACATCGTCGTTCGGGAGATCCGCGCGGCCGGCGTTTACGATCGTCTCTGGCAGGCGTTCGCGGTGTTGCTGCCGGTCCGCTCCGTCGGCGTGATGGGGGACCAGCGCACGTATCAGCGGGTCGTCGTCGTCCGGCTGGTCCAAAGCGTGGACGGAATGACGGCCAATTGGTTCCCCGCGCCGTCCGGCCTTCTCGCCCGGATATCCACCCGGATTGTCAATGAAGTGGCCGGAGTCAATCGGGTCGTGTTTGACATCACCAGCAAGCCGCCCGGCACGATCGAATGGGAATAGGGCCATGGCCCCCGGCTTCGTTCATCTTCACAACCACTCGGAGTACAGCATCCTGGACGGCGCGGTCCGCCTGGACGCCCTGGTCCAGGCCGCCGTCAACAACAAAATGCCGGCCGTGGCCCTGACCGACCACGGCAACATCTTCGGAGCGGTCAAATTTCAAAAAATCGCCAGGGAAAAGGGCATCAAGCCCATTTTCGGCTGTGAGGCGTACATCGCCCCGCGGAGCCGCCACGACCGCGAAACCCGCGACGGCGAACCGCCGCATTACCATCTCCTCCTTCTGGTCGAAAACGAGGTCGGGTACAAAAACCTCTGCATTCTTCTTTCCCAGGCCTACCTGGAGGGATTCTATTATCGCCCCCGAATCGACAAAGAGCTCCTGGCCGCCCACAGCAAGGGACTGATTGGATTTTCTGCCTGTCTGCGCGGAGAGATCGCGTATCTGTTCGGCCAGGGCCGCGACGAGGCGGCTCTCCGGGCGGCCGGAAGCTACGCCGAAATTTTCGGGCCGGAGAATTTCTACATCGAGCTCATGGATCACGGCCTCGAGCCGCAACGGGAAACGAATCCCAAGCTGGTCCGGCTGGCCCGCAACCTCCATCTTCCGCTCGTCGCCACCAACGACATCCATTTTCTCGGCCGGGACGACGCCGCGAGCCACGACGTCCTGCTCTGCATCCAGACGAATAAAAAGATCAGCGACACCGACCGGATCAAGTTCGGCTCGAAGGAATTCTATTTCAAGTCGTCGCAGGAAATGGAACGGCTTTTCGGCGAAGTCCCGGAGGCGCTCGAAAACACTTTTCATATCGCCGCCCGTTGCGATTTCGATTTTCCCAAGGGCGATTATTTTCTTCCCCGGTTTGACCCGCCCGGCGGGAAATCCTTGCGGGATTATTTCGAGGAAATCGCCTGGGCGGGATTTGCCGAGCGGGCCGAAAAACTCCGGCCGCTCTGGAACGAAGGGAAACCCGCCCATGGAATCGAAGCCTACAAGGAGCGGCTCGAACGGGAAATCCGGCTGGTCAAGGAGATGAAATTCGAGGGGTATTTCCTCATCGTCTGGGACCTTCTCCGGACGGCCCGGTCCCGGGGCATCCCGGTCGGTCCGGGCCGCGGCTCGGCCGCCGGGTCACTGCTTGCTTACTGCCTCCGGATCACCGATATCGATCCTCTCGAATACGACCTTCTCTTCGAGCGGTTTCTCAACCCCGAGCGGATCAGTTTGCCCGATATCGACATGGATTTCTGTGCCCGTCGCCGGGGCGAAATGATTTCCTACGTCACCGAGAAATACGGCCAGGCCAACGTCAGCCAGATCATCACCTTCGGGACAATGGCCGCCCGGGCGGCTATCCGCGACGTGGGCCGCGTTTTGGAGATCCCCTTGTCCGAAGTCGACAAGGTGGCCAAGATGATCCCCCTCGGCCCGGACGTCAAACTCGCGAGCGCGGTAAACAGCGAAGGGCCGCTCCGGGAATACCGCGACAAAAACCCCAAGATCAAAACCCTCCTGGAAATCGCCGAGAAGGTCGAGGGCCAGATCCGCCACCCCTCGATCCATGCGGCGGGATTGGTCATCACCCCCCGGCCGCTGACCGAATTCGTCCCCCTGTACCAGTCGGTCAAGGGCGAAGTCACGACCCAGTTCGCCATGAGCGAAATCGAGGCGATCGGCCTTCTGAAAATGGACCTCCTGGGTTTGCGCAACCTGACCGTCATCCGCGACGCCCAGGACCTCATCATCAAGGATTTCGGAACGGCCCCGGATATGGATGCCTTGCCGCTGGATGACGGCCCGACGTTCGATCTCTTTAAGGCCGGCAACACGGACGGTGTTTTCCAGTTCGAATCGCAGGGGATGAAGGCCCTTCTCCGGAATTACAAACCCGAAGAATTCCGCGACCTGATTGCCCTCAACGCGCTTTACCGGCCGGGGCCGTTGAAAAGCGGAATGGCGGATGACTTCGTCAAACGGAAATTTCACCCTGAACAGATCGTTTACGACGTTCCCGAGCTCAAACCGATTCTCGAGGAAACCCGCGGTCTGATCGTTTATCAGGAACAGGTGATGCGGATTGCCGTGGACCTCGGCGGTTTTTCTCTGGGCGGGGCCGACCTTCTCCGCAAGGCCATGGGGAAAAAGAAGGCCGACATCATGAACGCTCAGAAGGAAAATTTTTTGGCCGGGGCGAAACGGAAAGGCGCTATTTCGACGTTCAAGGCCGCGAAAATTTTCGACCAGATCGCCAAGTTCGCCGAGTATGGGTTCAACAAGTCCCACAGCGCCGCCTATGCCGCCCTGGCCTATCAAACCGCCTATCTCAAGGCCCATTACCCCTCTCATTTCATGGCCGCCCTGATGACCTCGGAGGCGGAGCGCGGCGCGACCGCCCAGATCGTCAAATACGTCGCCGAATGCCAGGTCCTCGGCCTCGAGGTCCTGCCGCCCGACATCAATAAGAGCGATTTCGATTTCATCGTGGAAGGCAAGGCCGTCCGCTTCGGCCTGGCTGCCGTCAAGAACGTCGGCGAGACGGCCGCCCGGGCCTTGATCGCCGTCCGCCGGGAGCGGGGCGAACTTAAGAGCGTCTTCGATGTCGTCCGCGACGCCGACAGCCGCGTCGTCAACCGGAAAGTCCTGGAAAGCCTGATCAAGGCGGGGGCTTTCGATTCGCTCGGCCTGCCCCGGTCCCAGAGTTTCCACCTGATCGACACCCTGATCGAGTACAACCACGAGGTCCAGAAAGCCCGGGATTCGACTCAGTCCCTGCTTTTCGGCGGGGACGGGCTTACCCCGCCGGACATCCCGGCTGAAGTCCGGTCGACCCCGGAGTGGGACGAAAGGCTCCGGTTGTCCCATGAAAAGGAAGCCCTCGGTTTCTACGTCAGCGGACACCCTCTCTCCCATTATCAAAGAATTCTCCCGCGGCTGACCTCCCATTCCACGGCGTCCTTCGAGGAAGAGGCCGATATCCCCGACGAAATCCGGATAGCCGGCGTGATCGCCGATTTTCAGGTGAAGAAAACGAAAAAGGAAGAGCGGATGGCCGTCTTTCAACTGGAGGATATGACCGGCCGCATCGAGGTCGTCGTTTATCCCGAACCCTACAAACGCTTCTACGACAACCTCCAGGAAGGAAGCTTGGTCTGGGTCAAGGGCCGGCACCAGCTCGACGGCGAAATCCACAAAATCTTCCTGTCCCAGATTCTGCCCCTCGACGAGGCCGCCCAGAAGCTGGCCAAGAAATTCGTCGTCCGCCTGCCCGCCCGCGACTTTGACGATGCCTTTCTCGAGGACATGCGGGAAACGCTGGAGAAATCACCCGGCGAGTGCCCGGCCGTGTTCGAACTCGAGACGCCTTCGGGACACAGGGTGATCCTCCAGACTCCCGAATTGAAGGGCGTGACGCCCACGGACGAATTGATGATGTCGCTGGAATCGCTGCTGGGTCCGAATTCGATCCGGGTGGATTATTGAGATGAACTCGAAAATCCTGCTGACCGACGCCTCCCCGCTGGGCCGAAAAGCCGTGGAATCAGCCCTGCCCGCTTCGGAATTCGAAATCCGGACCGCTTCCGACGGTCTCGCCGCGATCCGGATGCTGCCCGAATATTCCCCCGACGCCGCTCTGGTCGCCCTCACGCTTCCCGGAATGGACGGTTACGAAGTGGCCGCGTTCCTCTGTTCCCAGCCGGTCTATCGGGCCACGGCTCTGTTTCTTCTGCGCGGCGCGTTTGAACCCCTCGACATGGTCAAGCTTTCCGTGATCAAACACGACGGCTTGATCCAGAAGCCGTTCGACGGAGACACGCTCCTCGGGCGGATCCGGGCGGCGATCGACCGAAAAAAAGAGCTTCCCTCGCTTCCCGAAGACCCCTTCCTCGAACCCCAAACCATTCCGGAAACCGCTCCCGTCGGAAACGCGCCGGCGACTCCCGATACGGGAAATCTTCCCGAATGGACCGACGACGTCGAACGGAAAATCCGGGAAGTGATTCGCCAGGAGATTCTTCGCAACCAGGCGGAAATGGAGGACCGGGCCCGGGACATCGTTTCGGCCGAGTTCAAGAAAGTCCTGGTCGAGGAACTCAAGGCCGTCGACGTCAAACGTTGAGGAGGGGATGTTGAATTATACGATTCACCGCCTCGAAACGTGCGCCTCGACGAACGACGAAGCCAAAAAACGCGCCCGCGAAGACGCTCCCGCAGGCACGGTCGTCATCGCCGACGAACAGACCGGCGGACGGGCGACCAAGGGCCGGCGTTGGTTTTCACCCCGCGGGACAGGGCTTTATGTTTCGGTGGTTTTGCGCCCGGAGATGGACGTTTCCCTGTCGCTTCTTCCAATGGCCGCCGGGCTGGCCGCCCGCGAGGCCGTCGAACGGACGACCGGGGTCCCGGTGAAGATGCGCTGGCCGAACGACATCGTCTGGGAGGGGAAGAAACTCGGGGGCGTTCTGTGCGAAAGCGGGTTGTCCGGCTTCCAACTCCGATACGCGATCGTCGGGGTCGGCCTAAATCTGAATCAGAATGAAAACGATTTCCCGGAGGATTTGCGTCCCCTGGCCGGATCGCTTCTCCAGGCCGCGGGCGGAATCATCGACCGGGAAACGCTTTTCGGCGCTTTCCTGGAGGAGCTCGAAGCGGCGGTGGCGCCCTTGGTCGAGAAACGGCCTTCGGACGTTGTCGAGGATTTTCTCCGTCATTCGGAAGCCGGGCTCGGCGACTCGATCACGGTCCAAACGGCCTCGGGAGGGGTTTCCGGCTTGTTTGAAGGTCTCGATCCCGACGGGTCCATCCGGATTTTCACGCCCGGGGGGGAGCGGCGGTTCATCTCGACCGAGATCGTCTCGTTCGGCCTCGCTCCGAAATAATCGCGGACCGGGAACCGCTCCCATCCCTCCCGGGCGTTTCTCAAAGAAAACCCTCCGGGGAAAAGGCCGCTCCGCCGGTTTTGGGGTATAATCGATGAGGCGGATCGCTTCCGGAACTATCCGGAGGCCCGGATCCGAACGAGGAGCGAAACGATGCTCATTGCCTGTGATATCGGAAACACTACCGTGGCCGTCGGAGTCTTCAACGGCCGGAAACTCGTCCGCGATTGGCATATCCGGTCCGATCGGGACAAAACCTGCGATGAATACGGCGTCATTCTCCTCAATCTCCTCCGCATGGCCGGGATCGAAACGGCGTCCGTCAAGTCCGCGATCATCTCGAGCGTTGTTCCGCCGCTGACTCCGATTTTCCAAACCCTCTGCCGGTCGATGTTCGGCGGGCGGCCGCTGGTCGTCGGACCGGGCCTGCGCACGGGCATGCCCATCCTCTACGACGCCCCGGCCGAAGTCGGGGCGGACCGCATTTCGGCCGCCGTCGCCGCCTACGAAAAATACGGCGGTCCGTGCATTGTCGTCGATTTCGGCACGGCCACGACGTTCGATGCGGTCTCGGCCAAGGGCGAGTACCTGGGCGGAGCGATCGCTCCCGGGATTCTGATTTCAGCCGAAGCCCTTTATCTCAAGACGGCCAAACTCCCCCGGATTGAAATCCGCAAGCCGGCCGGCATCATAGGGAAAACGACGGTGGGCAGCATGCAATCGGGCCTGTACTTCGGTTACGTCGGATTGACCCAGACCATCATCGCCGAGCTCCGGAAGGAATTGGGGGAAAAGGCGAAAGTCGTGGCCACGGGCGGATTCGGCGAACAAATAGCCGCCGAAGTCCCGGCTATCGAGGCTTATGAGCCGAACCTCGTCCTGGAGGGGCTCCGGATCATTTCTGAAAGGCAGAAGGACCGGGCGGCCGAACGGTGAAGGCCGTCTTGTTGCGGACGATGAATGATCCGATTTCTGCGACCCTTCGGGAACGGTATTTCCGCGGAATTTCCGACCGCTTCATCGCCTTGCGTGGAGCGCCGTTTTCTCTCTCGCCGGCCGACGTGAGTCTGATTTCGGCTTGGGAATCCGCCGGAATTCCCCTGGAAGTGGTCCTCGAGGGGATTGATCAGCCGTTTGCCCTTCGCCCCGGCCGGCCCCATGCCCCGGGAAAGATCCGGACCCTGTCCTTTTGCCGGGCGTCCGTCGAGCGGGCGTTTGAACGCTATCGGGAACGGGTGGTGGGAGGAAAACATCCCGCGGCCGGGGTGAAAACCCCGGAAAAAAAGAGAGTGGCCCGGACGGCGGTGGAGGAATTCCTGGTCCGGCGGCCTTCGGAGCTTTCGGCGATCATGGCGGAATACGAAAACGCCCTCGCGCTTCTTTCGGTCGAGCGGCCGGACGACGAAGCCCTCGAACGCTTGGACGAGAGAATCGACGCCGCCCTCCGCGAATCGGCCTCGCCCGCCGCCCGCCGGGAGGCCGCCTCCGCCGTCGGCCGGGATCATCCGGAGCTCGGCGGTTCCGCTAAAAAAGCGGCCGTCGAGATTCTGCTTGCCAAAAGCATCCGCGAGAAATACCGGGTTCCTTATGCGTCTCTCTTTTATTATTGAGATGGGGTGTGTTTCCCGGGTCGGGACCGTTCCGCCCGGAAACGGAAGGATCGGCATTCATGCCCAAAGCCCAAACCGATGAAGCCCGGATTCTCGGCCTCCTCCGCCGGAAGCCGCAAGGCCTGAAGCTTCCGGAAATTTTCAAGGAACTCCGGATTGACCGCAAATCCCGGGCCAAGATCGAGGACCGCCTCCAAAACCTCGTCCATCGAAAATTCATCCGCCGGGTCAAGGACCGCTGGCTTCTGCCGCTTGCCGCCGACCTTCTGAAAGGGAGGTTCGAAACGTTCGGCCGGGGATTCGGTTTCGTCGTCTCCGAGACCGGCGGGCGCGGGGACGTTTTCATCCCGGCCCGGTTTTCCGCCGGGGCGATGAACGGGGACCTGGTCGAAGTCATGGTGGGCGCGGCCGGCCGCGGAGGTCGGCTTGAAGGCAAGGTCGTCCGGATCGTCAAAAAGACCAAAAAACAGCTCCTGGGGACGTTCGGCGAACGTTTCGGCCGTCCGTATTTCATCCCGTTTGAGGCGCCTTCGGCCGAGGAAATCCCGATCGTTTCCCGGGGCTCGTTTTTTCCCGCGGCCGGGGAAGTCGTCGCCGTCGAACGGGGAGAAATGAAAATCGTCGAGGTTCTCGGCCGGCCCGACGATCCCGGCGTCGATGCGCGAATCATCATTCGAAAATACGGCCTGGCCGACGCGTTTTCTTCCGAGGCCGAAGAGGAGGCCGAGAAAATCGCGTCCGTTCCGATGGAGGAAGCGTACCCGGGGCGGGCCGATTACCGCGGGTGGAAAACGTTCACGATCGACGGCGAAACCTCCCAGGACTTCGACGACGCCGTCTCGCTTGCCCGGCGGGCGGACGGTGGCTGGCGGCTTGGTGTTCATATCGCCGACGTGTCGCATTACGTCCGGCCTCAAACGGCCCTGGAGGCCGAAGCGTACGCCCGGGCGACGAGCGTCTATTTCCCCGGTCTGACGCTGCCGATGCTCCCGCCGCGCCTGTCCAACGACCTCTGCTCACTCCGGCCGCGGGTCGACCGCCTGGCTGTCTCCGTCATTATGGATTTTAACGCGGAAGGGGAGCGGGTTGGGGCGGCCTTTCATCCCTCGATCATCCGGACGGTCGAGCGAATGACGTACACGTCGGTTTTCAAGATTCTGGAGAACGACCCGGCCGAGCGGGCCGCGTTTTCCCCGATCGTGCCCGACCTCCTGGACATGCAGGATCTCGCCCGGGCGATGCGGAGGCGCCGGCTTGCGGGAGGCAGCCTCGATTTCGACCTCGTCGAACCGGAACTCGTCTATCAGGAAGGAAAGGTCGCCTCGGTGGCGGCGTTTGCCCCGAACGAAGCCCATAAACTTATCGAGGAATTCATGGTCGCGGCCAACGTCGCAGTGGCCGAATATCTCCGCCTCCGCGGCGTTACGTCCATTTCCCGCGTCCATGAGAATCCCGATCCGGACGACCTCGAAAAACTCCGTGAAACGCTGGCCTTCTTTCACATCCTGCTTCCGGCCCCGGACCGGATCACGTCCCGCGATCTTCAGGCGGCGATCCGCGCGGCCGAGGGCTCGCCGATCGAAAAGTTCGTCAACATCCAGATCCTCCGGTCCCTGCGGCTGGCCGAATATTCCGCCGAAAACTCCGGCCACTTCGGGCTCGGATTGAAGGATTATACGCATTTCACCTCGCCGATCCGCCGTTACCCGGACCTCGTCGTTCATCGCCTTTTAAAGGACGACCTCGCGGGGCGCTCGTCCCGGGCGGCCGGGCTGGACTTGGCCGCCGCGCATTCCTCCGAACAGGAGCGCAAGGCCGCCGCCGCCGAAAAGGATCTCGTCGAATGGCGGATTTTCCGGTTCTTGAAGGACCAGCTCGGCGATGAGCTTTCCGGGGTGATCGTCGACATTTCCCGGGGCGGGCTCATCGTCGAACTTGACGATTATTTCGTCACCGGGCTTCTTGCCTTCGACGACTTGGGCGGGGATTATTTTGCCAAACGTTCGAGAGGCGCCCTGACCGGAAAACGCACCGGCCGGCAATACGAACTCGGCCAGAGCCTCCGCGTCCAGATCGCGGCGGTCGACCCTCTCCTCCGGAGAATGACTTTGGTTTTGCCCGTCGAAATTTCCCGTCCTGAAATCCGACGAAAACGCCGCCGAACTTAGCGACGGCGGATTGTCTTTTCGGCCCGTTTCCCTTACAATAAAAACCGCCCTCAAGAACACCTCCCATGCGCGCCTCCCATCCCGCGATTCCCAAACGCCTTCCGGCCGGCGACGGCCCCAAGATGATCGCCTTGGCGAAGGTCTACGGCTTGCAGGGTCTCAAGGAAAAGGATCTGGCCGGCGTTTTCCCTCCCGGTTTCCCGGGATTGACCGACTTGGCCAGGGCCCTGGAAGGGGACGGCCGGATCCGCATCCTCTCCTTCAATCCGCTTCATCTCGTCGCCCGGGAGGCGATCGACTATTTCGAAGAAAAGTTCGTAGCGTATCTTTCGAAATTTCATTCCTCGCACGTCAAGGAACGCGGCGTTGCGCTTTCCAAAATCCAGGAGCGGTACGAGATCCCCCGTCAAATCCTGCTCCTGTGCCTCAAAACGCTCGTTCATGAGGGAAAAATCCGGGAGGACCACGGTCTTTACGCGCTCGCGGATTTCGTCCGGGAACTCCCCGAGCGCGAGGAGCTTGTCCTCCAAAGAATCGAAGCGGAATGTTTTACCGGCAATCCCCGATCCGTCTCCCCGGCCGAGGTCTGCGACAAACTGAAGCTGTCTCCGGAAACCCGGGACCAGCTCCTGGATATCCTCGTCGAACGGAAACGGATCGTCGTCGGGAACGACGGATATTACCTTCACCGGCCTTGGCTGGAGGAATTGATCGTGAAACTCCGCAAGCGGGGGCGGCGGGAGTTGTCGATCGCGGAATTCAAGGAGATGACTGGCCTCAGCCGGAAGTACGCGATTCCGCTCCTCGAATTGCTCGACGAAATGGGAGTGACGAGGAGAAAAGGTTCTATGCGGGAGATCCTATAAAAAAAGGGGGGGACAGGTCTTTAGCCCTGTCCCCCTGGTCTCTCTTCTTGTTATACCGTGAAGCCAGGGTACCGCTCTAATCAAACCATTTATAAAACGAAATACCGGCCATGAGGATCCGCCGGAAAGCGCCGTCGGATGTCGAATCGCCGGCCAGCGGGGTGACCCGCCGCAACCCGACGAACGGCCGGATGGAAATATCGCGGCCAAAACCGAGGAACACCAGGGCTTCGGCCGCCCGGCGTTCGTCGTTGGCTTCGAGCCGGACTTCGAGGCCGGCTTTCCAGACCGCCTCACCCGGCGTATTGATGCCGAGTTTCAGCCCGAAATCGTATTTGAATTTAAGGTCTAATCCCGCGCGGATGTCGAAGCGGAGAGGAAGATCCAGGCGGTTGAAATCGGGCTGGTTTCTGAGGGCCACGCCGGTTGCGGCGCTGGCCCGGAAGGCGACGGCCTTGTCCACGGGCATGTCGGCGAAGTATCGGCCGTACAAGGCTGCAAAGAGCCGCCCGAGCGGCCGCTCGTATTCGGCGGAAACCGCGTACATCATCCGATCGGGCCAGAACTGATCCCAGAATCCGGAGCCGGTCAGAAGGGGGGAGTAAAAGGCAATGTCGAGAAAAAAGCGCCGCGACGTCTCCCGGAGAAGCGCCAGGCGAAACGCGCCGTCGACCATCAGTTTGTAGGCGTCAAAGAACGGATAGGCGCCGATGGCCAGGTCGAAACCGTCGAGGAATCGGGATCGTCCTCCCTCCGACCCGAAACGGACTCCGAGATGCGTCGCGGGGGGAAGCCGATAGGGTTTGAGTCCGGCGAGAATCACCTCCGCGCCGGGGGATAGGGCGATCGCGAGTTCCGCCTCGTACAGGACTTCGGAAAAGTTCACCCACTTGATCTCGCCCGAAAAAGAGAGTTCCGGGAAGAGAAACCCCGTCCCGCTCATGTTGAAAACCGCCAGGTGGTCATAACCGGGGCTTCCGCCGATGTATGTTCCCAGACCGATCCCGCCCCGAAGGTTGCCGTGCCGCACCCAGACTCTCCCGATCAGTTCGTTGAGATTCAGAATATAGGAGCTGAACAACGACGTCTGGTGGCGGCAGAAATGGTTCAGGCTTGCTTCCACCGAGAATCCGTCCGAGAGCCGGGTGACAAGGCCGGTTTGAATCCAAAAGTCGACCGGGCCTTCCATGTCTCCGTTGATTTTTTGGAGGTAGCTCAAGTCGAGGAAGATCCGGTTTCGCCCCGGTCCGGGAAATGGCCCGGACAAATGGAATTCGGGTTTGTAGAATTTGCGTTCGAGGGAGTCCAGGCCGAAGGCGGCCCGGAATCGGCCGACAGGCCGGCGGGAATCCGTCTGCCCCCGTACGCCGGCCGGTCCTCCGAGGCAGACGAGAATCAACAGGCCGGGCCCCAGCGCCCGGAGGAATCGTATCGAGGCGAAAAAGCGGATGATTTGACGGACGTTTCGCCGCATTTTAATGAGGGCGAGCCGGGCCGGGCGCGGCTCAGGTCGTTTCGGACGGTTTATCCTGATCCTCGCTCGGTTCCTCCCGTTTCTTTTTAAGGGCGACTTTGAGCTTCTCGGCAAACAACCCGCCGCCGAAGGCGCCCAACGGACCGGGTCCGGCGGGTTTGCTTGTTTCGGCCGGCGCTTCGGGGGCGGCGACGGCTGCTCCTTCGGCCGGGAGCTCCTGGCCTTCGGCTTCGGCGTCTTTTTCGGCGAAGAGGGCTTCGCGTTCGGATTCCAATTCCTCGATTTCCTCTTCCTTGACCCGGCGTTCGCTCTTCCGGGATTTCGGCCGACGGTCGCTTTCGAGGCTGATCTTCTTCTTTTCTTTTTCTTTCTTGGGCGGGGCGGCCGCTTCTTTTTCGGTCTTGGCTTTCTTCTCTTCTTCGAACGCTTCGAGCTCGGCCTCGGCTTCGGCGATCGCCGCCGC
>JAPKZG010000090.1 GCA_026393895.1 Candidatus Aminicenantota bacterium
AAATCATTCGACGTTCGTCCGCTTTTGCGGTACTCTTGTCCATGAGCGTATCCTTTCGGACCCTTTCCGGTCCATGTTGAAGTTTGAAGGTCAACATAGGATACGCTTTTTTCTTTCATACACGACTTTCGGTTATATCTCCTCCAGCTCGCATCCTGGTGCGAAATACGGCCATATTTTCTTGTGCGAGAGAAAGTTCACGGAGTTGTTTTAATCGCATTAGAGGTATGCATCCTTGGGGAATTTGCTCTGGAGGGAAGCCTAACCTGCCCTGACCCGTCTTCCTCTCCCCAACCAGTTTGCAACGCCCTTCCCAACCACCCACCCCCGGATGAATCCCACAGGGAGAATATCGGTCTGCACATTGCGGCATCTGGGTAGGCATATGGAAGGTACGCATCGTGGGGGTAGGTTATCCTCAACCAGTTCGCCGATACCTTCGATTCGCGTGGACATTGGCGATTGAACAAGACCGTGGCCAGGTTCAAGTTCGTCTGGTTTTTCGGCACGAATTGACCGAAGGGCGAAAAGCGCGGACATTCATCGTCCGGTAAGGTTCGCCGGGATATAATCGAAGTGGTTGATATTTTTTCAAGGAGAACTTGGATGAAAGACACCGGCCGGTTCCGGACGTGGTTCGCTTCGCCGCAGCGGCCGCGACCGCTGTGACCCGATTAGACGCCCAGCGGTCGGTTCCCCGCCGCCGGGACATCGACAGTTTTCTCGAAGCCCGTTCATGAGCCGCTCCCTCCAGGATCGAACGCCGGTGGGATCGGCCGAACGGCGGTTTTTCTCTCCGACCATGATTGCTGTTCTCCTTTTCGCGCTGGCGGCGTTCGCCGTCCTGACCGTCGTGTTTGCCCGGAATGACCTGGCCATATCCAATGCGGCCCAGGCCCTTCCGGGCGCCCACGATAGCTCGTCGTTCTGGTGGTTTGTCAACGCCTACGGCGAAGCTCCGATGTGGATGGTGGTGGGCGCGGCGGCGTTTGCTTATTTTGGATCTTTTGCCCGAGCGCGATGGAAAACGTACCGCCCGCACCTGTGGTTTATACTCTGCTCGGCCATCATCGGGCCAGGGATCATTAACTTTGGCCTTAAATTCCTTGTCCACCGGCCCCGCCCGGGGGATGGATTGGGATTTACGCCGCTGTTCAGAATCGGGCCGAGCATCCACGACAACGGCTTCCCCAGCGGACATACGGCCGGGGCGTTTATCCTCTTTACTCTGGTCTATCTCGTTCCGCGGTCCCGCCCCGTTCTCCGGATGATCGCCGGGTCGATTTTCTTGGCTTGGGGAACAGTCGTCGGCCTGGCCCGCGTCGTTTGGGGCGCGCACTATCCTAGCGACGTTTTATTCGGGGCGTTCATCACGTTGACCGTCGAGCTCGTTCTTTGGCTGGCCGTCTTCCGTCGGCGGTGTTCGCCCTCGGTATCCGGAATGGACCAAGATCTAGGATTCAGGTAGATGTGACCCGCCCCCGGAGCCTCGCCCAAAAACTAGTCCAGCTGCGTCTTTGTGGCCATTGTCTGCAGCCCGATAAAATTGATTCATGTTTTCGCTCTGAAAGATTTCTTGGATCTGGGCGATGCGGAACCGAACGCTGGGCAGCGAAAACAGTTTAAAAACGTATTGGCAGCCCCGCCACTCCTTTTCCCAAAGCACTGACGAGTCCCCAATATCATTCCTCCTGCCGGCTTTCTCGATCATTGCTCCGATAAGGCCCAGGTTGGCCGTAAAGGGTGGGCTTGTATTGAGTCCGGCGGCTGGACATCCTCACCCAGGCTCGGATAATTGAAAAAAACCTTGTATTCCGTTATAGTTCAGGCACCACCTGCGGCTTAAGATTCTTGTCTATAGAAGGGAAATCGGCAATGTCAGAAGGCGAGGGGAAAACACCTCCACAGATTGCTGAAAAGCATCCGCAGATTAAGGAATCCGGGTTCAAACTTCTTTTTACCAAACTCAGAAAGCGAAGGATCATCGAGACGCTTGCGGCGTTTATCGCCGGCGGTTGGCTGCTCGTCGAGGTGGTCGAACGGCTCCTCGTTGGCCATTACAAATTCCCCGAGGAATCGATCGACCTGACAGTCGTCTCGGTCATCGGTGCTTTGCTCTCGACCCTCGTTTGGCGTTGGTTTGGTGGCACGGAAAAGAGGCCGGGGAACGTTAAGGTCGAAGTTCTCCTGGTGCCATTGATTATCCTGGTCGCCCTGGCTATAGACCTGAACC
Source organism: Candidatus Aminicenantota bacterium (assembly GCA_026393895.1). Lineage (GTDB taxonomy): Bacteria > Acidobacteriota > Aminicenantia > Aminicenantales > UBA4085 > JAAZPG01. The sequence goes on from JAPKZG010000090.1 coordinate 2,234, forward strand.
TCATTCTCCAGATGGCAGGCATCTCAGGCAAGAAGCTACTTATAGGGATCATTGCCCTCTGTGTCGGAATCGGTTGGATTATCGTTAAACTCTACCAGTGGGCGGCAAGCTCTCCCGACGCAACGGTTAAGAAGTTCGACATCTCAAGGCCGGCTGAGATTAAGCCCGAAAAATCCATTGTGGTGCTCCCCTTTGCCGATCTCTCCCCGCAAAAAGACCAGGAGTATTTCTGTGATGGGATGACGGAAGAGATCATTACCGACCTATCCCATATCCACGAGCTTCGGGTGATTTCCAGGAATTCTGCCATGATGTTGAAGGGGACTCCAAAGGACACGGGAACGATTGGCCGAGAACTCAATGTTCAATATGTTCTCGAGGGGAGCCTCCGGAAGGCGGGAAACGATCTGAAAATCACGGCTCAATTAATCGATGCCTTTAATGATGCTCATCTCTGGGCTGAAAAGTACAGCGGGACGCTAGATGATGTTTTCGATATCCAGGAGAAGGTTTCTCGCGCCATTGTCGATGCCCTTAAACTTAAATTGACGCTGGAAGAGAGACAAGGAATAATCGCCAGACCTATTGACAATGTTGCTGCCTATGATCTTCATATTAGAGCACGTCATGAAATGTCGCTGGGGACAGAAGTGGGATTAGGGCAGGCATTGCAGCTCGTAAAAAAAGGGCTTGAAATAATCGGAGAGAACGAAATCCTCCTCGCTGACGAAGGTCAAATTTATTGTTTATATATGGATATGGGCATAAAGAAAGAAGAGAATCTAATTGTCAAAGCAGAAGAATGTATCCAGAAGGTTTTTGCTCTTAATCCCGAGTCTTCCTATGGACACTTCCTCAGAGGAATGATTCGCCGGAAGAAAGGAGAGACTCAAGAGGCCGTTAGGGAATTTAGACGATCGCTTACGATTGATCCAAACCAGCCGGATTCTTTAGCCTGGCTAAGTTGGGTATATGCCCATTCGGGCAAGGTCTTTGCGGCAAGACCTTTAATCAGTAGGCTTCTCGAAATCGACCCGCTTAATCCGATGAATTATTTTTGGGCGGGGTTGCCTGAGCTGATGGATGGCAAGTTTGAGCTTGGGATTGAAGAATTCAACAAGGGACACCAAATGGATAAAGGTAATCCTCTTATTCGGTATTCTATTGCGATAGGGTTAGCCTACACTCGGCGTTATGAAGAAGCTTATAAGCTTCTTGATCAGATCGAACGAGAGTTCTCAAAGACTGTTTGGGCAACGCTCGGTTCATTTTTCAAATTTGCTCTCCAGAATAAGAAATCAGAGGCGTTACAAACCGTAACAGAAGAATTAAAGAGCCTCATGAAAGGAGAGGAAATGTATGCTATTTTTATGGCAGAAAGCTATGCCCTAATCAATGAGAAAAATGAAGCCATTGATTGGCTAGAGAATGGGGTCAAATCGGGTTTCATCAATTATCCTTTTCTAATGGAATACGATCCCTTCCTTTCAAATATCCTTAGCGAAGAACGTTTTATGAGGCTCATGGAGCGGGTGAAATACGAATGGGAGCATTTTGAGGTCTAACCATATATCCGGGCAGGGGAAGTGACATCCAACCAGGTCCTACATTGAAGCTTCTGACGTACTCGGTCCAGCCAAGATGCGTATCTTCCTCTAGAAAATTAGGAAACGCTGGATCATCGAGATTATTTCTGCGCTCATAGGCGGCGAGTGTCTGCTCGTCGAAGTCGTCGAGCGGACGTTTGGCGCCCATTAGCGGCTTCCGGAAAGAATCATCGATATGACGGTTGTTTCTATAAGTTTCCTTAGAAAAATTGCTTATGATCCAATCGGGAGAAGAAACCCTCCCGCCCCGGCCAAAAGGCGGTAGACTCACGCTCTTCGTGATTATGAATGAGCAGCCGATATTTGCCTTATCCGAAAAATCTCCCGGATTTGTTCCAATCAATAGCGGATTTTAGGCCGGGTTAAAAGAGTTATGAGATTTTTTACTTGAGCGCGCTTTTCAGGGACAATTCCCATAGATGGCAAGTCGAATAGAGGAGAGAGCGGGATCGGGCCACTGTTTTTTCATTGAGGAGAGGCAGCGATTTTGATAGAATCCGAGTCGATCCGTTGATCCCTTTCCGAAGGAGGAGGCATCCGATGGGCAAACCGGGAAAAATCAGATCCGTGGCAGGCTCCATCCGTTCGATTGTGACCATGGTTTTCTGGGGCGGGCTTCTCTTCGTGCTCGTCGTCCTGGGTTATCAGTTCTTCAAGATGAAGATGCTGGCCGGGCACTACAAGGAAGGCGTCGTCGAGATCACCCAGAAATACCAAAGCGTTCTGGATGAATACAACCGGGCCGTGGACACGTTCAACGAACTCAAATCGCGTTACAACGAAGTCCTGGCCCGGACCATCATTACCGAACTCAAGGTCGAGAACAACAAGTGCTCTGTCATCCTCAAGAATTCGGAGGGCGTCCTGGCCGAGATCCCCGTCGAGGTCAATCTCCGCAAGGAGGTATTCGTCGATTACATTTATTTCGACAACCGGCTCTTTATCCGCCGCGTGTTCGATTCGGGCACCGCGCCCGAGCTCGCCGCGGACATCCTCGCCCTCCAAAACGTCCGGGGATTTCTGCCGGCGACGATCGACTGGAACGACCCGAAATTCCACTCTGGCAAGAGCATCTACCGGAAGCTTGCGAACGGGACGTGGATGATCACCGTCACGGGCGGCGGGGCCTTGGACATTGACCGGAAGGAGAACCTCCCCCACCTCGAGTTCATCAGCCCGCCCGAAGGCTTTCTTCTTAAAGACTACAAGCCGGAGAACGGCGAACTCTTGCAGAAGGCGTTTGACGAGAAGATCAACAAATATGCAAGGGAGATGGGCGTCCTTGATGTTTTCAAATTCGCCCTCGGCATTTCGCGCGGCAAATAGGGGGCGGGTTATTTAATGGCTGTCGAGCTGCTTATTCCGGGAGAAAAGGAGCCATCAAAGGGGAAAAAAGCTATTCCGACCCTGATTGACTGCCAAAATCTCTGCCCGAAAAAACCGTAAATCGAGGCCTGCCTCGCGCGCTCTTGATTTTCCCCTTACAACACTTAATAATCAATCAGTTGCGCGGGCGTCGCCAGTTTTGACATCTTCCCTTCTCTAGGATGATAAAGCGAGAGGTGCGGGAATTTCAATTTGAGAAGAAAACTTATAAACGTCGTGCGCAAATGGTAAGATGCGTCAAGGGCTGCTCGGTTTCCAGGGAGAGTATTAATTTTTTTTTGTTGATTCAACCCTTATTTCACATAAGTCTCAAGCTGGCGGGAATAGGGTATGGTAAAATCATTAGGAAAGGGGATTATTATGACTTACAAGAAAATCGTCATGGAACATGATAAAAAGATCGCTCTTGTCGCGCACGACAACAAGAAGCGTGATCTGGTTGAATGGGCAAAATACAATCGAGTGCTCCTGGCTCACCACAAGATCTATGCGACAGGGACAACCGGCGAGATTTTAGAACAAGAGCTTGGTTTTAAAATTACCAAACTTCAGAGCGGCCCATTGGGCGGTGATCAGCAAGTCGGAGCCAAAATAGCCGACAGTGAGATCGACTTTCTCATCTTTTTCTGGGATCCGCTCGAACCGCAGCCCCACGATCCGGATGTCAAAGCGCTCCTGCGGATGGCGGTCGTTTGGAACATTCCCATCGCCTGCAATCGTGCTTCCGCGGATTTCATGATCTCCTCCCCCCTTATGGACGGCGATTATGAGCGTCTTGTGCCGGATTATAATGTATATCGATCCCGGAAAATTGCCGGAGACGAATGAGAAGGACGAGATTCAGTGGAGACGACCGGATTACCCCGTAATCGTGTTCGTCCGTTTGCCATCCCCGCCATACTTCTCCAAAAGCGCCGTCGATTCCCCCCTGATTGAGTCAGGGGGGCAGGGGGGTTAATAGCGATAAGATTGAAGTCTTGCGGTGCGCTTTTGGCAATTAGCGCCGTCGATTCCCCCCTGATTGAGTCAGGGGGGCAGGGGGGTTAATAGCGATAAGATTGAAGTCTTGCGGTGCGCTTTTGGCAAAACAGCGATTCCCTTTTTCGGGGCCCCCGTTTGACTATCGAGCTCCTTGGCTCTATATTAAACGACGTCGGAAAATCTGTGGTAAGGGGGCGTATGGATTCGACGGAGATAATGAGGCGAAAGATGCATGCCGAGATCCCATCTCTCTCGTTAAACGGTGGAACCCAAGTAAGTGCACAAACACTTCCTCTCGCTGCTTAAGTAATTAGGCGGCCGCTCCTCGAGCCCCCTCCCACGGGGTCCCTGGAGCGCCAACCTGTGGGATAGCGAGCCGGGCCGGCCTTGAGCCCGGCGAGCGAAACAACATCGAGGCTGGCCGAGCGGCCCCTTCCTCTTCGGGAACCACGAGGCGAGATCAAAGAAGAGGATAAGCATGTAGAGTCTTCCCGCTGAATGTCTTCGGACGCGGGTTCGATTCCCGCCGCCTCCACCACCTCTTCTCTGGTTTCCCGCCTCAATTGTGTTAGAATAAGTCCATTATGGCAGTATGGGCCTGTCGATCACGCCGAAAATCGGGGACCGCTTGCGCCGTCCTTTTAATCGCGGCGATCCTGGCCGCCGTCCCCTCCGCTCCGGCCGCCCTCCGCAACATCGTGATTGATCCCGGGCACGGCGGGCTCGATGTCGGGGCGAAGGGAAAATTCGGGAGCCACGAGAAGGACGTCACGCTTGCCGTGAGCCTCAAGCTCAAGACCTTGATCGAAAAAACCATGTCCTGCCGGGTCATCATGACCCGGGATAAGGACTTCGATGTCTCGCTGGAAAACCGGGCGGCGGTGGCCAACAACAACAACGCCCAGCTGTTCATCAGCATCCACGCCAACGGCTCGGTCCGGAACAAGGCCCACGGCGCGGAAACGTTTTTCATGAACGTCAACGCCTCGGACGAGGAAACCCGGAAGCTCGCTTACCTCGAGAACACCAGCGGGGAACTCGACAAACGCATCCCCGACGAAGCCCAGGACGAAGTCAAGATGATCCTCTGGGACATGGCCCAAACCGCCTACGTCAGGCAGAGCCAGCGTTTGGCCGAAATGATCCAGGAGGAAATCAACGCGGCCCTGAAGATCGAAAACCGGGGCATCAAGCAGGCCGGCTTCAAGGTCTTGCAGGGCGTGGCCTGCCCGGCCGTCCTGGTTGAAATCGCCTTCATTTCGAACGCCGAAGAGGAGCGGAAGCTGAACGACGAGTACTTCCAGAATCACGTCGCCGAAGCCCTCCATCGGGGCCTCGTCCGCTATCTGAAGCTCTTTCCCCAAAAATAAGATCCACCCATGCCGAAGTCAACGCGCGCCGTCCTGATTCCGATTTTAGCCGTCGCGGTCGTCGGCTTGGCGGTATTTTTTTTTCTGAGCGACAACCGGGAATCCATTAAAAAAGCGCGGCCCGGAGCGGGCCCGACCGCGGAGGAGGGAACATCCCCAGCCGATTCCCGGCCGAAGCGGACGGTGAACCTCCTGTTTCTTCGCGACGAGAGTGACGCCCTGATCCCGGAGGCGCGGGAAATCGTCGCCGATCCTTCTTCTCCCGCGTTCGAGGCGCGCGAAATCCTGGGGGAACTCCTCAAGGGATCGCAGTCCGGGCTTTTGTCCACCGTTCCTCCCGAGACGAAGCTCATCCAGGTCTATATCACCAAGGACGGGACCGCCTACGTCGATTTTTCCCGGGAGTTCGCCGACCGCCATCCTTCCGGGTCGAACGCCGAAATCGCGACGATCTATGCCGTCGTCGATTCCCTGGCGTATAACCTGAAATCCGTAAAAAAAGTGTGCCTCCTGGTCGATGGGGAGGAACGGGAGACGCTGGCCGGGCATATCGCGATCAACCATCCGATCCTTCCCGATTTTTCCATGATCGCCGCGGATTGATAAAAACCGGGATTGTTCCGATGTCCGAAATAAAAACCCTTCCCCGCGTCGTAATCGTCGGTTATCCCAATGCCGGAAAATCGACCCTCTTCAACCGCCTCCTGCGCCAGAAAAAAGCGCTGGTTCATTCCCTTCCGGGGATGACCCGGGATTTCGTCGCGGGCGAAACCCGGCTGGCCGGGCGCCGGGTCGAACTCGTGGATACGGGCGGATTCCTGGACTCCCCGGCCGAGCCCTTCTCCTCCCAAGTTAAAGCCAAGGCCTGGGCCGCGGCTAAATCGGCCGACGTCGTCATCCTCCTTCTGGACGGTCAGCGGGGGCTGCTTCCCGTCGAGGAAGACCTGCTCCGATCGCTCCGTAAACTGGGCCGTTCGTTTCTCGTCGCCGTCAACAAGATTGACACGGAATCCGAGAAGCCCGAACTTGCCGAATATTACAAATTAGGGGTCGCGCAGCTTCTGTTCATCTCGGCCGAGCACAAGTTGGGGATCGGCGCCCTGGAAACGGCCGTCGCCGGGCTCCTTCCCCCCGCGCCGGAGGGGGGGGAGGAAGAGACCGGGCCCCGGCCGTTGCGGATCGCGGTCATCGGCCGGACGAACGTCGGCAAATCTTCCCTGATCAATCAACTGTGCGGGGAAGAGCGGGCGATCGTCAGCGAACTCCCGGGAACGACCCGGGACAGCACGGACGTCCTGATCCGGCGCGGGTCGAAATCCTATCTCCTCGTCGACACGGCCGGGATCCGGAGATTCGGCAAGGTCAGCGACGAGCGGGAAAGCGCCGGCGTAATCAAGGCCAGGAAAAACATCCCTCTGGCCGACGTCCTCTGCCTGGTCCTGGACGTGACGGAGTTTCCGGCCCGGCAGGACGGGACGGTCGCCTCCCTGGCCCTGGAGTCGGGGAAACCGCTGGTGATCGCCCTGAATAAATGGGATCTCGTCTCGGAGGCCGACGTTGTCATGGAGGAAGTCGAGCGGGCGCTCTGGAGCCGGCTCGACTTCGTGAACTACGCTCCGCTCGTTCCCGTTTCAGCCGTGACGGGGCTGCACGTGACCCGGATTCTGGACCTGGCCGAGCAGGTCTTCCGCAACGGCCAGAAGATGATCGGCACCGCGCTTCTCAACAAGTTCATCGCCGTCCTGAACGCCGAAAACGCCCCGATGACCAAAAAAGGCCTCCGGTTCCCGATCAAGTACATAACCCAGAAAAGCGTTCTTCCGCCGACCTTCGTCGCCTTCGCCAACGCCAGGGAACCCATGGCCCCGGCCTACGAAAAATATATGGTCTCGAGGATCCGGCGCGAATTCGGGTTCGAGGGGACCCCGATCCGGATTCTCCTGCGTGGACCGAACCTCTGAACCCGGCCGCCCCCTCCCCTCAATGATCCTGTTGCGGGTTGCCCTAGCTCTGGGCGCCTCCGCGTAGGACTACGTGAATTGGGAGATCGGGAGTCCCCCTCCCGACTCCCCGATTCAGGTTGACTTTCAGGCCGTATTTGTTTATAAATGAGGTCTATTTCCATGAAGGGACGGTTGTCCCAGGAGGTCAAGATGTCGAGGATACGCGCTTCGCGCTTAATCATTGGAATCTTCGCCGCGGCGATCGTGGTTTCTTCGGTCGCCTGTCAAAAGCTGAACGTCAAAACCCTGAAGGCGAATTACTACTTCAACAGGGGCAATGCGCTTTTCAACGAAAAGAAATATCCTAAGGCCATCGAAGAGTACGAGCAAGCCGTCAAATACAACCCCAACTTGAAGGAAGCGTTCCGGTACATCGGCGAAAGCTACAAGATGATCTATGCCCCGGGCAAAGACTCGGTCGACAACAAGGAACGGGGCGCGAAAGCCCTGGCGGCCCTGAACAAGGCGTACGAGATCGATCCCGACAACAAGGAAATCATCTATTCGCTGGGCGACATGTATGACAAGCTCCATGACGTGAGCAACGCCGAGAAGATGTACCTCCGGATCATCGAGCTCGAGCCCGGCAACATGAACAATTACTACATCGCGGCCGAATTCTACAAACGCTATTCCGGGGAAACCAAGGAACTCAAGCAAAAGGCCGAGCAGATGTACCTGCGCCGCATCGAAACCGACCCGGACGCCGTCCAGGGCTATGCCTATATGGCCAATTATTACGACAACCTGCCGACGACCGAATTCAAGGACAAGTTCGACCGGGCTTTGGAATACCACCAAAGACGCCTGCGCATGCAGCCTGACAGCGCCGAGGTCTTGTATACGATCGGCGTCAACCGGTTCAACAAGGTCTATCAGCTGCAGAACTACCTTTCCGACGCCCAAAAAGCGGAAGCCGCCAACGAATCCGAAAAAGCCCTTCTCAAGGCGATCGAGGTCGATCCGTCGTTCGCCAATTCCTTCGCCTACATGAAGATGCTATACATCAACGTCCACGCGAAGATTTTCCCCGAGAAGGAAGGCCGGTATCTGGCCGAAGCCGACCAGTACGGCGAAAAATTCAAGGAAGCCCAGACCCGGGCCGTCGAGCGGATGAAACTCGAAAAAGAGCTGAAAAAGTAAGTTTTTTCACTTGATAAAGGACGCCCTTCCCGCCCCTTCGGCCCGGCCGGAGGGGCGGGTTTTTTTTAATTGACATATTTCCCGGGAAATAGTATCTTATTGCATCATTTTGATTTAGCGAAACCTGTAGTCAGAGTTTCCAATATCTCTTGTTGAGGTTTAGCCGATGAAGACTTTTGTCCCAAAAAAGGATGCCGTCGAACACAAGTGGTGGGTGATCAACGCCGAAGGCAAAGTCCTGGGACGTTTGGCCACGCAGGTCGCCGTTCTGCTCCGCGGCAAGGCGAAGCCGCAATTCGCGCCGTTTGTCGACATGGGCGATTTCGTCATCGTCGTCAACGCCGAGAAAATCGCGGTGACGGGCCGGAAAATGGAGCTCAAGGAATACCATTCCCATTCCGGGTATCCCGGCGGCATCAAGACCGAGGTCCTTAAGGACCTGATGGCGAAAAAACCCGAAGAAGTCATCAAAAAGGCCGTCTGGGGCATGATTCCGAAAAACACCCTCGGGCGCGCGGTTTATAAAAAGCTCAAAGTCTACCGCGGCCCCGAACATCCCCACGCCGCCCAAAATCCCCAGGAATACCGGTTCTAAACGAGGAGGCCGACGCAGTGAGTCTCATTCAGTATTACGGCACAGGCAAGCGGAAAACATCCATCGCCCGGGTCTTCTTGCGATCCGGCAAAGGCGATTTTACCCTGTTCGTCAACAAGCGCCCCCGCGCCTTCGACGACTACTTCCGGGTCGAATCCCACCGGCTGGAAATCAAGCAGCCCCTGGCCCTGACTTCGACCGAGGATAAGTTCGACGTTTTCCTGCGGGTTGAAGGCGGCGGCGTTCACGGTCAGGCCGAGGCCGTCCGTCTGGGCATCACCCGGGCCCTGATCGAATTCAACCGGGAACTCAAGCCGGCCCTGAAGGCGGCCGGCCTGGTTACCCGCGACTCGCGGATCAAAGAACGGAAAAAATACGGCCTGCTCGGCGCCCGAAAAGCCCCGCAGTACCACAAACGTTAACGGAGGAAGCTGTGGTCTCAGTCACGATGAAGGAATTGTTGGAGGCCGGCGTCCATTTCGGGCACCAAACGAAGCGCTGGAACCCCAAGATGAAGGAATTCATCTACGGCCAGCGGAACGGCATCTATATCATCGACCTGCAGAAGACGATCAAGGTCTTCAAGGAGAGCCTGGCCTTTGTCAAGGGCATCGCCGAGAGCGGGAAGGACATCCTGTTCGTCGGGACCAAAAAGCAGGCCCAGGACATCGTCCGGGACGCGGCCCAGAAGTGCGAATCGAGCTACGTCAACCAGCGGTGGCTGGGCGGGCTCCTGACCAACTTCAAGGTCATCAGCGGCTCGATCGACAAATTGGTTGAGATGGAGGAGATGCGTGAAGACGGCCGCTGGGACCTTCTGACCAAGAAGGAGCAATCCAAACTCGAAAAAGTCTACCGCAAGTTGAGCAAGAATCTGGGCGGGATCAAGAACATGAAGGGCATGCCCGGAGCGATGTTCGTCATCGACTCCTCCCGCGAGACGATCGCCCTCCTGGAAGCGCGGAAAATGGGCATCCCGATCGTGGCCATCGTCGACACCAACGGCGACCCCGATGATTTGACGTATCCCATTCCGGGCAACGACGATGCCGTCCGGGCGATCGAGCTGTTCTCGGGCAAGATCTCCGAAGCCATCCTGGACGGCAAAAAAGCCCGGATCGAAAAATCGATGCTCGACGCCAAGGCGGAGGAGGCTCCGGCCGGGGAACCGACGCTCGACCTCGGCTGAACCGTCGAGGGCTTGAACCCGGGCGCGGGCTCGGGGTGGAAAACGACAAGGAGTTCATGATGGACATCACGGCGGACATGGTCAAGGAATTGCGCGAGCGTACCGGCATCGGGATGATGGAGTGCAAACGCGCGCTGGAGGAAGCCGGCGGCGATCAGGAAAAAGCCATCGAGGTCCTGCGGAAGAAGGGCTACGCCCGGGCCGCGGACAAGGCCGATCGGACGACCCGCGAGGGCCGGATTGGGGCCTACATCCACACCAACGGAAGGATCGGCGTCATGGTCGAGGTCAATTGCGAAACCGATTTCGTTTCCGAGAATGAGGAGTTCCTGGAACTCGTGAAGAACATCGCCATGCATATCGCCGCCTCGGCGCCGAAATATATCGCCCCGGCCGACGTGCCGGCCGACGTCCTCGACAAGGAGCGGGAGATCGTCCGCGAACAGTTCAAGGATTCCAAGAAGCCGGCCGAGATCGTCGAGAAAATCGTAGAGGGAAAACTCTCCAAGTTCTATGAGGAAACCTGCCTTCTCGAACAGCCGTTCATCAAAGACGACAAGATGAAGGTCAAGGACTTGATCACCCAGTTCATCAGTAAGTTCAAGGAGAACACCAAGGTCGGCCGGTTCGTCCGGTACCAGATCACGAAATAAAGAGAGGAGCCAAGGTCGTGTCTAAACCCGCCTACGACCGCGTTCTGCTCAAATTGTCGGGGGAATCTCTCCTGGGAAAGCTGTCCTACGGGATCGATTTCCGGACCACTCAGGCCATCGCCCAGGAAATCAAAGAGGTCCAAGCGCTCGGCGTCCAGATCGCGATCATGATCGGGGGGGGCAACATCTTCCGCGGCGTGCGGGGCACGGACGAGGGAGTCGAGCGCGTTTCCGCCGATCAAATGGGCCTGCTGGCCACGGTCATGAACGGGATCGCCCTCCAGGACGCCCTGGAGAAAGTCGGGGTGATGACCCGCCACGTCTCGGCCGTAGAAATCAAAGCGATCGCCGAACCGTTCATCCGCCGCCGGGTCATCCGCCACCTGGAAAAGAACCGGGTCATCATCTTCAGCGCCGGTCTGGGAAGCCCCTATTTCACGACCGATACGGCGGCCGCGCTCCGGGCCCTGGAAATCAAGGCCGAGGCCATTCTTAAGGCGACCAAGGTCGACGGCGTCTATTCCGCCGATCCGCTGAAGGACGCGGGGGCCAAACGGTTTCACCGGATCCGCTACATCGAAGTCCTGAAGCGGGGCCTGGAAGTGATGGATGCCACGGCCATTTCGCTCTGCAAGGACAACAAGCTCCCGATCATCGTCTTCAGCTTGAAAAAGCGGGGCAACATCCAGCGGGCGGTGATGGGCGAGGACATCGGCACGACCGTGTACTGAAGGAGGAGGTCGCGATGGTCAAGGACGTTTTGCACGATCTCGATCGCAAGATGAAGGCCTCCCTGGAGCATTTCCGGAAGGAAATCAGCCGCCTCCGGACGGGCCGGGCCAACCTCGGCATCTTCGAAGACATCAAGGTGGATTATTACGGCGTCCAGACTCCGGTCAACCAGACGGCCCGGATCGGCATCCCCGACCCGAGCCTGATTACGGTCGCTCCCTATGACCAAAGCATCCTCGAGGCGATCGACAAGGCCATCCGCTCGGCCGACCTGGGATTTAATCCCATCAACGACGGAAAGCTTCTCAAGATCCCCGTCCCTCCGCTCGACGAGGAACGGCGGCGGGAGATCGTCAAAAAAGTCAAAAAGATGCTCGAGGACGAAAAAACCGCCCTCCGCAACCTCCGCCGCGAAGCCAAGGAATTCATCGAGGAACTCGAGAAGGAAAAGGAAATCGGCGAGGACGATAAATTCAAGGGTCTCGAGGAACTCCAGAAATTGACCGACGATTTCACCAAGAAAATCGAGGAAATCTCAGCGGCCAAAGAAAAAGAAATCATGCAGATCTGAGCCCCCGCGGGCTCCGAAAGGGGTCGAACCCTTCCGTTCCGCGGTCAGGGTTGCGGGTTTTGTGGCGGAATTTGGGCAGGCGGGACGGGGCTTTGAGACGCCTTCCGGAACCAGTTTTCCGTCAGCCCGAATTTCGTCCGCAGGGCGATCCCCCAGGCCAGGAGGCTCAAAAAGAAGGAAAAGAGCCCTCCGATGATCGGGATGAACCCGATGAAGCCCACCACGGCCAGGCCGAGCATCGCCCCGCCTATGGGCGAAATCGAAGTCCGGTTGAAGGCCTTGGCCGTGATCTGCCCGGCGACGTAGTACACGACGACCCGGCCGAAGACCTTGATGACGATCGCCGCGAACGACAGGGCGATCAGGATGGGAATGCCGATCAGGATGATGCTGAGAACCGCGGCGAACACCATCAGGAACGTGAAGGCGGCGGCGGCGACAAACCCCGTCAGGAGGACGGGGCCCAGGGAGCGGCGCATTTCGCCCGCGGCCCGGGTCACGTTTTTCGGGAACAGGCCGGCGACGATGACGACGAAGACGGCCCAGATGAGCAGGGAGACGAACTTGATGATGAGGATGAAGGGAAGGAAGGCGGCCCCGAACAGACCTCGGAATCCCCCTTTGAGAAATCTCTGGCGGATCTCGTCGGATTTGAAATAGACCGTATCCCCCTTGACGACGCTCCCGTCCTCCCGGACGAGCGTTCCTCCGAGAATGACGAGATCCTTGTGAATGACCGCCGTCGGCTTGAGGAGAACCCGGGCGCCGATGCCGACGAAAGAGTCGCCGATCTCGCCGCTGATCGTGACCTCGCTGCCGACGACCAGGACGTCCTTTCGGATTTTTCCTTCGATGTTCACGGTTCCGCCCCAGGCGACGAGCTGGGCCTGCTCGCTTTGCGGGCCAATACGAATGTCTTTTTTATAACCCACTTCCGCGCCATGCTGGGCGGCCAGAAGGGGCACGAGCCCCGCCGCCAGAAGGACGACAAGGCCGGATCCGAGCCAAATCAGGGTTTTATTTTTCATGGGTTCTCTCCGAGACGGCGTACCGGCGGCGAAGGAACATTCCACCGGAGAAGAGGATGATGAGCGTCCCTCCGGCGAGGACGATCTGGGCTTCCGGCCCGACAATGTCGGCGACCGACTGCAGGGTGGCCAGGGCTTGGCCGGAAATATCCCCGATGATTTTTCCGCCCAGGACGATTAATTTCAATCCCTTGGCTGCGGCCGCGGCGGCGTTCTGGAGATAAGTGCCGAAAGCCGCCCCTATTTTTTGAAGCGAGGCAACGGTTCCCTGTCCGGAGAGAATCGTAAACAGGCCGAAACCCGCGGCGATCGTCGCGGCGGCCGCCGGCCAGATAAGCCAGATTTTAGATTTCTTCGGGAGAAGAACCGGAAGGGCGGAAGCTTTCTCCATGACCCGGGCGGCGAAATCCTCCGGGACTTCGAACGCCGGAAGGTCGGCGGCCGCCCCGGCGATCCGTTCCCGGACGGCCAAGGCGTGCCGGCAGGATTCGCAGGATGCAAGATGACGTTCGACGGCCTCTTTTCCCGCGACGGACAGAACGCCGTCCACGTAGTCATAAAGGCGGTCGATGGTCAAACAGGTCATGACGACTCCTCGAGCAATTCGCGCATCATCTCCTTGGCCTGAAACACCCGGTTTTTCACCGTCCCGACCGGAAGCTTCTTGATATCGGCCATCTCTTCATAACTCATTCCGTTGACATGCCTCCAGACAAACAACTCTTTCAAATGGATCGGTAGCCGATCCATGGCCTTTTCCAGTTTCGCCCGGAGCTCCTTCCTTTCGAGGTCGAGGACGACGGAGGCCGTTTCGTCGGCGACTTGGAGATAACAGCCGTCCCCGTCCTCGTCCACCGGCTGATCCAGGGAGATCACGGCGATTTTCTTTTTTCTCCAATAATCGATGAGATAGTTGGAGGCGATCCGGAACAGCCACGTCGAGAACTTGTACTCCGGCCGGTAAGAGGGGAGTGAGGCGTACGCCCGAAGAAAAACTTCCTGGCTTACATCCAAGGCCATCTCTCTCTCCCGGACCATCCGGCTCACGTAATTGAGCATGGATTGCTGGTATTTCCGGACGATCGTCTCGAACGCCTTACGGTCGCCGCGAAGGCACCGGCGGACGAGCTTGGGATCGTCGAACCCGGAGGACCTTTTATCCTCAGTCATTTATACGGACTCCGGGAGGAAAGGTTCAGCGTTGCCGGGAGTCGACATCGTCGATGATCTCGCAACCGTCCGGGACCTTGATCGTGAAAACGTCCGGCCCGAGACGGGGATTGGTTTTCAGGCGGGAAAAGGCGAATTCGTTTTTGTTTCCCGCCCAATCGAAGAGGATGGCCCGGCGGAGGAAAAACGTCCGGGCGTCGATTTCGACCAGGATATAGGCCGTTTCGCCTTCCTCGACGGGGGTCAACTTGAGTTGATGGACGGGTCCTTCGGCTCCGGGAAAGGGGCTGTTTTCGACCTTGTAGGCATCGGCCAGGCGCGCCCGGCCTGAAAGCAGGCCGAAGATCGCCCCGTTGGTCTGCTCTTCGGGGATTCTTTGGCGGATGAGTTGGTTTTCCCCGGGATCAAAAGTCTCCATAACGCCGTCGTTCAGGACGACGATTTGCGAGGATCCCCCCCGGTATTCCCACCGCATCCGGCCGGGCTTTTGGTAAAATAAGCGTCCTTTTTCCCGGAGCGGCTCGGAAACCGTCATGGAAAAAAAGGATTGCTCGAAATCCGTCTGGAAGGAATCGAGGCCGGCCAGGGTTTGTTCCGTCCGGACGAGGATGTCCCGCTCGGCGGCCTGGCCTGAATCCAATGTTGGGGGAAGGAAGCAAGCAAACACGACCAGAAAGATGAGGCGGATTATCTTGCTCACCCCTCCGTACGGTTTCATGATTTCAATATTATAACACGGATAAACGGTAGTGAACTTGCAGCGAAAAATCGGAATCTCCGAATGGCCCTGAGGCCTCCCAGAAGCCGCATAGCGGAGGGGGGCCCCTGAAGATTGAGGGGGAACCCTCTTGAACGGGTTCCCCCTCAACGGGCAATAGCAGCGCATCTTCGAACGCGCCGCTTGCCCTGCTCCCCCTCCAATTTATGCCGAAGGGACTGGCTCCCAGGCTTTGCAGTCCTCCCCGCCCTTGGCGTGAGGGCAGTCCTACGCGACGGGCTTTGCCCGGAGCCAGGGCGCGGCTGGCGGGAGGTCTCAGGGCCAATTGAGATTCTGAATCCTGTTAGACTGCCGGGATTCTTTCTGGTATAACCCTCGCCATGCGCCCGGAATACTTCGTCCTGTTTGCCGCCTATCTCGTCCTGCTTCTCGCCGTGGGGCTGGTTTTCGCCCGGCGGATGAAGAGCGCCGAGGACTTTTTCCTCGCCGGGCGGCGGCTTTCGGGAGGGCTCATTTGCGTTTCGCTGACCGCGTCCTGGTTTGGGGCGACGTCCATCCTCGTTTCCACCGACGAAGCCTTCGTCGGCGGGGTGAGCGCGATTTGGATCGTCGGCGTCCCGGCCGTCGCGACGGTCGCGATCCTAGCCGTCCTGTTCGCCGCCCGCTTTCATCGCCTTCCCGTCCTGACGTGGTCCGACCTGGTCGAACTGCGGTATGGCCGGTTGGTCCGGCATTTGGCCTCCGGCCTTCTCGTTTGGTACATGGCCATGTTGGCCGCTTCCCAGATGTCGGCCCTGGGGCTTTTCCTTCGCAATTTTCTCGACATTCCTTACGGCCGGGCTTTGGGCGCCGGGACGGCGGTCGTCCTGATCTATGCCGCCCTGGGCGGCCTGCGCTCGGTGATCTGGACCGACTTTCTTCAATTCGTCCTTCTTTTGGCCGGTGTTTTGGCCTTGTTTTTCTGGGTTTCGGGGCAATCGTCCTTGGCGCTTGCCGCGACCCGGGCGGCGGAAGCGGGAAAATCCGGATATTTCAACCTTTTCCATGACTTCGGCAAGAACGCCCTGATGGCCCTGTCCTTCACCCTCGCCTGGACGATTTCGCCGATCGCCTTCCAGCGGATCCGGGCCGCTCGAAGCGTTGCGGCTGCCCGGCGGGGATTGGGAGGTACGGCGGCAATGCTTCTCGGCCTTTATGTCCTTGTCGTCGGAATCGGCATTTTGTCTTTTCCCCTCTTTCCCGGACGAATCGCCGGGGCCGGCGGGACGCCGCTCGTGGCAGAAATCGCGGGCGGCCGGGCCGGATTCGCCCTCGGCGGCCTTGTCTTTGTCGCCGTTTTGGCCGCGATTCTTTCGACAATGGACACGGCCGTCAACGCCGGGGCGCTCGTTCTGAACCGCGACGTGATCGAGCAGATTCATCCCAAGGCCAAAAACCGCCCGGTTGTCTGGGGGCGGACTGCGACCGTGCTGATCGCGGCCGCGGCGTTTCTCGTCGCCTTGAAGTTCCGGAACATCCTCAAAACGATCGGGCTGTCCTCGGAAATATTAGCCGAGGGATTCTTTATTCCCGGCGTGGCGATGCTGTTTTTGAAATCCAAACGTCCTGCGGCCGGGCTCCTGGGCGTCATCGGAGGGGGGGGATTCGCCGTCCTGAGCTTTCTGGAGGCCTCGGATGTCATTTCGTGGGGGCTGCCGGCCTGGCCGTATTCCGTTCCGCTCGGCCTTCTTTTCGGCGCCGCCGGATTTGTTCTCGGCACGCTGATTGACCGAAAACGTTCGCGGGCCGTTGTCCGCGCCGGGCGTTTTCGCTAAGATGAGGGGCGATGTCCTTAAAGAAGCGGTTCCGGCTGTGGCTCATCAAGCACCCGGGGAAAATCCTGATCGGGTTGTGGATGAAGTCCTGCCGTTGGAAAATCACGGGTGACGGGCCGTACCGGGCCTTGCGCGAGGCCGGCCGCCCCGTCGTTTTGCTGATCTGGCACGGAAAAATCTTCGTCGTTCCGTTTTTCTTCCGCAAACGGGGGATCCTGGCCTTGGTCAGCCCCTCCCAGGACGGAGAATTCGTCGCCCGGCTGATGGACGGATGGGGCTATAAACTCATCCGCGGGTCCGGGTCACACCCGATGAAGACCGCCTGGATCGAAATGATCAAGGAACTGAACGCGGGCGGGGAAGTCATGATCATCCCGGACGGCCCGAAGGGCCCGGACCGGAAATTCAACCTCGGGGCGGTAAAACTGGCGACCGAGACGGGGGCAACGATGGTTCCGTTTTCCTTTACCGCCCGCCGGAAGAAGATCCTTCACAGCTGGGACCGGTTCGAGATGTTTTTCCCCTTCACGAAAATCGCCGCGGTTTACGGCGAGCCGATCGAAATCCCCCGGGACCTTCCCCCCGACCGCCAGGAGGAGGAGCGTCTCCGGGCGGAACGAATCATGGTCGAATTCGACGCCCGAATCGACCGAAGCTTCGACTGAATTCTGCGCCGCTACGATTTGACGACGGGCGCGGTCGGTTTTTGAAATTGGGCGGCCGTTTCTTTGTTCATCAGGACGATGATCGAATATATCCCCAAGGCCGTTCCGAAGGGAATGTTGAGCAGGCTCAGGAAGGAAACGACCAGGGTGAGGATCCGACCCCACTCCAGCCCTTTCAGCAGGCCGTAGCCGCCGATGATCTTGGGAAGGCCCAGCAGGGCGAGGAACGACCCGATGAAGAACCCGACGAACCGGAGAATGCCGGGCGCGGGAGTGTCCATGTCGGGAATGAACGATACCCCGACGAGCAGCATGAACAGAAATCCGGCGGCCAGAAGGCTCAGGGCGCCGAAGACGATCCACAGAATGCCGATGATTTTCACATGATCGTTCATGGCCGGTCTCCTTTCCTTTCTTCATTCTTTATTACGGGTCGGGGGCGGAAAAGTTCATCGGCAAATTCGTTCAGGACGGAATTCTACGGGACACGATCCGAAATCAAGAGATTTCGGTCATGTCCCCGAATTCCTCCTTAACCCCTGAACGAATTTGGCGGCTTGACAACTCCACCCCCAAAAGGATAAACCTGTATCGCTTTTTATGGAGGGAAAAATGAAAAAATGGCTCTGTTTGTCCATTGCCCTGATGCTGGTCCTGGCCGTTTCGGCCTCGGCCCAGACGGCCGCCGAATTGATCAAGGCCGGGGATGATGCCCGCGACCAAAGAAACGACGCGAAAGCGCTCGAATCGTTTCTGGCCGCCGTCCAGCTCGAGCCGAACAATTACGAGGCGCTCTGGAAGGCGTCCTCCTCGATGGTGGATGTCGGCGACCTGGTCGACGTCAAGGCGAAGGGCGGTCTCGAACAGCAGAAAAAATACTACCAAGATGCCGCCGTCTTGGCCCGGAAGGCCGTGGCCGCCAATCCCAACGACACGAACGGCCATTTCCAGCTCTCGGCCGCCCTGGGCATGTACGCTCTGGGGCTGGGGAACAAAGAAAAGATCGCGATGTCGAAAGAGATCAAGGCCGAGATTGAAAAAGCCATTGAGCTCGACCCGAAAAACGACGGCGCCTATCACGCTCTCAGTCGGTGGCACCGGGAGATAGCCGAAATCGGCGGAGCCAAGCGCTTTTTCGGCAGCATCCTGTACGGCAAGATCCCGAAAGGCACCAACGAAGAGGCCTTGATGTACATGAAGAAGGCCATCGAGATCAAGCCGGATGATGTCCATCATCACCTGGAGCTCGGCCGGACGTACCTGGTCGTGAAAAATTACAAGGAAGCGGCGGCGGAATTCCAGAAATGCCTGGACCTGCCCGAGGCCTCGTCCAAGGACGCGATGTACAAGGAAGAAGCGAAGACGGAATTGGCCGCGGTCCAGAAAAAGCTGAAATAAAGGAAAACGACGAACGGCGGGGCGCGGCCGCCCCCGGTCATTCGCCGAAGACTTCCGCCTCGAATACTTCGATGTTCGCCCCCGTTTTCCACGCGTCGGGGGGAAGTCCGGCTTTCAAACAGCCGTGACGGAGAAACGTCTCCCGGTCCCAATGATACTCGAGCGGGACCTGGGGCAGCAGCAATCCTTTGCGAAATCCCCGGGAGATGATGATTCCGTGTCGGCCGACCACCACGTCCTCCGGTTTTCCGACCGGGGCCGGGAGCGTCAGGACGGAAATCTCGATATGGATCTGGTCCATTTCTTCGACGGAGACGGACTCGAAGCGCGGGTCCTCGGTCGCGGCCGCCCCGGCCATTTCGGCGACCGCGCCGGCCAGCGGTTTGACGGGCAGCGGGTACCCGATGCAGCCCCGGAGTTCGCCCTTTTTGGTTAAGGTGACGAAGGCTCCGCGTTTTTCGGCCATGAGCGGATCGTCCGTTTTCGGCTCGATCGTCCTGTCGTCCGTCAGACGGGCGGTGATCACCTCGCGGGCCAGGCGAAGAAGAAACCGGCGTTGCGTTTCCGAGAGGATATCGCTCATGGGCGTCTCCCTTCCGGTCAGCGGACCGGATCTTCGATGATGACGGGAATTTTCCTGAATTCGAACCGGTCGCGATAATCGATCAACGCTCCGCGGGCGGCCCGTTTTCCTCCGCCCCCGGCGGGGATTTCGATCAGAACTTTGCCCGTTCCGAACGGCTTGAGGAGGGGCATGCGGACCGCCGGCGACGATCCGACGATGAAAAAGCCGATGATTTTTCCGCCGAGGTCCGTATCCAGTTCATAAAAAGCCTTAAGGGACGGCCAGGCGGACGACGGAGAGGGGAGGATGCTTTCGATGTAGAACCGGTCGCCGCGGCGGTGGCCCAGGAGAAAACCCCGGCTTCCTTTGACGGGCGGGAGCCGGCGGACCGCTTCAAGCGTCCGGGCGGCGTCGGCCGTGAGAAAAATATCCATCTTTCTTTTCTTTATTATAACAGATTGAATGCCTTTGTCCGAGAATGCGTGAAGGAACGTGAAGGAATGGTTCCCGGTCGCCGCCGACGAAAAACATTTATTGGGAATCCGGTATTTTTTACCCGAGGGATCCGACGGCTTTTTCCACTTCGTCCAGGATTTCGCCCGATTTGACGAGGGCTTTCATCTTGTTGTGGTCGACGTACAGGGGCCGGTCTTCGTCAAGATGGGCAATGTGTTTGCGGACGACGGCATGGGCGGCCCGGGTCCCCGCGCCGGGAGTAAACTCGCGGAAGTCCAGGCCCTGGGCGGCGGCCATGAATTCGATCCCCAGGATGCCGTAGGCGTTGTCCAGGATTTGGAGGTTCTTCAAGGCCGTGTTCATCCCCATCGAAACGAAGTCCTCCTGGTCGGCGGCCGCGGGGATGGATTGTATGCAGGCCGGGGCGCTGAGGATCCGTTGCTCGACGACTAGAGTGTCGGCCGTGTACTGGCTGAGCATCATCCCGGAAAAGAGACCCGCGCCTTTCGTCAGGAAGGCCGGAAGGCCGACGCTCAAGGCGGGATTGGTCAGCCGGTTGAGCCGGCGCTCGCTTAAAACGCAGACCATGGTCAAGGCCGTGCCGGCCATTTCCATGGGCAGGGCGACGGGGGAACCCTGGAAGTTCGCCCCGGTCAGGGTGAGCTTGTTTTCGGTCAGAAAAATCGGGTTGTCGGCGGTGGCGTTGAGCTCGATTTCGACCTGCCGGCGGGCGTGGGCCAGGGCGTCATGGGCCGCCCCAATGACCTGGGGGGTGGACCGCATCGAATACGCGTCCTGGACCTTGGTTTTCATCTTTCCGGTGGTCAGGTCGCTTCCGGAAAGACATTTGAGGATGGCCTTGGCCGAGCGGACGGCGCCCGGAAAACCGCGTTCCTCGTGGAGCCGGACGTCGTAGGGTTTCAGGTTCCCGATCAGCGCCTCGATCGTCATGGTCGCGGCGATTTCCGCCTGTTTCAACGCCCGGTCCATATCATACAGTGTGAGGGCGGAAATAGCCGTCAGGAGGTTGGAGCCGTTGATGGCGGCCAGCCCGTCCCGCGCCTGAAGTCCGGGAATCGGAATGCCGGCCCGTTCCAGGGCGACTTGGCCGGGCAGCCGCTCGCCTTTGAAATAGGCCTCGCCTTCGCCCATCAGGAGAAGGGCGATCTGGGACATGGGGGCGAGGTCGCCGCAGGCGCCGACCGATCCCTTCTGGCAGACGACCGGGGTGACGCCTTTGTTGAGCATCTCGGCGAGCGTCAGCGTGATTTCCGGCCGGCAGCCCGAGCGCCCCCGGGCGTGGACGTTGATCCGCCCGGCCATCGCCGCTCGGACGTGCTCGATCGGAGCCGGGTCGCCGATGCCGGCAGCATGGTTGTAGATCAGGTATTTCTGAAATTCGCCGACCTGGGCATCGGTCAAAACGACCTCGGAAAATTCGCCGATCCCGGTGTTGATGCCGTACATGATTTCCCGGGCTTTGATTTTTTCCTCGATCATGGCCCGGCAGGCTTTGATTTTCGTCAGCGCTTCGGGGTGGACTTCGACTGGTTCGCCGCCGCAGGCGACGCGGACGAGCTTCTCCACGGTCAGGCTTTTTCCGTCAAGAACGATCGCCATCGGAAGCCTCCTTGGAGTCGGCGGCCTTTTCCGCCCAGATCATCAGGGCGTAGCCGCGCGTAAAAAAAAGAAGATTGTCGAGCTTCGAAAAGAGCCAAAAAAGCGGGAAGACGAGTTTATAGAGTTTGAACGATTTTTTTCTGGCGGCGAATTCGCCGGGCGTCGCCGGCCGGATGTGCCCGTCACGGAGTTTTGCCTCCGGTTTTGCGGAAAAGAAATTCACGTAGAGGGCGTTGAGGATCAGTTCCAGAAACTCGGTGAAAAACCGCGAATAATACGTATGCCGGGCGATCCGGAGCCCGGCTTCGACGAGCAGCGCTTGGAGTTGGGGAAGGGTGTAGCCCTCCCTCTTGTGGCCGTAAAATTCGAGCTTCAGGCCGACGGCCGGACGGATTTTCTGCATGAGGATGAACCGGCCGGTCCTGGGGACGACGAGAAGCATTTCACCGCCTGGCCGGAGGACGCGGGTGATCTCGGCGGCCGTCCGGCGGTCGTCATCCACGTGTTCGAGAAAATCGAGACAGAACAGCCGGTCGAACGACTCGCTTTTAAACGGCAGGTCCGGGACTCCCATCTGGACGAATCCCGGGCCGAGGAGGTCCCGAGCGGTTTGGAGATTTTCGAAATCGAGGTCGGTATGGACCCAGGTCCCGCCCTTTTTCCTTAAAAACCAGCTTAAAATTCCCTGGGCGCAGCCGAGATCCAGGCAGCGGTCCCCGGGGCCGACGACGACCCGCTTTTCGATTAGGTTGATTTTTTCCTTTTTTTTCAGGGAACGACGGGCGATTTCAAGTTGCCAGGGGAGAGCGTGATGCACGCGCCGCATTATATCTTATATCGCCCCATTGGAAAACCGGCCCCTGCCTTTTTTTGGACGGATTGCTGCGGCTATTAAAGAGGGTCCCTCTTCAGTGTCGACAAGCGGCATGGCCGGATCGGCGAAATCGGGGACAGGTACGGAATTCTAATACAGCGAATCTATAAGCTGGAAGGATTTGGGAGAATTCCGTACCTGT
>JAPKZG010000008.1 GCA_026393895.1 Candidatus Aminicenantota bacterium
CCACGCTGGTCGAGCACTTAAAACGCCGGTACGGATTAAAGATGAAAGTGCGGCAAGCTCAGATCTGGATGCATCAACTGGGATATCGTTTAAAGAGGGCCAGTTATGTGTACCTTCAAGCGCGGGCCAAAGATGCGAAGCAATTTCATCGGGAGTTAAAAAAAACTTCAAAATCTGGGGCCTCGGGAGACGGTGGTCTTCCAGGATGAGACGGGATTTACGCTCCATCCGCGATTGGGGCGAGGATGGGCGAAGAGAGGACATTCTTATCGCATCCCGACGACCAGCCAACATCAGCAACGCCTCAATCTTTCGGGTTGGGTGGCCCCGCTTCTGGGCCGTTATGGAATTATTCGGACGGACCGTGGAGATCGAGAAGGCTTCATGAAAGTCCTGCGTCATCTTTATCGTCGTCTTCGGGACTATACGATCTGGCTTTACCTGGATCGCGCCCGGTGGCATAAAGGAGAACCAGTGGATCGTTTCCTTCAAGCACATCCGCGTCTCCACCTGACGTATCTTCCGCCGTACCAACCAGGATTGAATCCCCAGGAACGAATCTGGAAACAGACGCGGTACGAAGTGACGACGAATCGGTGGTTCGAGAACCTCGAACTGATCTGGTCGACAATCCTCAAAACCACCGGCTCATGGTCGCCGAAGAAAATCCGCCGATTATGTAACATATCCTAATGCGTCTACATTAATTATAAAATAATTAGCTGAATATTAAGCTTGTTTCTAGGTCTAAAACAGGCCTTTTTTTATAGATTCCAATCATTAATTCTTAGGCAGCGATTATCAAAGGTTCAATTCTGTCCTATCGCTTTTCTTGCTTTGAAAATACTGTTTTAAGAGTAAAAATGTGGACAGCAGGTTTTAAATATTTTTTATTATCAATAAGTTATATCAGCCAAGCAACAGCAGCTAAATAATCAGATTCGAGGACACGTGCCGAATTCCGGAGAATTGGGAACATGTCCCCTTGGGCGATCTTCAGCGATCGGCAGCGGTCGCGGTCGCCGCCGAATCCGCCGCTCATTCCTTCTCTATTGGTCCGGGACAGGTCTCGAATCGAAGTCGTCCTCGATTATTTGTTTTTCATCTTATAGGAATGGTACTTCTGGCGGCATTGACCGATTGCCTCTTTGACCAGGGGGTGGCTTTCGATCCCGTATCGTTCCCTGAGCCGTTGATCCGCATCATCATTCATGAGTCCGGCCATGTCTTCCAGGGCCCGAGCCGCATACCATCTTGTCCCCCAGTCGGGATGGTCCACCGCTTCCACGAGTTTTTCAAGCGAGGCCGCATCCCGGGCCAGGGGAATGCTCCCCCCCGGTGTGGCTCGAAGGGAATAGACCAGTTTTTCTTGAAGATATCCGCTGCTCTCCCTGCCGACGATGCTGGATGACAAATGGACGAGCTGGAGCATGCCCTCTTCGATATGTACATCTGCGGTCGTTACGGCAGATTTTGGCCCGCCGATATCCAGGATGATCTCGTAGGTCATGGGACCGGGCAGTTCATCTGTCCTGAACTTGGGCTTCATGCCAGCAATGGCCTCGGTTTGTCTCCCTATCATGGTCTTGATGCCATCCTTGATTTTGGCCAACTTCAAAACGAAATCGGTGTTGAGTGTCCCGAAGAGTTTCTCTCCCGAGTAAAATTCGACCCATCCCTTCTTTGCATTCGGCGGATATCTTTCGAATACGCTCTTTCCGGAAAGCATACTATTGATAGTTTCACATCCAAAAAAGAAAGATACTGCGCAGACCAATAACCCGATCTGAATTTTCCTTTTCATTTGGCTCCTCTGGGAAAAGATATAAACCCTGGCGCAGATATTGTCAAGCTGAAATTGGGAAAGCGCATCGTGGCGCGACACAGGCTGTGATTCTACCGGCTTTTTTGGGACCCGTTTCTTTCTTGCCCCTGCGCTTGATGTCCAGGGCGTGGGCGCGCTTGTAGGTCCGGATGTCCTTGAAGCGCCCCAAGCTGTCGCGCACGGCATACAGCTTGGTTCCCTTGGAGCTGCGATGGGTTGTCTCCATAGGTATTTCGTTTTCTGCTGAGCCGGTTGGAGACGCGTTTTCGCATCGATGATCCCATCTCGCCACCGTACGGAAGCGTAAATCAAGGCTGGGAACATGTCATGAGCCTGGGAGAGCGCGGACGGACAACTTGAAAGCTGTCAGCGCTGCCCGATGAGCCGGAAATCATCTATTATTGCTTTTTAAATCGAGTTCTAACAGCAGGTGACCGATGAACATGATTTCACTGCTCAGGGGTGTGTTGGGTCTGGTCCTGATCATAGGCATAGCTATTCTGTTTTCCAACAACCGCCGGCGCATCAGCTGGCGGCTGGTCTTCAGCGGCATCGCCATCCAGGTGCTGTTCGCCATTTTCATCCTGTACAGCGACAAGCTGCGCTCCTGGTTTACGCCTCTAGGTTGGCCCAAGGCGGCCATCTCCTGGCTGGGCGGCGCCATGGTCAGCCTGCTGGGATTCACCACCGAGGGCGCCAGGTTCGTTTTCGGCCGCCTGGCCGTCAATTCCGGCCCTGACAGCCTGGGCGTCTTTTTCGCCTTCCAGGTCCTGCCGACCATCATCTTCGTGGCCACCTTGACCTCGGTGCTTTATTATCTCGGCATCCTGCAGGCCGTGGTCAAGGGCGTTCCGAACATGGAGCTGAAAAGTGAATACGTGGGATCGGATGATGCAACCCTTATTAATGATGGGCCTTTTGCTTCCACTCCATTCCGTCATGGGAACCTCCGGCGCCGAATCGCTATTCAACACGGCCAACATCTTCGTCGGCCAGACCGAAGCACCCCTGCTGATCAGGCCCTATATCGGCGCCATGACCAACTCGGAGATTTTGACCATCATGATTTTGATAGGAATTTCCTTTTTCGCCCAGCCGCGATAAGGGATCAAACTCCTCCAAGCCTTCCCCGGCCAGGCGCTGGGCGGCCCTCACGGCAAGGCCCCCTTCGGCGAGGACATGACCGAGGACCAGATGAAGGCGGCCCAGGCCGCGCTCGAGGCGGCCGGGATCAAGCTCGTCGCCTACTGGTCGAATCCGCGGCCGCATCGATTCGCCCGGTCCTGATTATCGCCCTGAATACCGGCATGAGAAAAACCGAAATTCTAAGCCTCAAATGGGCGAACATCGACCTTCTCCGCGGTTATATCTTCATCGAAGATTCGAAGAGCGGGAAACCTCGGAAGGTTCCGATGAATTCCGCCGTTTCGAGCGCATTCATGGGATTGCCTCATGTCGCTGATTTTGTGTTCTACAATTCCGAAACGAAGGGGCCCGTTCGGGATATCAAGACGGCGTTTAAAGCAGCTTGTCGGCGGGCGAAGGCGGATCCAAAGGACGAAAACGACTCCGGAATTGTGGGGCTTCGGCTCCATGATCTCCGACATACCGCGGCGACGAAGATGATTGAGGCGGGCGTCGATCTCGTGACCGTCTCGAAGATCCTTGGCCATGCGTCGATCCAAATGACCATGCGGTACGCTCACCCGACGCCGGAGAACATGAAGCGGGCCGTCGATCGTTTAGGCGATATTCTTGATCCAACCCGTCAAAAAGTCGACACGGTAGAAATTCCGAAGCCGCTAAAACATTCAGTAATATACAATTAAGCCGATGATGCTCCGCCCTTCGAATCCAAAGGTCGCAAGTTCGAATCTTGCCGGGCGCGCTCTCCTTTTCCCCCTTATAAACATTTTTGCTAACGCCATGGAGGCCCAAACAAATCCAGTAAAAGTGACTAATTGCAGTATACTAAGATTGTCGGCGGTGAAGCCGCGAATTGATTTTCGCGGCAGGGAGACAGTGAAGAGCAAGCCGCTATTATGATCATTAATCTTATGGCCGGAATGATAACCGGGTTTGTTGTTTCCTTACCTCCGTTGGGGCCCATTGCCTTTGCCATGATTTCTAAAGGCTTCAAAAATGAGATAAAGGAGGGGAGAGCCATTGCCGTTGGCGCCGCCTTCATGGATTTCTTCTATTGTCTCATCGCTTTCACCGGAATTGCTTTGATTATTTCTTTTTTTCCTTCCGGTATAGCTGACTTTTATGCTGAAAATGTTCAGACCATAGAGATCGTGTTGACTTTTGCCGGATGCGCGATTGTCATTATTTACGGTCTGAAAATTATGAAAACGAAGATTACCTACAATAAACTGGAAGCAGATGAATCGGCGAAGTTTGATTCCGCCTTTGCCAAGGCGAACAAACTGAGGGAAAAAACGGAAAATGTGGCCAAGCATCTCAAAATTCCGATAATCAAGAAGTCGAATTTTTTTGGATTGTTTTTTTTGGGAGTGTTGTTATGTCTATCTTCGCTGACTATGCCCGCTGCCTGGATTGCCATTATCGGATATGTAAAAGGATATCATTTTCTCAATTCCTCATTTCTGGGCGGATTAGTATTTTCAACAGGAACGTTTGCGGGATCATTCGCCTGGTACTTTACGCTGTTGAAGCTGATCACGGGTAATAAGAAGCGAATTAATCAGACAACCATAAACACGCTTAATGTCATTGCGGGAGTCATATTATTAATGCTGAGTGTTTTTCTATTTGTAAAAGCGACTGTATCCGTCTTTGATATGTAATGAAAAATAATTGAATGGCATTCAAAAGGTCGACGGCGAGGCGATCACTTACGCCGAATCGAAGTCTGAGTTAACTAAAGTTAACTTTATCTTGACAAAATAAACCACACGCATTATTGTTTGGATGACATGAAACAATCCAAAACTACCTTGGCCGTCAAGATGGATTACGCCGTTGCTGAGACCGCTAAGCAATTCTGCCGGGAAAGGGGCTTGAAATACGGCTTTTTTGTCGAAAAAGCGATCGTCGAACAAATGGCCCGGGAGGAATTGCGGGAAGATCTGATCGATATGAAAACCCTCCGCGACGCCGAATCCCAAGCCGTTTTCCTTGATGATTATCTGAAAAAGCGCCGTGTATGAAATCCTGCTCCTCCCTGGAGCGCGGAAAGACCTCGACAAACTCGAAACCCGGATTTTTAACCGAATCATCGGAGAAATCCGCCTTTTATCCGAAAATCCGCGCCCTTTCGGCGGCCTGAAACTGACGAAAGAAGAGGGATACCGGATTCGTGCCGGGGATTTTCGCATTCTCTATCGAATCGATGATGCCGCAAAAAAAGTATTTATATATCGAGTGAAAAATCGAAGGGACGCCTATCGGGCTTAACCTAGGGTGGCGCGGCGGGCGCTGATGATCGAAGCCCCGGTGACGGCGGCAATAATGACCGCCCCGCCGATGAGCGCCTTTGTTCCCGGCGTCTCGCCCAGGGCGAGAAAAACCCAGAGCGGATTAAAGACCGGCTCGATCACCGCGATCAGGTTGGCCGAAATGGCCGAAATGCGCTTTATGGCCGTGACGAACAGGATCGCCGCGACTCCGATTTGAAAGATTCCCAACACGGCGATCGCCCGGACGGCTTTCAGGGTGAAATGGGGGGCCGGGAGGAAGAGCGTGGCCGTGAGGCCGATGGCTGAAACCAGCCAATGGGAAAGAAGGATTGACTCGATCGGCGACCCGTCCTTCTGCATGCGCATGAACACGAAGTAGAAACTGAACGTGATTCCGGAAAGCAGGGAGAAGATGTTGCCGAGCATTTGCCCGCCCCCGAGCTTGTCCATAAACATCACGACGATGCCCGCCGTCACGAGGATGATCGCGATCCAGTGTTCTAGGCGGGTCTTTTCTTTCAATAACCAGGCCCCGACGAAGGCCGTGCAGACCGGGGCGATATACTGGAGAATAATGGCGTTGGCCGACGTCGTGGTTTTGTTGGCTGCGACGAACAGGATCATGGTCGCCGCGTTGCAGACGGTCGCGGCGACCTGGGGAAACGACAGATGAATGTGCGGCCGCCTCACGTAGAGAAGCACGACAAAGGAAGCGATCAGGCTGCGGAAGCCGGCGATGGTCAGGGGGTGCCAGTCGATGACTTTGATGAACAGGCCGGCGATGCTCCACAAGAACGCGGTGGCGACCATCGCCAGAATTCCGAGGCCGGCCGAGCGGGATGTCATGGGAGGCGGAATTTGAGCCGGACGACGACGATTTCCGAGGCGCCGGCGGTGCGGACGGGCGGCCCCCAGCCTTGGACGCCGGACGTGACGATGACCTGGGAGTTTCCCTTGACTCCGTAGCCCCACGGAATCTCGTATTCCCGCTTCGCGAAGAAATTCAAGGGAAAGACCTGGGCGTTGTGGGTGTGACCCGAAAGTTGGAGGTCGGCCCGGCTGCGACTCAAATTAGCCAAATCAGTCGGCCGGTGATCCAGGAGCACGATCGGGAGATCTTCGGGAACGGCGGCAAGAAGTTCGTCGATGGATTTCCGCGTTTCCCCGCTCCTACGAGAGCGGCCGTCCAGGCGGCCGGCGAGATAGATCGACGCGTCGATGCGGACGAATTCGTCCCGGAGCATCCGGATCCCGGCCTTTTCGAAAAAGGAATCCCGTTCCCCGCCGAATGAATCATGGTTTCCCAGCACGCCGAAGACGCCGTAGGTCGACCGGATTCGCCGGAACTGGGCCGCTTCGTGTTCCATCTTTTCATCGGGCGTATTGCCGCCCTCGATGATGTCTCCGCCGATCAGGACGAGGTCGGGCTTTGCGGCGTTGACCTTGTCGGCGAACCGTTCCATGATCCGCCGGGGCGTCCGTCCCTGGAGATGGAAATCCGCGGCGAACACGATCGTCAGGCCGTCGGTCTTGGCGGATTTCCGGGGAAGCTCGACTTTATATTCCCGGATTCCCATGCGGTTAAAGTTCCAGGCGCCGAAGGCGACGACCGCGGCCGGAAGAACCAATAGCAGTGCCAGGCGGAACCTCCGGAAGCCCGGCCGCTTCGCGTTTTCCTTGGAAAGAAGCCCGGTGAGGCGGGCCAGGCCGGTGAGAATATCCACGGCCAGAACCGCCATTACGAGATAGAGAAGGAAGGGAAGGGTCACGTAACCCGCGGTCGAAAGGGGCATCGCCCAGGAGGGAGCAGCCGCGTGCTCCAGGGCTTCGGCCGCCGGGTAACCGGCACAAATCAGGATGAAGACAACGGCCCACAGGATCCGCTTCCCCGTGCCGCGGAGGAGGATTCCGACCCGGAACCCGGAATAGAGAATGAGCGGCGAGAGCATGAGAATTTCGCGGCCCATGTACATGAGGAAGCATTATACTTGCGGAGCCGATCTCATGGAAGTGGCCGGGAACGCCCGCCGGGGGAGTAACCCCCTGACCCGGATATTTCACCCCCTTCCTTGATTGCTTTCGGGGAAAATCGTGCATATAATCCGACCATATTCGGGTTTTACCGTTTCCGGTGAAACGGAGCTCGCGAAGCGAGGCTTTTAATGGCTGCGACAAAGGAAGTGGATTCGACCGTCCGGCCCGACTTTCTCATTTGGGACGCCATCGACGAGGGGTATTACGAAGTCGATCTCGCCGGGCGTTTCATCTTCGTCAACAAGGCTTTTTCCCGCCTCTTAGGACTTTCCCCCGGGGATTTAATCGGTCACGATAACCGCTCTTATATGAGCGAAGAAAGCGCCCGCGAGATCTACCGGAATTTCAACGCCGTTTTCACGACCGGCGAATCGCGGCGGGTCGGAGAGACCGAATTGAAACTGCGGGACCGGCCGGCCTGCGTCGTCGAATTCACCGTCGTCCTCCGACGGGCCCCGGACGGCGCGCCGATCGGTTTCCGGGGCATCGTCCACGACCTGACGGAACGGAAAAAGAGCGAACCGGCCTCGGCCGAAGACCACGCGAGACTACGCGACTTGATCCAGGCGATTCCGGACATCGTCTATTTCAAGGACAAGGACCGCCGCAACCTGTCCGTCAACGAAGCGTTCGAGAAGATGTGCGGCCGGACGAACGCGGAGGTCATCGGAAAGACCGACGAGGAAATATTCCCGCCGGATTTGGCCGCGGCCTGCAAGACCAGCGACGAACGCGTGCTCGAATCGGGGAAAACCCTGCGTTTCGAAGAAGCGATGCTCGACCGGGACGGCCGCGAGACCGTCTATGAAACGATCAAATCCCCGATTTGGAACTCCGCCGGCGAAATCGCCGGAATCGTCGGCGTCAGCCGGAATATCCACGACCGGAAGCAAACGGAAGCGGGCCTGAGGGAAAGCGAAGAGCGGTTCCGGACCCTTTATGAAAACGCGACCGTCGGCCTTTACCGGACGATGCCCGACGGCCTGATCCTGCTGGCCAACCCGACGCTCCTCCGCATTCTCGGATACGACACGTTCGAGGAACTCGCCGCCCGCAACCTGGAGATGGAGGGGTTCGGGCCGGAGTATTCCCGCGCCTCTTTCAAAAATCGCGTCGAAAAGGACGGTCTCATCCAAGGATTGGAAGCGGCCTGGAAGAAAAAGAATGGAGCGACGGTCTATGTCCGGGAAAGCGCCCAGGCGATTTTCGATCCGGCCGGCCGGGTGAAGTACTACGAAGGCACGGTCGAGGACGTTACGGAGCGGAAACGGGCCGAACTCGAGCTCCTGGCCTCCGAGACGAAATTCCGCCGGATCTTCGACCGCAGTCTGGAGGGCATTTTTCTGACCACCCTCGATGGCCGGATCCTCGCGGCCAACAAAGCCATGGTCCGCATGTTCGGATACGAGTCCCTTTCGGAATACCAGGCGACCAACGTCCACGACCACTACGTCGAAACCGATGCGCGTTCGAAAATCGTCGAGGCCCTCAAGGCGGAGGACGAAATCCGGAACTGGGAATTTCGTTTGCGGCGGAAAGACGGAACGGTCTTCCACGCCCTGGCGAACGCGACGATCGTGCGCGATGAATCCGGCCAAATCGACCATATCGAAGGCATGCTGACCGATATTTCCGACCTCGTTCAATCCAAAGCAGCCCTGCAATCCGCCCTCCGGGAGAAGGAAACCCTCCTGAAGGAAATCTATCATCGGGTTAAAAACAACATGCAAGTCGTCTCCAGCCTGCTCAATCTCCAGAGCCGGTATCTCCACGACCCCAAGGCGATCACGGCTTTCCAAGACAGCCAGAACCGCATCCGGTCGATGTCCATGATCCATGAGATCCTTTATCGCTCGGACAGCTTGTCCCGTGTCGATTTCGCCGACTATATCCGGAACCTGGCCCAATCGCTCATCGGCTCACAGGCGAAATATCCGGGCCGGATCGAATTGCAAATGGACGCCGAGTCGGTGAATTTCGACCTCAAGACGGCGATCCCCCTCGGGCTGATCATCAACGAACTTGTTTCCAACGCCCTCAAACACGCCTTTCCGAAGGACCGGAAGGGGACGATCACGATCGGGCTTCATCATCTAGCCAAGGACGAGTACCTCCTGTCCGTCCGGGACGACGGCGTCGGACTTCCCGGGGATGTGGAACTCGGTCAATCGAAATCCATGGGGCTCCAACTCGTGGAAACGCTCACCGATCAACTCGACGGCCGTCTCCATCTCGGACCTCCGCCCGGAGCGGATTTCCGGATCAGCTTCCACGCGCCGAATTCCTGACGGCGAGCCCGCCCCCCGCCGCCAGGCGTGATCCGCCGCGCCGGGGCCCCGGTTCCCGGTCCTCCCTCCGCTTCCTTGAGAGAAGCATATTTTTACGCTAGAATATGTCCTCCGTCGGAAGAGAGGCCGGGGACAAGAGGTTTCTCCCGAAGAGGGAAGGCCGAAGGGAGTTTGAAATATGCGGGTCATGCGTCGTCCGGTTTTTTTTCTTCTCGCCTTGTTCTCGATTTGGGCGACATTTCTTGCGGCGGGGCAAAAAAAAGCTTCACCCAAAAACACGATCCGTTTGATCCCGATGCTGACGATATCCGACGAAGCCCTGGCCGGGGATAAATTCGGAGATATCCTCGACCTGGCCTTGGACGGTCAAGGCGCCCTCTATGTGTGTGACGGCGGAGCCGGGAACATCAAGAAATTCGAAGGTACCGGGGCGTTTGTCGGGACCATCGGCAAGAGCGGCACGGGGCCGGGGGAATTCGGGAAGCCGGGGGAGGTCGAAGTCCATGGCGATCGCGTGTTCGTCCGCGATCTCGGGAACCCGCGGATCTCCCTGTTCGACCTCGACGGAAAATTCCTCTCGTCCGTCCCGATCGACGACAAGGAAGGGGAGTGGAGAAGGTTCCGGGCCCTTCCCGACGGCCGGTTCATCGTCGAGACCGAATTCATCGATCGGGCGAACGTGAACGCGTCTCCGGAAATGCGGCTCGTTCTGTATGCCGCCGACTTCTCACGACTGAAGACGATCTTCCGGAAGCCGATTAGCCGGAACGAATTCACCACCGAACCGGCCCGGAGGAACGATCTCCCTCCCTTTGCCGCCTCCGTGGAATGGGATTTGACGCCGGAGGGGATGATCGTCGTGGGATCTTCCGGGAATTACGAGATCGAAATTCTCGATCCCGACAAGGGGAAAGTCCGCTCCTGGATGCATCGTTTTTCGCCCAAAGCGATCAATGAACCCGCCTTCGAAAGGTTCATGGTCAACGGACGGGGGCGCATTTGGGCGTTCCTTCCGCCCGCCGACCCGAAGGCGAAGCAGGTCTTCGAAGCCTTCGATCCGGACGGGACGTTTCGCGGCCGGGTGACCTGCGAGGATGAATGGCCGCGTTCCGCGCGCGTCGTCTTTTTCGTGGGCGGAGTTTGGATGGCGACGTCCGGCGCGGACGGCGGGATAAGAGTCGTCAGGTATCAAATCACGAACTGACCCGATTATTTCAGGGACACAATACCAAATCACTTAATTATTAATTGGGTAATTGGTATTGTGTCCCTGAATTATTTTTTGAGATACTCGAGAAGCTGCTTGGCCAAGGGAGCTTTTTCGTGGTCGGGGGCCAAGGTCAGGAATTTTTCCAAGCCGGCCACGGCCTCGGGAACCTTGTTCTGTCCGATATAGATCGTGCCGATTTGGTAATAGGCGTCCGCGTAATCGGGCTTGAGCTCGGTCGTCTTCAAAAAACTGCAGAGCGCCTCATCGGTCCGGCCGACGTTGATCAGGCAGGCGCCCAAATTGAAATAGGCATCGGGGTTCTCCGGGCTGAGATCGACCGCTTTCTCATAGAAAGCCGTGGCCTCCTCGAACGAGCCGGCCTTTGCCAGGGCCTCCCCCAACTCCTTGTTGGAGCTGTAGCTTTCGGGATTGAGTTCGACGGCCTTTCGGAACGAGGCCAGGGCGTCGTCCCGCTTGTCGAGCTTCTTGTAGGCCAGTCCGAGGTTGAAGTAGTACCCCCAGTTGACGGGGTTGAGCTTGATGGCTTCCTGGAAAATGGAGACGGCCTCTTCGTATTTTTTCTCTTCAAAGAGAGTGTTTCCTTTGAGAAAGAGCTCATCCGCTTCGGAGAGGACTTTCTCGATGATATCCGCGCCTTTTTTAAGCGTTACCCCCAGCCGGGTGACATCGGCGATGAGGACATGAACCTCCGAAGATTGGGGCTGGAAGCCTTCTTTCTTGAAACTGACCTGGTAATAACCCGGCATCATCCCGCTCTGGCTGAACTTTCCCTCGGAGTCCGTCGTCAGGTCGTAGTGTACGGAGGCGGCCTTTTGTGACACGATGGTGACCGCAACCTTGGCGAGCGGCGCCCCCGCAGTATCCGTGACGACGCCCTCCAGACGCGCTTGATATTGCGTCCAGGACGGCCCTGGACAGCTGAGGATTGCGGCGGCGATCAGGGCGAGGACATATCCCGTGCTTTTTATTTTCATGGAATCTCCTTCCTTGGATTCATGATCCCTTCCGGGCCCGCGCCAGGAGCGTTTGGGCGGCTGGTTGCCCGGGAACGATGCTCAGGGAACGCTCGAGGAGCGGGATCGCTTCATCGGGCCGGCCGAGTTCGAGGTGGCACTCGGCGGCCAGGTTCAGGACCTCGACTTCAGTCGCCCCTTCCATAAGCTTCTCAAGATAGACGAGGGCCCCGGACCAGTCCTTGAGGGCGGCCAGGTCGAGGGCCAGGATCCTGGCTGCTTCGCGGTCGCCGCGCGCCTCGTATATAGGGGTCGCTGCGGCGATCGATTCACGGAAGCGGTTCAGGGCGAAGAGCGTCTTGGCGAACAAGAGCCTCGTCCCGGGGTTGTCCTTGAGGGCCAGGGCCCGTTCGAGGAGGGGAATCGCCCGGTCGTAGTCTCGCGTCATGAAACGCTGGGTGGCCAAAACGGTCAACCCCTCCGGGTCCGGGAACGCGTCGCGGACCTTGGCGAGAGTCCAAGGGACTACGGCGGCCGGCTGCGTTAACAGGATGAAGGGCTCCTTGACGCTGAGGACGGTCCGGCCGTCCGCGTCCACGAGCGAAGCCCGAACTTCGTAGTATCCGGGGCTGATTCCCGCCAGGTCAAAACGCGCCGTCGTCGCCAACTCGCCCTCGGAACCGAGAACGTCTTCGAGAGGTTTCGGGTCGACCGCGGCGGCGGCCTGTCCGTCCAGGCCGTAGATTCCGAACGCGACGGCGTGGCCGGCCAGCCCGCCGAGCCCGGCGCCCTGGAGGTAGCAGACCATCGTTTCCTTGGGATTGAATTCTTCCCGGGCGCTGAAGGCGAATTGAAGGCCGTTGAAGGCGAACGGCTTAACGCGGGTCCGTTCGGCCTCGGGGACTGGCTCCTGGCCGTGACTGAGCAGGAGATTGCCGAGCCGCGGGCCTGCCTCCGCCGGCACCGTGAACCTTGTCTCGACGGAGGAGAAATCGCGGCCGGTTTTATTCTTGAGAAGGAGGTTTATCTTGAACGTCCCTTCGATGATGGGGAGTACGTCCTGGAAGGCGAAGCGTCGGCGCTCATGGCTCTTGTACTGCTCCTCGCTAAGGCGGATGGGAATTTCCTCCTGGGCCTGGAAAACAAGATTTCCGGCCGGGTCCTCGAGCCTCAAGAAAAGCTCGAACTGGGCCAGGTAGACGTCCTTGCGCAGCTCGAAGCTGACCCGCTCCGGTTCGAGCGTCCAATGGAGATAAGCCTGGCCGTTCGTCCGGAAGATCCGGACCTTGAAAGCGCTCTCCAGGAACTGGTCGGAATAATCGGTCTCGACAAAATCCTTGAAATCGAGGAAGGACCGGGCGTAGGCGTCGGAAAATTTCTTTTCCTTGAGGTCCTTGATTCCGGCGATGAGTGCGAACGAAGACATGGAGGACAGGCCGTAATTCCCCTCGCCGGCGACGTAGCTCATCGAAGCGTTTGAAAGCTCCGGGGAGACTTTTTTGATGATGTCGACCGGTTTCGACCCCTGGCGGGATTCGGTGTAGAGCGAGGGGACGACGAGTTTGCCGGGCCCTTCGACGCCGGGGTAGTAAAGACGGTAATCCCCGATGCCTTCGGCCTGGTAGAAAATGAGGTAGAAGTAAGGCGGGAGTCCGTACTCCTCCTCGCCTTTATAAAACCAGAGTTCCATTGGCCAGATCTCCGAATGGGTCGTGAAGCGTTGCCGCTCGAGGGGAGGACCCAGCAGGAGGTAAAACGTGCCGCGTTCGGTCAGATGGCCTTTTTTTTGGAAGCCGATACCTAAATACCGGACGCCGAAGCCGACCCGGGCCAGGACAACCATAAAAAAAACGTTTACGG
>JAPKZG010000082.1 GCA_026393895.1 Candidatus Aminicenantota bacterium
TATTACTATCCCAATATGAAACCGGATATCATCGATTCTCTGATCGACAACGGTTATCGGGGGATCGTCATCGCCGGCACGGGTTTAGGCCACGTCAATAAGCCGCTTTATCCCGCCTTGAAACGCGCCCAGGACAAAAAAATCGCCGTCTATATGACCGTCCAGACGCTCTGGGGTTATGTCCAGATGTACGTCTATGACACCGGACGGGATATGATGGAACTGGGCGTGGTGCCCGCGGCCAACATGTTGCCGGAAGTGGCTTACGTCAAACTCGCCTGGACCTTAGGTCAGACGAACGACTTGGCCGAAGTGCAGAAGATCATGCTGACGCCCATCGCCGGGGAGATCACCGAACGGGAGCCCTCCAACGGCTACCTCATCTTCCAGGGCGGCATCCCGGAAGTCGAGGAGTTTATCTCCCAGTACCGGAAATAAGCGATCCGGATCAGCTGCCCGTCGGGGAAACGATATTAGAATCTCGATCTAGGGCGAAATCCCGCCGGGCTGTTTTTATCGTGATCGTGAAACCGGCCACGACGTTGAAAAGCGACATCAACGTCAACAGAAAGAAGACGGATGTCCCGGCGCCTTTCAAGACGATGAACTCGATGATGTAAATCACAAAGACCAGGGTGGAGAAAATGTGGCTGAAAATTTCCGCTTCGCTGGTCCGGGTGGATTTGTAGATTTCGATAAAGAGACAAAACAGACCCGCGGCGACGATCAGATCGCCGACCGTCAGAGTCCACGCCGCGCCCGACATCATTTTGATCTTGAAAAGGGAATTTCCGAGAATCAGCTCGTTCTTGACCAGGACGATGATGTCGTAGACGATCAGGATGAATCCCAGCATGGGAAACCGGCGAAAAATTTTCATGGCGTCCTCCTTGCCCTGCCCGCATTATAATCCATTTTTCCCTTTTTTTCGCCTCCGTTATCCCGTACAATACGTCCTCGATCATGGAATTTATAAGAAGAATCGCCCGGGCCGTCGGTCCGTCGCGGGAGGCCCGCCCATGAGCCCGGTCGCCCACTCGGGCCTCGGACTTCTCGGCTGGCGCCTGTTCGACCGGAAGAAAACCGTCGGAACGCTTTTCGTTTATATTCTGATCGCCAACGCGGCCGACGTCGATTTTTTACTCCACGCGATCTTCAAAGGCCATGCCCTATTTCTTCACCAGTATTACACCCACAACCTGCTGTTCGTTCTGGTGTTAGCCCTGGCGGGCATGTTTTTACTGGCCGACGGCCGAAGCCGAGCGGGGCTCGTCCTGACCGGTGTTTCCCACTTGGCCGCCGACGTGATCGTCGTCGACACGCTTCCGCCGGTCGGCATCCGTCTTTTTTACCCGTTATCCGGAAACTTCTTTAACCTGCCTTGGTTTCCGTATCTTCAACGGGGACCGTGGAAGGTGATGGCCTCCACCCGGAATTTGGGAATTCTGGCCCTCGAGTTGGGAATCTTCGTTCTGCCCGTTCTCCTCGTCTTGCCTAAACCGCTCTGGAAGCGGTTTGCGTCCCCGGCGTTTTGGAAGGTCTGAGGGAGAGGATCAAAGAGGCCCGCGAAGGAGTCGGGCCGGAAGCGTGATGACGGCTTTGAACAGGTCAAGGACGGCGCTGACCGTGATGCCGACGAGCCGGAAGGGGAGAAGCAGAAGCCAGACGAGAGGGTAGAGAACGACGGCCAGAATGGCCAGCGGCCAACACAGGACGAGCAAAATGAGCCAAAGCAAAAATTTCATCCGGGTCTCCTCCTCCACTAGACAATACGCTCGCCGGACCCCGAAGGTTCCCTGAGCCGTGGAAGAACGGGAGCGGCGGGTTTATGAAGCCCTGGAGGGGCTCGGCATCCCCCATGTCCGCCATGAACATCCTCCGGCCTTCACGGTCGCCCAGGCGGTGGAACACTGGAAAGGGATCCCCGGCGCCCACTGCAAGAACCTGTTTGTCCGGAACAAGCCAGGTAAACGCCATTACCTGATCGTGGCCGGGCATGTCAAGCCGATCGACCTCTTGGCCCTGTCGAAAACCCTGGGCGACAGCCGGCTGAGTTTCGCCTCCGACGAGCGGATGGAACGTTTCCTCGGCCTGCATCCGGGCGAAGTCTCGCCTTTCGGTCTTCTGTATGACGAAAAACACGAGGTCATCGTCGTCCTGGACGAGGAGTTGACCCGGGCGGAATCCGTCAATTTTCACCCCAACGTTAACACCGCCACCCTGACCGTCTCCACCGCCGACTTCATGAAATTCCTGAAGTGGAGGGGGAACAAGGTCCTCGTCGTCCGGATGTGACCATACGAATCGTCATCTTCGGATTCAAAAAAATCATCCGAAAGGGTGATGGCAATTCGGTGGAAAAGCGTCTAAGATAGGGGTTCTTGGAGAAGCGTCGTCCATGATGATGTTGAATCTTTTCAAGATCCTCGTTGAAATGAAGGGCTCGGACCTTCACATGATCGCCGGCCGTCCCCCGGCCGTCCGGGTCAACGGAGAATTGACTCCCGTTCCCGGGGCGGATCGGATGAGCCCGGACATGCCGAAAAACCTGATCTATGAAATCCTGACGAAGGAACAAATCCAGCGTTTTGAGCACCATCCCCAGAACCGGCATGAACTCGATTTCGGCTATGGGGTGGCGGGAGTCGGCCGATTCCGGGTCAACGTCCACCGGACCCGGGGAACGGTGGCGGTTTGCATCCGGGCCCTATCCCTGCACATCCCCAAGCTTGAGGATCTGGGGCTGCCGCCTGCGGTCAAGACGTTCACCGAGGCCAAGCGCGGGCTCGTCCTGATTACCGGGCCGACCGGGAGCGGAAAATCCACCACCTTGGCCGCCATCATCGACGCGATCAATTCGACCAGAACCGACCATATCATCACCATCGAAGACCCGATCGAATACCTCCATGGCTCCAAGAAGTGCTACGTCACCCAACGGGAGGTCGGGCTGGATGCGGACACGCTTTCCTTTAAAAACGCCCTGAAATACGCTCTCCGCCAGGATCCCGACGTCATCCTAGTCGGGGAGATGCGGGATTACGAGACGATTGGTATCGCGATCACTTCGGCCGAAACGGGCCACCTCGTGTTCGCTACCCTGCACACCTCCGGCGCGGCCCAGACGATCGACCGTATCGTCGACGTTTTCCCGGCTGACCAGCAGCCCCAGGTGCGGACGCAGCTGGCCTCCAACCTCCTGGGCGTCGTTTCCCAGATCCTCCTGCCCCGGACCGATCAACCCGGCCGGGTCATGGCCTGCGAGCTGATGTTCGCCAATTTCGCCATCCGGAACAACATCCGCTCGGGCAAGACCGAATCCCTGTTTCAGACGATCCAGACGTCGGCCGGCGAAGGCATGCAGACGCTGGACCAATGCCTGGTCCGGTTGTGCAAGGAAGGAAAGATCGATTATGAAACGGCCAGGCCGTATGTCTACGATAAATCCACCCACGAAACCTTGAAGAATATCCCTCGGCCGTTCGTACCGGGGAAAACCCCGCCTTCGATCCGCCCGGAATCCTGAATCCGGCGATTCCATTGCCTTGACATCCCTCCGGGGAGGCGCATATCATTTTTTCTTAAAAAAGGAGTGGCGGGATTAGTCCCTCGCGTCGGGAATCGACCGATGACGAGGGGCAAGCGTTATCACTTGTCGAGGAAGGAAAGAAATGGCCAAACGGAAAATTATTGAAATCGAACGGGATCTCTGCAACGGCTGCGGGTTGTGCACGACCGCCTGCATGGAGGGGGCGCTGGTCTTGGACGCCGAGAATAAAGCCGTCCTCGTCCGGGAACTCTATTGCGACGGTATGGGCGCCTGCTTGGCCGTCTGCCCGACCGGGGCGCTTAAAATCATCGAACGCGACAGTGAAACGTACGACCCGAAGAAAACGTATCAGCATGTCCTGAAGACGCGGGGAGAGGAGGCCGCCGGACAGGTTCACGGGGCGATGGTTTCCGGCCGCTCAGAATTGACCCAATGGCCGATCCAACTTCATCTGGTTTCGCCGTTTGCGCCGTATTTTCAAAACGCCGACCTGTTGATCGCCGCCGATTGCACGGCGTTCGCCTTAGGCGGCTTCCATCCGGATTTGCTCAAAGGGAAAAAGATCGTCATTGCCTGCCCGAAACTCGATGACACGTCGAATTATGCGGCGAAGATTTCCGAGATCATCAAGCTGAACGATTTGCGTTCCCTGATCGTGGCGATCATGACGGTCCCCTGCTGCTCGGGGTTGGTCCGCATCGTCGAAGACGCGGTTGCCCGCGCGGGTTCGACGCTCGTCGTAAACAAGGTCGTCATCGGCATCGACGGCAAACTTGCGTCTTGACTTCCGTCATCCAGGAACCACTCATAACTAAAACATTATAATGTAATTAAGACGAGTCAGCGGAACCAGAACGGTTCGGGAACGTTAAACGAGAGAAAAAAAAACGCCCGGGCCGCGCTTCCATGCGGCCCGGGCGCGTTCATTCTCCGCCTGCGGATCAGGATCCGAAGGCGTTTTTCATGATATCGACGAGTCCGAGGGCGTAATCGATCTGGATGAGGAGGGCCTTGGTTTTTTCGGAAATCTTGGTGAAGCGGCCGTCCTTGTTCGAATCCTTGGTGGCGATGATGACGTCGGCGAAGGGGGCGACGGCGTCGATCATCCGTTCGTTGTCGCTGCCGGCGGGGCCGCGGGTGGCCTCGCCGCCGACATGGACGGCGACGACGAGGATCTTGTTTGTCCGGCAATAATCGATAAGCGTCTTGACTCGGGCTTCCTCGGCATCGATGGTCAGGCCGGAGGCGCCCATGCCCTTGAGACTGGCGCCGATGGCGAAAACGGCGGTTTTAAACGGCGTGCCCTTGGGGAACCGGGCCGTGTCGGACGTGCATTCGACGTGGAATCCCGGGCCCGACGTCTTTCCGGCCAATCCGACGCCGGCCTGGAGAAGCTCGACGGTCGGGACGTCGCAATAATCGTAGAGAATCCCCGCTTCTTCCATGACGATGTTGACGGTGTTGGCGTCGTTGCTCTGGCCGGCCGAGGTGGTGAATACGGGCAAAGCCGCCTTGAAGGTCCCGCTCTGGGCGGAAACGATCACGGATAACCCCGCGAGAGCGAGGACGACGACGAAAATTTTCTTCATGGCAATCTCCTTATTGATCCGATGATTTATTATCTTATTTTTCGACCCACGTGTCGACCATTTTCACAGCCTTCTGCCAGGTCGGGTCGTAAAGCTGGACGCCGCGGTCCCGAACGCGTTTTTCCGAGTCGTAGAGGCCGAAGTGGTCGTATTTGACCAGAAGCCGGTCGCCGAGGTCCCACCAGGCGGCGACGATCCGGTCGGCCTGGGCCAGGCAGGTCTTCGTCAGGTATTCGGCCGCCTTGGCCGGCTTCTTGGCGTAGAGCTCCAGAGCCGTCTTGTCGATTTCCGGAATCGCCTGGACCGCAGCCCCTTCGTATTCGAGCCGGGCTTTCTCCACGTCCTTGATCGCCTGGTTGTAAATCACCTGGGTGTGGAAATCGACGTAGTCGAAAGCCCAGCGGGCGGAACTCCGATTGAGTTGGTAATGGTCGCCGACCATGAACGACTTCGGCACGGCCGTCATCCCGGCGTAAAGGGGGATATAGCAGGATGTATCCTGGGCCCCGAAGGCCACCCAGAGGATCCCGCCGATGGGATTCGGCAGGCCGTTCCGGCATTGGACCAGGCTCGTATATTCGGCATTGGCCACCGAGATTTTCCGGGTGCCGGAATAATAATTGGGATTCCGGAACGGGCCTCCCCGGATGCCGGAGACGGGGTCGAAGATCGAGCCATAGCTCTTGTCCCGGGTCAGGTTCATGACGTCCTGGACGGAGATTTTCTTGTCCGGCTTGACCGAGAACGGCAGGTCCATGTCGGGTGTGTTGGGGTCGAGCTTCAGCGAAGGCGCGACGAGGTCGAAAAGCCGCCACAACCGCGAGCGCCGCCCGCCTGAACTCACCGCGCTTCCCTCGGCCGGGGAATACGCCCGTTTCCAGCTGAAGGGTTTTCCGGAGGCGGGGTCATAGAGCTTCTGTTCGACGGCGAACGAGATCATATGGGCCGAGCCCAGAAAATTGTCCTTGTCGGCCAGGTTGACTTCGCCGATCCGCGATTCGTTGGGACAGACCGAGACCTGGTCGTCGGGGACCCGCTGGGCGCACCAGACTGCGCCCGGTTTGCCGGTTTCGGGCGCCCACAGGGGTCCGGCCGGTATGATTTCGAATACCCAGATTTCGTTCGGGTCGGAAACGGCGAACATCTCGCCGTCGTCGTTGAACCCGTAGCCGTATTTTTCGGCCAGGGAGCCCATGATTTCGACGCATTCCCGGGCCGTCCGGGACCGTTCCATTCCGAGGAGCGAGAGCGTCGTCAGGTCAAGGCGGGCCGAAGGGGTGGCGTTGACCAGCTTGGCGACCGTCCCGATGGTCGACTCGGAAATCGCGACCTGGTTTTCGTTCATGTATCCGAACATGCCGTGATGATAGGCGAAAGTGTGGGGGATCTCAGGGATGGAGAAGCCCGTGTCGCCCTTGGACAGGGCGTACGGCCACTTGGTCCCTTCCTTCCAGGTTATATACTGGTTGATGTGATAAATTTTCCGCGTTGCGCCGGGCTTGTGGTCGGCCGCCGGAACGTGTCCGAAGGTCCAGTCGCAAACCCCACAGTCGCAGGTGTGGGTGGCCATGGTCGACCCGTCGGTTGAGGCCGCCTTTCCGACCATAATGACGGTGCAGGCTTCGTTTTGGGGCCCTAGGGTTGTCTTGAAGCCCGGGTCCTCTTTCTCCGAAAAAACAAACAGGCCGAAGCCCGCCAGAAGGCCGGCGGCCAGCAGGCCGATGACCGGCCGGTGAATTTTAAATGTCATCGTCCGTTCTCCTTTACTCTTCATAAATGGATTTGGGATCGGCTTTGGCCGGGTCGTGGAACCAGGACCCGACGCCGTTCTTGACGATTTCCGCGTAGCGTGGCACGCCGCTCAACCGGATCGCTTTTTCGGGAAATTTCTTGGAATACTGCCGGAAGATTTCCAGGAGGACGGAGGTATGCTGTCCGACCCGCTTGTCCATCGGCCAGCCGTTTTCGTCATAGGAAACGAACAGCTTCTTTTTCCGGGAAAGACTCAGGAGGAACGGGTCCTTGCCGTCCAGCATGAGCTTCTCCGTTTTGGGTCCGGTCGGCTGATCGAGGAAGGGGAGCGGAGCTTCGAGCAGGAAGGGCAAGGCGTCGCTGTAATCGCCGATTTCCCGGTGGGACAGGCCGCGGAAGTTTTCCGGCGAGGGCTCGACGTGGTTGTCGAACCCTTCCATGGCCTTTACTGTCATCGAGACCATGGCCGCGATCTTGGCCGATTTTTCCGGGGCGACGATACAATTGGTGACCGGGAACATCGTTTCGGCGCCGTGCATGTCGACGGCCACGTCCACCGCGTTTTTCCGAATCAACTCCATCGCCGCGAACGTCACCCGTTCCATGAGCAGCCCGTTGGGCCGCCCCGGCCAGGTGCGGTTCGTATTCCGGATATCCAGAAACGATAGAAGTTGTTTTTCGGGATAATGGATGTAGACGTCCGGGTCGGGCCATTGCTCGAGCGGGGAGGCGTCGCGGTTGCCCATCCGGAACCGTTTCGCCCCCCAGGGCGTCGGGATATCGAAGTACAGGGGGTAACCGTCGCCGGGTTTGGTTTCGCGGCTCGCGCTGACGTTGAACGTCGGGATGACGAACAGCGTCCCTTTTTCGACGATTGCGTTTTCGATGATGATGATCGCCGAGAGTTCGCCGGCGGGCTCGTTGGGGTGGGTTCCGGCCATGACCAGGGCTTTGCCTCCCGGTTCCCGACCTTCC
Source organism: Candidatus Aminicenantota bacterium (assembly GCA_026393895.1). Classification (GTDB taxonomy): domain Bacteria; phylum Acidobacteriota; class Aminicenantia; order Aminicenantales; family UBA4085; genus JAAZPG01. Next base: position 7,867 of record JAPKZG010000082.1, read on the forward strand.
AGGACGAAAACATCCGTGTCGGCGACGGTTCCTTTAAGCGAGGGGAGAAAATCGCTCAAGTGGATGACCCGGGTGACTCCGGGTCCGGCGACGACCGGTGTGCGAAAATGGTGATGTTTCCAGAGCGGCAGGCCGCCCGTGATCAGAAGCGCGGCGAAGATGATTCCCAGGATGATTTTGGTTCTTTTTTCATTTTTCACGGCGGCCCCCTATTTCACCCGGAGAAGACGGAGAATAAGGGGCGTCAGGACGAGCAGCATGAGAATCAGGTTGTTGACGCTTTTTTTCTCCCGGATGAAGTTCCAGCCGAGGATAAAGACGAGATACGCGGTGATGAGGTAGTACAGGATCATGATGATGTTCATGGCGGTTATCCTCACATGCTCCAACGGACGAGGAATGCAAGCTTGGCGCTGAAGACGACCATCAGGACGCCGACGATCGTGATCACCAGCCACGGCAGCCAGGTCTGTTTCAGGAACGACCCGTACGAGCCCTTATAGTCCGAGACCATCACGCTCAGGCGCCCGATCAGGGCCGTCGGCGGAAGGCCGTCGCCCAGGGGCCAGAGAAAGCTCAAACCGGCGATGGCGACCGTGGCGTGAAGGCCGATGGAATCGAAAAACCAAATCAGGGGGATACCCAGGATCACGGCCCCGCCGTAGGTCAGAATCCCCTCGGAGAAGGGGATGATGACGGCCAGCAGGATATAAAGCAGGATGAGCGGGATGCTGATGACGACGTAGGAGAGCAGACCGCGCACCCCGGAGGCCGTCATGACCTGCTGGAGCATGCCCACGGCGACCGTGGTCGCAAGCAGCGGCAGAAGGCGGACCATCGTCTTGCGGGACAACCCGAGCAGGTCGATTTTTTTCGGGCTGACGAGAAGCGCCGTCACGGCCGCGGCCGTGAATTGAAGCGGCAGGCCGATGACCGGCGTGGCGAACGGCCAGATCCGCGAGGCGGCGATGAACCCGAAAAACACGAGGAACGGGAGCAGGACTCGCCACCCGGTCATTCCCTTGGGGACTTCGGGCAGGGCGGCCAGGGCCGCCTGTTTGTCAAGATGGCCCTCTTTTTTCATCCCCAGGACCAGCATTGTGAACGTCCCGAGGATGAGGACGGGGATCCCCAGGACGTAGGTGAAACCGACGTAGGGGATGGCCGTTCCGGCGCAGAGCATCATCGCCCAGATGTTGACGGGCGGCGCGGCGGCGGACAGGCCGGCTATGATAAACAGAATGGCCGCGACCCGGCGCTCCGGGACGCCGAGATATTTCAAGGCCAGAGCCACCGGAGCCCCGACGACCAGCAATGACACGGACCCCGCGCCCGTGAACGCGCCGGGGATCAGGACGATGATCATCAGGACGAGTAGGGCCAACACCCGTGTATTGTAAAATAGCCGGATCGTGCCCCGGACGACGTAGGCGACCCCGCCCGATTCCGCGACGATGGCCATGAAGATCGTAGCCGTCGAGAAAACCAGCATCACGTCGAGGTAGGGGAAGGCGCCCTCGACGAGGTGACGCGGCAACTCCAGGATGGGCGGGGTTTTAGCCAGCGCGCCGGCGATCCCGCCGGCCACGGCGGAAAGGAAGATGCAGATCTCCACCGGAAGTTTTTTCAGATGAGCGGCGGTATACGCGCCGATCATTACGAGCAGAATGAGGACGATTTGAAAGGTCATTCCGCGGCTCCTTCCGCCGGAAGGCGGTCCCGGGCTTGATTATCAAGCGAAGCGGAAGATATATCCCAGGCCCCGAGCGGAAGTCAAGAAAGGCCGGGCTGCGGATTCTATTTCAACTCTTTTTCAACCCGGTCGAGCAGGTCCTTGACCTCGTATTGATCGGGATCAAGGCGGAGGGAGGCGTTGAGGGTGTTGCCCTTGATCAAGAAATAATCGAGACGGAAATTGAACGGAACGAAGGCCGCAGTGGGCCCGTCCTGGACACCGTCCAGGGCACACTTTGAATCGCTATTTCAGGACCCGGGTTGCTTTTCCTCCTGAGTTTCATTATAAATAGGCGCTTTTTAATTTTTTTCCGAAACGAGGAACCGTGAGCCCACGCCCATCCGCCCATCAACCCATTCCCCAGGATGATAAGCGCACGATCAAAGGCTGGGTTCGGTACGACTGGGCAAATTCGGTCTACCAGTTGACCATTTCCTCGGCCATCTTCCCGATCTACTACAACCAGATCACCCGGAACGGCAACGATTTCACCGTCCATTTCTTCGGCCTCCCGGTCATCAACACCGTCCTCTATTCCTGGGCGATCGCCGCCGCCTACCTGCTCGTCGCCTTTCTCTCGCCCTTCCTGTCCTCGATCGCCGACTACACCGGCCTCCGCAAGGGATTCATGAAGGGCTTCACCTGGCTCGGCGCGGCCGCCTGCTCGGCCCTGTTCTTTTTCGACAAGAACACGATTGAATTGGGCGTCATCTGCTTCGCCCTGGGCACGGTCGGTTACGGCGGAAGCCTCGTCTTTTACAATTCGTTCCTGCCGATCATCGCCTCGCCCGGGGAACAGGACAAGGTCAGCGCCCGAGGTTACATTTCCGGGTACCTGGGCGGAGTCGTCCTTCTCATCATCAACCTGATCATCGTCATGCAGCCCGGATTGTTCGGAATCACCGACCCGAAGCTTCCGGCCAAGCTGGCCTTTCTCTCGGTCGGGTTGTGGTGGTTCGGCTTTTCCCAGACGACGTTTCGGCGGCTGCCCAAGTACACGTTCGGCCACAAGGAAAAGGGGACGAGCGCCCTCCTGGGCGGATACCGCGAGCTCCGGAGCGTCTTCAACCAGATCCGGAAAACGCAGCGGCTGAAGATCTTCCTTTCGGGTTATTTCTTCGTCGTCATGGGTATGCTCACGGTGATGTTCATGGCCGCCACCTTCGGGGAAAAGGAGCTTCACCTCAGCGACACCGTGCTGATCGCCACGATTCTCCTCATCCAGCTGATCGGCATGTTCGGGGCCTGGTTCTTCGCCCGGCTGTCCGGCCGCATCGGCAATATCCGCGCCTTCCGGCTGACGATCTACGTCTGGATCGGGGACATCATCGCTGCCTATTTCATCACCAACGCGGTCGGCTACCTCCTGGTCGGGATCGGCGTCGGGATGGTCATGGGCGGGTCGCAATCGCTGGCCCGATCGACGTTCTCGAAGATGCTGCCCCCGACCCAGGACCACACCTCGTTCTTCAGCTTCTACGACGTGATGGAGAAGCTGGCGACCGTCGCCGGGACGTTCAGCTTCGGAATCATCGAGGCCCTGACCGGAAACATGCGCTATTCGATCCTGGTCATTGCCGTCTTCTTCGTCTTCGGGATGGGTTTCTTTTTCCGGCTCCTCTTCATTGAGAAAGCCGAAGCCCAGCAATCGGCCTGAAACGCAAAATGAATCCCTTTCTTGTCGCTCATACTTGAGTTCTAGCGAAATAAGTCCCCGCGAAAGCATAGCCTCCGCTCCTCAATGTCCGGTTCTTAACGGCTTTTCTCACGGATCCAGCTCGGCTCCGATGGAACTCGCACTCAGCCCCTTCTTTTTACGGCAGTTTGAGTGAGTGCTCAAACATCATCGTTCGGCCGGATTCTTCCGATCCGGCTTCCCTCGCTGGATAGTTCGAAAAGCCTAAACCGAACATGTCCGCTCAAGTCATGCCTGTCCGGGCTTCGGCAGGAGGTTTGCAAAGTTCACTTCTATTTGGAAATCGAAACGAATACGCTTCAGACCCGACGATTTATCGGTTGAATTCGTCGCCGGGTGTATGATTCAGCCGCGGGCGAAATCGGGGACATGTTCGGAATTCTCAAACAACGAATCTGTTTGCGAGAGAAATTTAGGAGAATTCCGTACGTGTCCCCGATTTCGTGGGAGCGAAAACAATGCCTTTTACAGTTCTTTAAGGTAGATATTCCGGAAGAACGGCGGGGAATCGCTGTCGTGGTTCTGAAGTCCGATGTATCCCTCCGGGAAGATGTCCCGGACCTTTCCACCCGGACGGGCCTCCCAATCCAGAATCCGTTTCCCGTTGAGTTCGACTTTGAGATGGGAACCGCGGAATTCGATCTTGACGTGGTTCCATTCGCCCGAGGGAAGAGAGGCCTCCGAAAGCGGCGCCTCGATGTCGTAGGCCGCGCCGGTGTGGTGGAGGCCCGTCGAGTTGTCGTCGATCTGGATTTCGATCGAATGGTAAATGTAATCGTCGCTCGTCGGAACCTCGGGGATGCGGCGGTTTTTTCGTCAACTTCGAAATGGCCCGGGCCGTAGTGGTTCCAGCCGTCCTTCTCGTAGCGGCCCCAGGATCTCCGGAAGATCTGTTCGTAGCCGTCGTAATAGGTGACGCTTTTCACGAATTCGACGCTTTTCCGGAAGGCCGGCATCGGGTCGCCGACCTCGGCTTCGTTCTCGTATTCCATCGTCAGCCAGCCGTCGTAATCCTGGAGAGTCAGCTCGGCCAGCAGGTCGCGGATGAAGCCCTTGCCGGAGCCCCAGGGGACGTCGTCCACGCCCTTGGCCGTCCCGAAGTCGTTCCGGTCCTTCAAGTGCACGTCGAGGATGCGCCCGTCTAAAAGTTTAAAGGCCTCGCGCGGATCGTTCATTCCCCTCATCCAGTGCCCGCTGTCGGCGCAGGAGCCGATGCGGGGGTCTTTGCCCTCGACGTGTTGGAAAACCGTTTCGGGGAGGTTGTACTTGGCCGGGGCAGGATGGTTGTGGATGGCGATTTTAATGTCGTATTCCTCGACCAGTTTTTGAAGCAAGGTGAAGTCGTCGTCCTCCGGCTCGCAGACGATCACCTGGATGCCCATCGTCCGGGCGAAGTCGAAGACTTTGCGCATGCTCGCCTCGGTTCTGCCGATGTCGACGACCCCGTAGCCGTAAAGCGTCACGCCGGCGGCCTTGAGAACGTCCTTGACGCGGGCGATTTGTTCGGGCGTCATATTTTCGCTGAAGCGGGCGCCGGGAAATTCGGCCGCAAGCGCCTGATCGGGGAAGGCCTCGATGCCCGGGACGCCGAGTTCCTTGAGCTTTTGGATGGTCTCGAAAAAGGTGAACTTCCGGAACGTCCAGGCCTCCGAGGCGATCGGAAAATTCTTGATCCGGACGGCGGCGTAATCCGTTTTCGCTACTTTCTCGGCCAGCGCGGGCGAAATGTGCCGGATGTCCGCTGTCGCGAACGCGCCGGCGAGGAACGCGAGGATGATCAGGGCGGCGATTTTTTTCATGGGTCCTCCGGTTCGAATCACTTTTTTTTCGGATTCCACTTTCCCCGGGCCACGGCCGGAATGAAATCGTCCAGGCCTTTGGGCGGGAAGGCGACGGTCTTGCCTGTTTCGGCGCTCATGTAAGCGGCCATCAGGAGTTCGGCCACGGCCACGCCGTCGCGGAAATTTTCCTCCGGCCGGACGCCGTGGAGGAACGATTGGACCATGTGGCGGTTTTCGGCCGTGTAGCCGTACTCGATCGCCTCGTCGGCCACGACCGGCATGAGGCCGATCTCGGCGTTCTGCTTTTCGACGAGGTCCTCGCCGGCCTTGCCCTTGACCTCGCGGCTGAAGAAGATCTTCAGCCCGGCGTCCAGCGTGTTGATCTGAAGGGCGTACTCGGGGCCGAGCAGTTCCATGCTCAACCGGAGCCCCGCGCCGACGTAACACCAGCTCGTCGTCGTTTCGACGACGACGATTTTCCCGTCGCGGCTTTTAAATTCGAGCAGCGACCGGGCGAAATCCTCGGCCGGCCGGTTGAGGTAGTCGGTCTTCCCGCCGCTGTTTTTTTTCAGGACGGCGGCGTACTTCGGTTCCTGCCATTTGAGGCAGTTGGTGTAGGCCGTGACCGAAACCGGGATCAGGACGTCGCGCGTCTCCCCGGGAGGGGTCAGCATGAAACGGGCTTCCTCGACCGAATGGCACATCATGTCGTTGAGGACCCCTCCGCCCTGGAGCGTGCCTTCCCAGAACCAGGGCATGTGCGGGCCGCTGTGTTCCTCGGCCGCCCGGGCGAGGTAGGGCGGCCCGGCGATGGCCGCGCCCCGGGCCCAGACGATTTCCTTGCCGCGGGTGACGGCCGGGGCGAAGACCTGGTTTTCAAGGTATCCGTCGAGAAGATGCGCTTTTTCAGCGAGCGCGAGCATCTTCTTCGCTTCCCCGACATTCCGGCCGAGCGGTTTCTCGCAGGCAACGCCGCCGAGCTCCGCCTTTCCGGAAACGACGGCGGCAGCGATTTCTTCCATCACCTCGCCGCGGGTGAAGTTGGGCGCGCAGACCCAGAGGGCGCCGATGGCCGGGTCGGCGGCCATGGCCGTGATCGAAGCGTAAGGTTTCGCCTCGCCGACGCCGAGCGATTTCGCCAACGCGCAGGCTTCCCGCGCCCGCTTTGCATCGGGGTCGAAAACGCCCAGGATGTCGGCGTCGCGGACGCCGACGAAGCTTTTAATATGGAAGCGGGCGATGAACCCGCCGCCGATGATGCCGATGCCGAGGTTTGTTTTGGATTTGTGGTGGGACATGAACGGATCTCCTTTCCTTTTCCTCAGACCGCGGGAGCTTCCCCGGCCGCTTTCTTTTCCCGGAAAAAGGCCAGGAAGATGATCAGGCAGAGGATGGTCAGGGCCGTCGGGACGAGGAACGTCTTTTGCCAATCGATGGCCTTGACGGCCTCGCCGGCCGCGTTGACGGTCGTCGTCGTGAATATGTTTTGAATCCAGCCGCAGAAGATGCTGCCGACATAGTTGCCGAGGCCCAGGATGACGACCGCGATGAGCGCCTGGGCCGAAGCCCGGATGTCCTTGGGGGCGATTTTATCGACGTATATGTAGGCCGCGGTGAAGAAGAAGACATAGCAGAACCCGTGCAGGGCGAGGGAGGCGATGACCAGCCAGGACGGCTGGCCGATGACGAAGATGATGTAGCGGATCGGCCAGGCCAGGATGCCTAAAGTCAGGGTCCGCCGCATGCCGAATTTTTTCAGGGCCAAGGAGAGCAGGAAGGCCATGACGAAGATTTCCGCGAACTGGGCGATGGTCATGACCGCCGGGACGTATTTCTGGCTGACCCCGACGCCGGGCGAAGTGAGAAAGGGCGAGGTCAGGACGTAATAGAACTGGAGCTCGGTTGCGACCACAAAGGAAATGACGGCGAAGATGAGGAAGTTCTTGTCCTTGAACATCTTCAGGGCTTCGAGGAAGGCCCAGGGCTTGGTCCCCGACTTCTGCGGCGGCGTGTGGGGCAGTCCGAAGGCCAGCACGCCCATCAGGAGCGAGAAAACGCCGGCGATAATCAGCGTATCGCCCTTCATGGCGATGCCCTCCGGCGACTTGGCTAGGGCCCGCCAGCCGGTCAGGGCCCAGCCGGCGGCGATCCAGCCGATCGTCCCCCAGACGCGGATGGAGCCGAACTCCTTCTCCGAGTTCTTGAGGTTGACGAAGGCGATCGAGTTCGTGAGAACCAGAGTTGGGGCGTAAATCAGGGAGTAAAGAAGCATCAGCCACATCATCGATGAGAAGGCGGTGATGTTGGCGATGAGAATGAGAATGACGCCTCCTGCGAGCTGGAGCACGGCGATGACTTTTTGGGTGGGGAACCAGCGGTCGGCGAATTGGCCGCCGACGAAGGGCGAGATGATCGTGGCGAGGGGCAGCAGGCTGAAGATGATGCCCAGCTGGACGCCGGAGAAACCGAGGTTGTTCTGGAGATAGGCCGACAGCACGGGAGCCCAGGAGCCCCAGATGGCGTACTGGAGAAACATCATGACGCCGAGGCGGAATTTTGCGCTCATGCGAAAAGTCCTTTCGCGGAGAATCGAAAGGCCGCGAGGCCTCCGCCAAGATAATCCGAACCCCCCGGCCGTGTCAACGAAGAGGACTCGTCCGACGGCTCTTGCCACGGGGCGGGGGCTTTGATAATTTAAGAAGGGAGGCCCCGCCATGAGAAAAATGTGCGCCCGTGTTTTACTCGTCGGACTCATCGTCGCCTGCGCCGTTTCGCTCCTCCCGGCCCTGGCCGCGGCCAAGGACTTTTATTTTCCCGAAGTCAGGATCGAAATCACCATCTCCGCCGACGGGAGTTTCACCGTCGACGAATACAGGACCTACGCGTTCCAGGGAGAGTTTTCCTGGGCCACACTCTGGATTCCGCTCCGGGTCGAGCGGATAGGGCGGACCTACGCGGCGACCGTCGAGGATTTCGCCGTTTTTGAGGGCGAAACGCCGCTTCGGACCGAAGTGAATCAATCCGGGGACCGTCTCGAAGCCAAATGGTATTACCGGGCGCGGGACGAACAACGGACTTTTCGGATCCATTACCGGGTGCGTGGGGGGATCCGGAGCTCGGCGGAAACGACCGAACTCTATTGGCAGCCGATCGGAAGCGGTTGGGACAAACCGGCGTCTCGGGCCGTCGTCACGGTTACACTTCCTTTGCCGGTTTCCGATGTATCCGAGCTTCTCGTCTATGGCCACGGGCCGTTATCCGGGAATTCCGAAATCGTCGATCTTCAAAAGGCCCGGTTCACCGTTCCGTATCTTCCCGCCGGACAGAGGGTCGAAATCCGGGTCGCCTGGCCGGCCGGGATGGTCGCCGGTGTCTCCGCGGATTCCTTGACGTTCGCCTCTATCCGGGAGGAGGAATCCCGGTTTGTCGAGGATACGATCGCCCGGGCCGAAACCGCGCAGGCCGCGTCCGCCCGGCAGAAAAAACGGACCGCGTTTGGCTTTCAGGCGTATCTCGTCGGGCTGATCGCGGTCCCGCTCCTGTGGCTCGCGTTTTTTATGCGAAGCTGGCGGTCGGTCGGCAAGGATTACAAATTCATCGACGTTCCCGAATATTACCGGGAGATGCCCTCCGATCTCCCGCCGGCCCTGGTGGACCTTCTCCGCAAGGAAGGGATCACGGTGACGCCGGCGGCCTTCACTGCGACGATCTTCGACCTGGCCCAACGCGGCTATCTCGAGATTGAAGACCGGACGGAGGAAAAATCAGGCCTCTTAGGGTCCCGCCTGAAGACCGTCACCTTTCTCACGTTTAAAAAAGAGACCGGGGGGGAGGATGACGGACTGAGGCCGTTTGAACGCGCCGTCCTCGATTTTTTAGCGGCCGTCGGCGGAGGAGAGGCGCCTGCGCCTCCTATCAGCCTGGCGAAAGTCTTGCGCGGCGCCGACGGCGCGATCGCACGCTTCATGACGGGTGGCCGCGGCGCGGGCGCGACGGCCGGAGGGTCCGCCTCCGCGGTCGGAACGTCGTTTTCGATCGATGATTTAAAATCCTGGCTGAAAAAGAACCCGACCAAATTCCAGGCCTGGTACCGGGCCTGGAGCGAAGCGATCAAGGCCGAGGGGAAATCGCTCGAATTCGTCGAGCCGGCAAGCATTAAACGGCGGAACCGGTTCATTGCCGCCACCATCCCTTCGGCCCTTCTGACGCTCAACCCCGTGCTGGCGGTCATGGGCGCAATACTCGTCCCGAACCTCAAACGCCGGTCGGTCCGCTGGGCCCGGGAAAACGAAATGTGGAAAGCGCTGCGGCGGTTTCTCGACGATTTTTCCGAGTTCA
>JAPKZG010000096.1 GCA_026393895.1 Candidatus Aminicenantota bacterium
GGGACAAAAAGTACATCCACATGGCTTCCGGCTCGGGTTCAACAAGCAGTGGAGCTCCCGCTGGTTCGCCAAGGGGCCCGAATACGCCCGTCTCATCCATGAAGACCTGCGGATGAAGCAGGAAGTCAAGAAAAAATACGCCCACGCCGGGATCTCCGAAGTGGTCGTCGAACGCGTCGGCCCGAAGATCCGGGTCATTATTTACACCGCCCGGCCCGGGATCATCATCGGCCGCGGCGGAAAGGAAATCGAAAGCCTGAAGCATTACCTGGAGGGCATCGTCAAGCGGGAGGTCTACGTGGACATCCGCGAAGTCGAAAAGCCAGAGCTCGTCGCCCTGCTCGTCGGCGAAGGCATCGCCGTCCAGCTGGAGAAACGCATCGCCTACCGCCGGGCTATGCGCAAAGCGGTCGAGATGGCCCTGAAAATGGGCGCCAAGGGAATCAAGGTCATGTGCGCCGGCCGGTTGGGCGGCGTCGAAATCGCCCGGTCGGAATGGTACCTGCGCGGCCAGCTCCCGCTCCAGACGCTCAAGGCCGACATCGACTACGGTTTCACCGAGGCCTTCACGACCTACGGTCAAATCGGGATCAAGGTCTGGATTTACCGCGGCGACGTGGAAAAATCCAAGATGACGTCGCAAACGGCGGAGGTCGAGGAGATCTGATCATGTTGATGCCGAAGAAAGTCAAGTTCCGGAAGCAAAGCCGGGGCCGGATGACCGGGCAGGCCAAACGCGGGGCGACCCTCTCGTTCGGTCAGTACGGGCTTCAAGCCTGCGAATGTTCCTGGCTCACCGCCCGCCAGCTCGAGGCGGGCCGGATCACCATCAGCCGGTTCATGAAACGGCGGGGGAAGCTTTGGGCGGATCGTCTACGAGCTGGAAGGCGTGCCCGAGGACATCGCCCGCGAGGCGATGCGCCTGGCGGCTCAGAAGCTCCCGATGAAGACGCGTTTTGTCGCCCGGGAAAACAGAGAAATCCGATGAAACTCAGCGAACTCCGAGAATTGTCCAAGGACGAGCTCGTCGCGAAAAAGGCCGAGCTCAAAGACCAGCTCTTCAAGCTCCGTTTCCAGCATTCGCTGGGCCAGCTCGAATCGACGGCGAAGCTGCATTCCCTCCGCAGGGAGATCGCCCGGATCGAGACCCTGGTCGGCGAGGCGGACCGGAAGGCGAAATAGGAAACGGCCATGAACTCCAAAGAACAGACCCCCTCGCGGAAGACGACCAAGGTCGGCACGGTCATCGGCGCCAAGATGGCTAAGACCGTCACCGTCCAGGTCGAACGGCAGCACCGCCATCCGCTCTACAAGAAAATCGTCCGGACCCGGCGGATTTTCCTGGCTCACGACGAGCACGGAAAGTGCAAGGTCGGGGACGTGGTCCGCATCATCGAGACGCGCCCGATCAGCCGGCACAAGCGCTGGCGCGTCGTCGAGATCCTCGGCCTCGTCCCCCAAAGCGTCGCATCGGATCTTGGTGAGGCCCAGTCATGATCCAGCAATACACTCTCCTCAAGGTTGCGGACAATTCCGGCGCGCGCCGCATCCGGGCGATCACCCCGCTGGGCGGCGGCACCGGCCTCGTTTGCTCCATCGGCGACATCATTTCCGCTTCCGTCCGCGCGGCGGACCCGGAAAGCAAGGTCGAAAAGGGGAAGGTGATCCGGGCGGTCGTCGTCCGGGCCCGAAAGGAAGTCCGCCGAAAGGACGGATCCTACATCCGCTTCGACGACAACGCCGCCGTCATCATCGACAAACAGGGAGAGCCGGTCGGGACCCGCGTGTTCGGGCCGGTCGGCCGGGAACTGCGCGAGAAGAAATTCATGAAAATCGTTTCGCTGGCCCCGGAGGTGATCTGATGACCGCCCCGTTCATCCGGAAAAACGACCAGGTCTACGTCCGTCAGGGTAAGGACAAAGGCAAGACCGGCAAGGTCCTTGCCGTCGACCCGGACAAAGGCCGGGCGCTGGTGGAGGGGGTGGGGCTGGTCAAGCACTTCATCCGCCCCGACCGGTCCAAGAACGTCCAGGGCGGGATCATGGAAAAGGAATCCAAGGTGCCCCTGAGCCGCTTGATGTTGTATTGCCCCGAGTGCGCCCAGGGCGTCCGGGCCCGGGCCAAAAAACTCGGGGACGGCACGCGGACCCGTGTTTGCGCCAAGTGCGGGGTGGCCTTCGAGACGGGAAAGTGAGGAACCGATGAGTCGCCTGCAGGATCGCTTCAAAAGCGATATCGTCCCCGAACTTGTTAAAGAACTCGGTATCGCCAACCCGATGGCCGTTCCCCGGCTGGAAAAGATCGTCATCAACGTCGGCGTGGGCGAAGCCCTCCAGAACGCCAAAGCCCTCGACTCGGCCAAACACGAACTGACCCAGATCACGGGCCAGGCGCCGGTGGTTTCCCGGGCCAAGAAATCCATTTCGGCCTTCAAGCTTCGCAAGGGTCTGCCGATCGCCTGTTTCGTCACCCTTCGCCAGCGGCGGATGTACGAATTCTATGACCGGCTGGTCAACATCGTCCTCCCGCGCGTCCGCGATTTCCGAGGCGTTTCGCCCAAGGCCTTCGACGGCCGGGGCAATTACACCCTGGGCCTGCGGGATCAGCTCGTGTTCCCCGAGATCGATTACACCAAGGTGGAACGGCCGCGGGGGATGAACATCACCATCGTCACTACAGCCCGGACCGACGCCGAGGCCATGTCCCTGCTCCGAAAACTGGGAATGCCCTTCCGCGAGACGGCCTAAGAGAGGTATTCATGTCCACTACAGCAGCTTACGCGAAGTACCTTCGAACCCCCAAGTACGCCGTCCGGACCCGGAGGCGCTGCAGGATCTGCGGCCGCCCCCGCGGCTATTACCGGAAGTTTGAAATGTGCCGCCTGTGTTTCCGGGACCTGGCCCACAGGGGCGAAATCCCGGGTATCGTCAAGGCCTCCTGGTGAGGGGCCGGAAAGGAATGTCACTATGAGCGTCACGGATCCCATCGCCGACATGCTCACGCGGATGCGCAACGCCGTCCTCATGCGGAAACGGGAAGTTCAAATGCCCGCCTCCAAGCTGAGGACGGAGATCGCCCGGATCCTCAGGGAGGAGGGCTTCATCCGCAACTACAAGGTCATCAAGGACGGTCCCCAGGGCGTCCTGGCCGTCTCGTTGAAATATACCGAAGGCAATCAGAGCGTCTTGGCCGGCGCGCGGCGCGTCTCCAAGCCCGGTTGCCGGGTCTACTGCACCCGGGACACGATCCCGAAAGTCTATGACGGGCTCGGCGTGGCCGTCATCAGCACCTCCCAAGGAGTCCTGTCCGGCGCCAGGTGCGAGGAGCTCGGCCTCGGCGGAGAGGTGCTCTGCACCGTCTGGTGAGAGACCCGAAGGAAAGGGACGAACCATGTCACGCATAGGCAAACGATCGATCGTCTTGCCCGTGGGCGTCAAGGCCGCGGTCTTCCCCGATCGGATCGAAATCGAGGGAAAGAAAGGCAAGCTCACGACCCCGCTCTACGAGGGGATCACGGCGAGCCTCGAGGGGACGAACCTCTCCCTCGTCCGGTCCGACGACACCAAGCAGAGAAAAATGGTCCACGGGCTCTGCCGGGCCCTGGCCCAGAACGCCGTCAACGGCGTCTCCGCCGGGTTCCAGAAACAGCTGGAAATCGTCGGCGTCGGGTACAAGGCCCGGGTCGACAAGAACCAGCTCGAGCTGAGCCTGGGATATTCCAAGCCCAAGCTGTATCCGATCCCCTCCGACGTGGAAATCGTGTGCGAAAAGCCCACGCTCATCACCGTCCGGGGGATCGACCGGCAGCGGGTCGGACAGGTTGCGGACGATATCCACCGGTTCCGCAAGCCCGACCCGTACAAGCTCAAAGGGGTGCGTTATGTCGGAGAAAAGCTCATCAAGAAAGAACGGAAAGCGGGAGTGACCGGTGCTTAAAGACAAGATTAAAATCCGAGCGGAACGGGACGAGCGGCTGCGGCAGAGAATACGCCGCAAGATCCGGGGGACGGCCGACCGGCCCCGGGTCTTCATCTACAAGAGCAACCGGTACATCTACACCCAGGCGATCAACGACGAGACCGGATCGGTCGTTGCCTCCGCCTGCACCCTGGAGAAGGACCTCCGGGCGGAGCTCAAGAACACCAAGAACCTGGCCGGCTGCGAAAAGCTGGGCGAGGTTTTGGCCCAGCGGCTCAAAGCCCGGAACATCGAGAAAGTCGTCTTCGACCGGGGTGTCTATCCGTATCACGGCCGGATCAAAGCCGTCGCCGAAGCCATGCGCAAGGGCGGCCTGGTTTTTTAAAGCGGGCTTGAAGGAGAACCACAGGTGCAAACAGAATCGACACGCAAAGAAGGAAACAGACCTCCGCGGCCCCGGCTGGACGACGGAACCGAGCTCAAGGACCAGGTCATCACGATCCGCCGCGTGACGAAGGTCGTCAAGGGCGGCAAGAACCTGAGCTTCGCGGCCCTGGTGGCCATCGGCGACGAGCGCGGCCAGATCGGCATCGGCAAGGGCAAGGCCCGCGAGGTCCCCTCGGCGATCGCCAAGGCCGTGGAAAACGCCAAGAAGCACATCCATAAGATCCAACTGGCCGACACGACGATCCCCCACATGATCCGGGGCGAGGCCGATGCCGGCGTGGTGATTCTCCGCCCGGCTTCCAAGGGAACGGGCGTCATCGCCGGCGGCGCGGTCCGGATCATCCTCGAACTGGCCGGAGTCAAGGACATCCTGACCAAGTCCATCCGTAGCTCGAACCCGATCAGCGTCGCCCACGCGACGATGGACGCTTTAACGAAGCTCAAAAATCCGGACCAGATCGTCAAGGACCGGGGCAAGGCGAAAGGAGCGGTCGAGAAATGAAAGCCGCTTCGCCGAAACAAATTAAAATCACGCTGGTCCGCAGCTTGATCGGATACCCGGAAAGCCAGCGGAAGGTCGCCCGGGGGCTGGGTTTGAGAAAACCGAATTCCTCGGTCGTCCGGGAGGACACGCCGTCCATCCGGGGCATGGTCCGGAAAATCACCCATATGCTGAAAGTGGAGGGCGTCGAATGAACCTCAGTCAACTCCATCCCGCTAAAGGCGCTCGGAAAAACGACCGGCGGGTCGGGCGCGGGCCCGGCTCCGGCCGGCAGAAAACATCCGGACGCGGCCACAAAGGCCAGCTGTCCAACGCCGGCTTCACGGCCCTGCGCGGATTCGAAGGCGGCCAGATGCCCCTCGTCCGCCGGCTTCCGAAGCGCGGTTTCACCAACGTCTTCCGGAAGGAAGCGGCCGTCATCAACCTTGACCGCCTGGCCAAGATCGCCGGGGCGGAAATCGGCCCGGCCGAAATGGCCGCGGCGGGTGTTTTGAAACCCGCCTCCGCCCGGGTCAAGATCCTCGGCCGCGGCGAGATATCCGAAGCCAAGACCATCCGGGCCCACCAATTCTCCGCTTCGGCCGTGAAGAAGATTGAGGCGGCCGGAGGCAAAGCCGTCGTCGTCGAGTAACCGCCATGCTGGACAGCATTCGCAACATCTTCAGCATCCCCGAGCTCCGGAAAAGGGTTTTCTTCACCCTGATCCTGCTGGCGATCTACCGGATCGGCGGACAGATCCCGAATCCGGGAATCAGCGGCTCCGCCCTGGCCGAGTTCTGGCAGGCGCAAAAGGGGACGATCCTGGGATTCGTCGATCTGTTCTCGGGCCGGTATATGTCCAGGATGACGATCTTCGCTCTGGGCATCATGCCTTACATCAGCGCCTCAATCATCCTTCAGCTGCTGACCGTTGTCTGGCCCTATCTCGAGCGGCTGTCCAAGGAAGGGGAGCTGGGCCGGAAGAAAATCACCCAGTACACCCGGTACGGCACGATCCTCATCTGCCTTGTTCAAGCCTTGGGAATCGCTTACTTCCTCCAAACCCTGAAGACCAACACCGGCCAGCCGATCGTTCCGAACCCGGGCATCGGCTTCATCCTCCTGACCGTCCTTACGCTGACCACCGGGACGGTCTTCGTCATGTGGCTCGGCGAACAGATCTCGGAACGGGGGATCGGCAACGGCATCTCCCTCATCATCTTCGCCGGCATCGTCGCCCGGTTCCCGGCCGGCCTGGCGAGCATCGTCACCGGGCTGAAATCCGGGGACTGGAATCCCATCAAGATCATCCTGATGGGCGCGATGATGGTCGCCGTCATCGGCTTCATCGTCTTCGTCGAGCGGGGCCAGCGTCGCATCCCGGTTTCCTACGCCAAGCGCGTCGTCGGCCGCAAGGTCTTCGGCGGGCAAAGCACCCACCTGCCGCTCCGGGTCAACACCGGCGGCGTCATCCCGATCATTTTTGCCGCCTCGATCATCACGATCCCGGCGACGATCGCGGCGATGATCAAGGTGCCGGCCCTCCAGACCTTCGCCCGGTGGTTCGGCGTCGGCATGCCTCTCTACAACCTCCTCTACGTCGTGGCGATCATCTTTTTCACCTACTTTTACGTTTCGATCATCTTCAACCCGAACGACGTGGCCGACAACCTCCGCAAGTACGGCGGATTCATCCCGGGCATCCGTCCGGGCAAAAACACTTCGGATTACATCGACGAGATCCTGTCCCGGATCACCCTCGTCGGGGCGGTCTACCTGGCCATGCTGGCCATTCTGCCGGAATTCCTGACGACCGGGTTTAAAGTCCAGTACCTGCCGTTCATCGGCGACTTCATGGAGAGGACGATGCCCAAGTGGCTGACCCAGGGCCTGGGCATCAACTTCTATTTCGGCGGCACGTCCATTTTGATCGTGGTCGGCGTCGCCATGGACACGCTTCAACAAATCGAGGCCCAGCTCGTGATGCGCCATTATGACGGCTTCATGCGCCGCGGCCGGATTCGCGGGAGACGCTGATGAGGTTGATTCTTCTCGGCGCGCCGGGCAGCGGGAAAGGGACCATGGGAGAGATGATCTCCCGGGCGACCGGATTTCCCCGCATTTCCACCGGCGACCTTCTTCGGAAGGCCGTCCGCGAAGACAACCCGGTGGGCCGGAAGGCCGAGGCGGTCATGAAATCGGGCGGGCTCGTGGAGGACGCGACCGTTACCGAACTCGTCCGCGAGCGGATCGCCGCCCCGGACTGCCTCGGAGGGTATATCCTGGACGGGTACCCGAGGACCATCGCCCAGGCCGAAGCGATCGAGGCGATCGACCCGGCCCGGCCGGAAATCGTCCTCGACCGGGCCGTGGGCGAAGAAACCATCGTCGGCCGCCTCAGCGGCCGGCGAATCTGTCCGTCCTGCGGTGCCGTCTTTCACGTGGTCAACATGCCCCCGAAGGTCGCGGGCGTCTGCGACGCCTGCGAGGGAGACCTCGTTCAACGGGCCGACGACGCGGCCGCGACCATCCGGGAACGGCTCCGCGTCTATCATGAGGCGACGGCTCCGCTGCAGGCGCGGTACCGGAACAAGGGAACGTACCGGTCGGTGGACGGCGAAGGCTTTCCCGAGGAAGTTTATTCCCGGATCGCCGGCGTCCTGGCCGGGCCCCGGCCTTCGGCCGGAAAAGGGCGGTCCGCATGATCGTCTACAAGACCGACGCCGAGATCGCCCGGATGCGGGAAAGCTCCCAGATCACCGGGCTGATCTTGGCCGAGCTCGGCGTCCTGATCAAGCCGGGAGTGCGGACGGCGGATCTCGACGCCTACGCGGAACGCCGGTCCCGGGAACTCGGAGCCAAGCCCGCGTTCAAGGGGTACCGTGGTTTCCCCGGGTCTCTCTGCGTTTCCATCAACGAGGAAGTCATCCACGGTTTTCCCTCCACCCGGCTGCTGCGGGAAGGGGACCTCGTCAGCCTCGATTTCGGCGTTTTTTATAATGGATATTACGGCGACGCCGCCCGGACGTATCCAGTCGGGCGGGTCGAGCCGGAAGCCCTGCGGCTGACTCAAACGGCGGGGGAGTCGTTCGAGAGCGGCCTTCTTCATTTCGTCGAAGGCAACCATCTCTCGGACATCTCTCACGCGATCCAGGCGGTCGTCGAGGCGGCCGGGTTCTCGGTCATCCGCTCGTTCGTCGGCCACGGCATCGGCCAGGAACTTCACGAGGACCCGCAGCTGCCCAATTTCGGGTTTCCCGGCCGGGGGCCGCGGATCCGCAAAGGCCTCGTCCTGGCCGTCGAGCCGATGATCGCCGCCGGCCAGTGGGAGGTGGAGATCCTGAGCGACGGCTGGACGGCCGTCACCAAGGACCGCAGCCTGGCCGCCCATTTCGAGGAGACCGTCGCCCTGACCGACCGGGGCGTCGAGGTCTTGACCCGGGTCGGACCAACGGCCGCGGAATCGGCCCGGAAGGAGCTGCCTTATGCCTAAAGAGGACGTCTTCGAAGCCGAAGGCGTGGTGCACGAGACGCTTCCCAACGCGATGTTCAGGGTCGAGTTGCAGAACAAGCACGTCATCCTGGCCCATATTTCGGGCAAGATGAGAAAGCATTTCATCCGGATCCTTCCCGGGGACCGGGTCCTGGTCGAGATCTCGCCCTACGACCTGACCAAGGGACGAATCACTTACCGCTTTAAATAAAGGGGACAAGACATGAAAGTCAGAGCCTCCGTCAAAAAAATTTGCCGCAATTGCAAAGTCATCCGGCGCAAGGGAATCGTCCGGATCATTTGCACGAATCCCCGGCACAAACAACGTCAAGGATAAGGACGGCACCCATGGCACGTATCGCAGGCATCACGCTTCCTCCGGAAAAGCGCATCGAGATCGGGCTGACCTACATTTTCGGAATCGGCCGGCCCAAGTCCAACCAGATCCTCCAGGAGGCCAAGATCGACAAGAACAAGAAGGTCAAGGCTCTGACCGAGGAAGAGATCAACAAGATCCGCCAGATCATCGAAAAGAGGGAGAAAATCGAGGGCGATCTCCGCAAGGACATCAGCCTCAACATCAAACGCCTGATCGACATCGGTTGTTACCGCGGCCAGCGGCACAAGAGGAAACTCCCGGTCCGCGGCCAACGGACGAAAACGAACGCCCGGACCCGGAAGGGGCCCCGCGGTCACTCGATCAAGAAATTGAAACCGGCCGCCAAATCATAAGGAAGGGAACAGCGCATGGCCACGACGAAAGCGAAAACCAGGACCAAAAAGAAAGTCCGCAAGGACATCGGCTACGGAACGGCCCATATCCAGTCCACGTTCAACAACACGATCATCACGATCAGCGACCACGCCGGCAACGCGGTCTGTTGGACGAGCGCCGGAACAGTGGGTTTCAAGGGCGCCCGGAAGGGAACGCCGTTTGCGGCCCAGCTCGCCGGCAAGGAAGCCGCGACCAAAGCCCGGGAATTCGGCGTCCGCTACCTGGACGTCCGAGTCAACGGCCCCGGCGCCGGCCGCGAGTCGGCCATCCGGTCCCTGCAAAGCGGCGGGGTCGAGATCCGCTCGATCAAGGACGTCACCCCGATTCCCCATAACGGCTGCCGCGTTCGGCGCCGCCGCCGGGTTTAAGGAGAGCCCTCATGTCCCGATATCGCGAACCTTTGTGCCGGCTCTGCCGGGTCGAAAAAACAAAACTTTTTCTCAAAGGGCATAAGTGCCTGACCGACAAGTGTCCGGTCGAGCGCCGGGCTTACGCCCCCGGGCAGCACGGCCGGAACCGCCGGCGTATCCTCGGGTACGGCCTCCAGCTCCGCGAGAAGCAGAAGATGAAACGGTTCTACGGGATGTCCGAAAAGCAGTTCCGCCTGTTCTTCGAGCGGGCCGAACAGACGAAGGGCATCACCGGCGAGATCCTGCTCCAGATGCTCGAACGGCGCCTGGACAACCTCCTCTACATCGCCGGCTACGCCCATTCCCGGTCCCACGCCCGCCAGCTGGTGACCCACGGCCATGTGACGGTCAACGACGGCCGGGTCGCCGTGCCCTCGTTCATGGTCAAGGCCAACGACCAGGTCGGGTTTCGCCCCCAAGCGGTGAAATCCGAAGACCTGAAGGCCGTGGCCGAGGCCCACGCGGGCAAGACCGTCCCCGGCTGGATTCAAGTCGATCGAGAAAACCTAAAGGCCCGCGTCATGGCCCTGCCGACGCGCGCCGATGTGACGCTCCCGGTTGAGGAGCACATGGTCGTCGAGCTCTACTCGAAGTAGGGCCCGGTTCAAAATCGGTTTCCGGAAGGAGGACCCATGACCGAATTCGGTTTTCAGCGGCCGAAACTGTTGGAATGCGATTATGAAACGTTGACGTCGACGTATGGCCGGTTCACGGCTCAGCCGTTCGAGCGCGGCTTCGGGACGACCGTGGGCAACGCCCTGCGGCGGATCCTGTTGTCCTCGATCAAGGGCGCGGCCATTACCGCCGTCCGGATTCAGGGCGTCGTTCACGAGTTTTCGACCATCCCCGGGGTGGTCGAGGACGTGACCGACATCATTCTCAACCTGAAGTCCGTCCCCCTGAAATTGAAGGGAACCGACCCGAAAGCCTTGACCCTCCGCAAGGAAGGTCCGGCCACGGCTACTTCGGCTGACTTGATCGGCGACGGCGACGTGGAGGTCCTCGATAAAACCATCTTGATCGCCTCCCTCGACAAGGACGGGATCCTTGACGCCGAGCTGATCGTCGAGAACAACCGGGGGTTCATTACCGCCGATCAAAATTTCGACGATACGCACAGTCTCGACACCATCCCTCTCGACTCCGCCCATTCGCCCGTCCTCAAGGTCAACTACCGGGTCGAACCGGCCCGCGTCGGCAAGCGGATCGACTATGAAAAAATGACCCTGGAAATATGGACGACGGGCGCGGTCGCCCCGGTCGAGGCCCTGGCCCAGGCGGCCAAGGTGATGCGGGACCATTTGATCATCTTCCTGAACGTCGTGGACGAGCGGGCCGACAACGAACCCGTGACCGCCAAGCGCGAGGTTCCGTACTTCAACCAAGCCGACCTCCTGGCTAAACCCATCGAGCACCTGGAACTGTCGGTCCGGTCCAACAATTGTCTCCGCTCGGCGGGCATCGAGAAAATCTACGAGCTCGTGCTGAAGAGCGAAGACGAACTTTTAAAGACGAAAAACTTCGGCCGCAAGTCCCTGGGGGAGATCAAGGAAACGTTGGTTAACCTCGGACTCGGATTGAACCTCGATTTGAATCCGAAACTTCTGGAACGAATCAAAGGCGAGACGAAGGACAAAACCAAGGAGACGGACGAATGAGGCATCGCTTAAGCGGAAGAAAACTGGGCCGGACCACGGCCCACCGGGATATGCTCCTGCGGAACCTGGCCACCTCGCTGATGGAAAAGGAGCGGATCCGAACGACGGTCGCCAAGGCCAAGGAGCTGCGGCCGTTCGCCGAGAAACTGATTACCCTGGGCAAAGCCGGAACCCTCGCCGCCCGGCGCCGGGCCCTGGCCGGCCTGACGAAAGAAGACGCGGCGACTCGCCTGTTCGAGACGGTGGCGCCGCGCTTTGCCGAGCGGCCCGGCGGGTACACCCGGATCGTCAAGCTCGGTCCCCGCAAGGGCGACGGCGCGGAAATGGCGATGATCGAGCTTGTCGGTTCGGAATTCAAAGCCAAAGCAAAGAAGAAAAAGGATAAGGGCAAGAAGCCGGCCAAGGCCTGAGTCCCGAAGGCGAACGACAAACGTCCGTCCCGCCTCGTCTCCCCTCGACTTTGACATCCCCCGTCCCACGTCGAGAGCTCGATGGTAACGACTCTCCGACGCTCGATCAGGCCGACGAACGCCTCCCGCACCGCTTAGAGCACATCCCAATGACAGGCCGCCTTGGTCGCCAGCTGGACGAGCCGTCCATCGCGGGACAAACCATTGAGGATCCTCTTTAACAAAACCCTCTTATAATCAATCTGGGCGCGAACCTCGACGAATGCCCGGAGTCATACTGCCGGAATATTGCCGGGGATTTTTAAGCGGCGTACAATACTCATGCTCATGCGAGGGAATACATTCTTTTGGCCTGGTCGAAATGCTCTTCGGGTCTCCGTGTTCTTGAGCGTCGTGTGTCTTTCGGCCTCTTATTTCAGTGGCCCCCCTTCGGCGTCCGGTCATGATGAGATCGACCAGAGCCGGCTTCCCGAAATCTTAGAGAAGACGGCCGCTTATTGCCGGAAATTCGAGACAGCCTCCTTGCACTATGTTTGTTTGGAGGACATAACGGAAGTGATATATTCCCCTTATAAGGTGATCCCGTCGTTTTATTCCCATTTCTTTCCGCGGATAGAAAAAAATCATTACGTTTATGATTATCAGCTTATCCAGAAAGACGGTGCGGTTGAAGAGAAAAGGATTCTGCTCGAGGAAAACGGCATCAGGGTGAACGTCCAGGATGCGCCCCTTAAACTGAAGAGGTTCCGTTACAAGCATATGACCTCAGGGCCGATGCTGCTCAGCAAATACTGGCAGCAGTATCATAATTATCGGATCGTCGATAAAGACATGATCAACCGGCAACAATGCCTGGTCGTTGAAGCCTTGCCTAAGCCGTCCGTCAGGCTGGGGCACCTATCCGGGAAGATATGGGTCAGGGAAAGCGACGCCAGCATCCTGAAAATTGAGTTTAATCAAGAGACCATTGATAACTACGAACTCGTTGAGGAGATGGCGGCCAGACTCGATGCCAGGCCCCTGGTCAGCATGATCTCGGAATATGCTTTTGAGAAGAAGGGAATTCGCTTTCCCAGCAAGTATGCCCAGTTGGAAGAATACATCAAACTCAGGGGCACCCACTTCATCATTTCAGAAACCACGGTCAACTACAGAGACTACAAATATTTCATCGTGGAGACCGAAGTCAATGTCAAATAGCCGTTTCCGGGAAGGCCAGCCTTTTCTGATCTTCATGTTCTCTTAAGCTTCAAACGCCACTGAGTCATTTAATAACTTGCCGACAGAATGGACGAGAAATGGAGGGCGGGTCAGCCCGTGATCACCCCAATGGTGTAACCGAGCTCGCCGGCAAATGTCCTGAAAGCCGAGATCGCCTGCCGTCGAAAATAAATGTCACATCAGCGGACGTGGAGTGTTTTAGTTTTCATGTATGAAATCTGCCCGTACATGCTTGGGAAAAAACGTTACCCGGTAGAGAATAAATTCCCGAGTAGCGGATTGAAAAAGGGATGGATGTTTGGCCGGGGAGTTTGTGACAAAGGAGGCCAACGATGAAAAAATCCCCGTTCTCTTTATTGGTCTTATTGATCTACCTGCCATCCATGGCTGTCGGGGAGAAAAACTGGCAATTCTCATTCGACGTGGCGCTGACCACTCACTTCGGTTTAGAAAGATCCCCCGGCCTTGGCCTGGGTCTTGGCCTGCAAAATACCCTATTCAAAAACTTTTTTGTCGAAGGGATGGTCTCTTTTCATCCCGACTTGTACGGAGGAATGCATGACACCCTCGAGATGGGACTGGGCTTCGGCAACAAGTTTCCAGTGAAAAAAAAGGTGAAGCTGTTTTTTTCGCTGGGAGCGGAGTACCTGCGGAGTCGTTGGACAAAGACCCTGGGAGTGAGCGGCGGGGCCGGCATAGAATGGTTCTTTGAGAAATCTTCCGGCCTCAGGACCGGGATGACATTGGAGATAAACGGCGGGGAAAAAACTTATCTGAAATACTTCGCCGGTCTTTTTATCCGTTTTTAATATGGGCGGCCGGGTCATTTTGGCCCGGCCCCGATTCTGCCGCTTCACCTCCTTTTAGATTTTTTTCTCCTGCTCACGGTCAGAGATAAAGTCAAAGAGATGGTCCAGGAGGCTAACTTCGACCTGCAAGAGGACGTCCGGGCTGTGATCAACGACGCGGCCGCCCCCGAAGAATCCCCGGCGGGCCGCGAATCCTTTCGCCAAATCTTCGAGAACACGGACATCGCCCGCCGGGAAAAAATGGCCCTTTGCTAGGCACCAGGCTGGCGGTGTTTTTCATCGAGTCAGGTGAAGACGTCAGGCTTGAAAAAGACGTAAGCCCTCCGTCCCATTTTTGAGGAGTAGTTTACCTGTAAATGACATTCGAGGCCGAGAAACCGCCGCCGTCTGATAAACGCCAAGCATTATCAAAGATAGGTAACATGATGATGTGATGCACCTCCCCCGCGGGTCTGAAAAACTTCCGGTAGGAAACGCTTTTTCAGGAGGTGGCGGTGGGGCTTCTTGTCCGGATATGATCTGCGGACGCGGTTTTCGCGGGGACTCACGGGACTCAAGGTGATTGACATCTCCCCGCGGCCGGCGATATATTGCCGGAATGGTTGGAAAAAAAAGTTATCGCCCGAAGAGGAAGTTCCATTTTATCAACGGCTTGTTTTTGGCCCTTGGACTGATTGTTTCTTCCTCATGCGCTCTCTTGAAATCCGGATTACCGAATGATAAACAGGAAGGACGCGAGATCATCGTCAATACGAAGTCGATGATGGTGATCGTGAAACTGCCCGTTGATTACAACCCCGCCAAGCCGTACACGTTGCTTGTGGCTCTCCATGGCAACGGCGGATCCGCACAAGGCTGGGCTCCCTCCTTTAATCGGTATGCGAATGAACCGTTCATTGTCGCCATTCCCCAAGGAGCATATCAAAAACCTCAGGGCGGATTTTCCTGGTTCTATGAAACAACCGATCGTAGCCTCTGGAAGTCCTACGATACCTTAGCCGTAACGAAGCTTCTGGAGGCGGTGGCGGAGGTTTCATCGCGCTATCCCGTCAAGGAGAAATTCATTCTCGGCTTCTCCCAAGGAGCGGGGATGGCCTATATGGCCGGAATACTCAATCCCGCGATCATTCGCGGTGTCATCGCCATCGGGGGGGTGATGCCGGAAATCGATCGGGAGGGATCCCTCATCAACGACTCCCAGGTGATCCGGGCCCGGGGGTTGAAATTATTGATCGCCCGCGGGAATTCGGATGACCTCGTGAACCGACAACACTTCACCGATCAACGAAAATATTTCCGGTCTAAGGGTTATGATGTCTCCTCCTATGAGTACCAAGGAGGCCATTCCCTGACCGAAAGTTTGTTGGGCAGAATCAGGCGATGGCTGAAGAAGAATTCATCCTCATCACCCGCGGCCCAAGACTTGGAGTAGCTAGAGCTATAAAAAGGAGATAAGGCATGAAACAGGAATATTTCGCTAGGTTTCTGGAAAAACAAAGAAAGAAAATTGATGAAGAGAAATGGATAGAAGGTACTCGTATCTGTCGCGATCCAGGTCAGGAATTTGTAACAAACTGGATTAACAAGAATGCTGAGAAATTTAGGAAAGAACATTCGCTAGGAGAATTAGCTTGTGCGTTTAAAGAATTAGAGGAAATGCTGGTAGATTTAAAAAATCAAGTGATTGATATAAATAAGCTGATTGAATATGTTCAGGATATACAAGATAAAATAGAAATTGCCCAGGAAGCTTTACAAGATAGAGAATAAGACGGCAACGGAAATAAGTAGTGTCGGAAGCATCTCCAAACATGTGATTGAAGGGGGGAGTGGCTCGCCTTGAACTGTGAAGCCAAAGCCGAATACGAAAAAGCCTTGGAATCATTGAAGAAAGATACCCTTGAGTATGACATTTTTAAAGGAGGAATAACCATAAATACTTGTCCTGTTAGTCGTAATGATCCTTAAAGAAATGCCCCGCATAATAATTTCTTAAGTTTTTTTTCCATAATTACCTGCGAATAACAACTTGTGTTTATTAAGTTTACTGATAGGAAAATTAATTTAACCCAGGGTTGATTTTAAGGATAATTATTTGCAATTTTAATAATCGGCATTTATCCGGGGGGTCTCGTCGTTAGCCAGTTAAAAACGAAATATCGGAACGGCCCGATCTCCTCCTGTCGCGTGGACAGCTTTTCAAACGCCGGCGGGCATTTTATCGTTGCATCCCAAATCACATAGCGGATATTGTGGTTTTGCAGAAAAACGCTAATCTTCTCGGGATCGAGAATGTTTTCGCAGTCAATGAAGAAAACGGGCCGACGCCCCAGCGGATCGCAGATCATTCCGAACACGCCCATCATGGGACCAGACAAAATTTTCCATTTGTTCAACGGCCCTATGGCTGCGGCCTGAAAATTGCTGCTCAATTCCCGATATATGGATCCGCTCTTGGTATCATCGAACGAAGTGAAAGGGCGGCTCCAGGATAGCCGGTTGAGGGAAATCATGGCACGGGGACAAGCGATGACAACGGGTCAGTCAACGCCCCCCCCCCCCACGGAAAGTGCGTGGGGATTGATTTTAAAGTAACAAAACTCACCAACCCTCTCTCTCTGGACCGACAACACATCCAGAAGCGGCGGATAGGGGGTGTTCGCTTCCCAGACGATGTACCCGATTTTTTCATCCCTCACGAAACGGCGCAACAGGTTGTCACTAGCGATTTTAGATGGCTTGAGCAGCCGCACCGGGCGTCGACCCAACGGATCGCAAACGGTGCCGAACATGGCCTTCATCCAGACGGAGAGGTTGTCGTTGCTGTTCAACGGCCCGACAGCGACCGGATGATAATTGGACATCATGTCGTGGAATATGCTGCCCTGATTGGCTTTGTTGACAGCCGTAAATGGCTGGCTCCAGGCGAGCCGACTGAGCATAATTTGCGGGCGCGGCGGAAAGGAACCCATGCCCCCGTACCAGTCCACCGGATTAGCGCAGGCGACCCAGCCGAAACCGAACAACAGCTCGACGAGGAAGAAGAACAACAACAGCAACAGCCAGAGAGCGCCCCATCTCCGGGCCCACCCCGGCCGCAACCGCTCCAGCACCACCACCAGGCATGGCAAACCAAGGCCCAGGAGCCAGAGCGTGTATCGCGCCCACCACTGCATCGGGGTCAGCAGAAAAATGCAGGTAGCAACGAAACACCCCGCCAGTAAAGGACGCCGGACGGTTGCCAGCCCCCCTTTTCTGCGACTGGCATACAAGGCCATGCCGATGGCCGGAATGCAGCCGAATAGCCATATCAACCCCAGCCCGCCAAGCCGGCCGCTCACACTGCAGACCGAAAACGGCCAATGGGCGGGGCCACCCTGCAGCCAGTCGTAGATGACCCGTTTCCAATCGGACCAGCCAGCGGTCGCCACCGGGATGTTCGCCGCCTCGTTCATGGTGAATGGTTGGGTCGGCCCGGGCCAGTCCAGGATTTTCCCCACTTTCACAGCGGCCGGATAGAGTGGATTGCCGGTGTGTACGGCGTTGCGCGCATACCAGTAGCCGCCGACCAGCAGGATGACGGCGGCTGCAAGAGTCAACCAGGCAGCTGCCCGCAATGCCTGGGAAACCAGCCGGCCGCGGTGGAATTTCCACAAACTCATGCCGAGCAAAATGACGGCGGCGAGCGCGGTTATCCCCACCGGCAGCGGGCCGATGCCTTTGATCCCGAGAACCAGACCGGCGCTGGCGCCAAAGATGATCGCGATGGACCACGGCAGGTTATCGCCATTCCGTCGTTCAGCGATACGAAAAAGCACGGCCAGCAAGGCCACCACCGCGGCGGCGAAAGCGGAATCGACATAGGAACCGTTCAGTTGCTGGATGTTGACCGGCGCCAGGGCGTAAAGAAGGCCGGCAACCAGCGAGCTCGGTGCTGATGCCCCCAACCGCCGGGACATATAGGCCACGCCGCCGATGCCAATCAACAGGAACCAGGCGTTGAGCAGGTGAACCATGCCCGTCACTCCCGTGGCGTGGATGGTGACGAAAGCCATCAGCTCGGCGGCTTTTGGATATCCGTTGATGAACATGTCGGTGTAATAAATTTCAAACGGCTTGAGGTCGACCCAATGCACATACCCGCGCTCGCTCCAGTAGTGGATCGTAGGCAGGTGGTAAGTGGCGCAATCGGCGGCCACATAGGGGTGCAGGTACGAATTGGCCAGCACCGCCAGCAACAATGTCAGCAACAGCGGCAGCAACCAGCAGGAGAATCGGGCCGGCCCGGAAATCGTTTCGGCGACCGGAACGACGTCCCCGGCGCCCCGGCGCAGCAGGCGATGGAATACCAGGGCTCCGCCGGCCGCCAGCGCCAGAACGGTCAATGCCACCGGCTGGGAAAATCCGACCCGCATCAGGCTAAAAAGGATGGCCAGCACCTGGACCAACCCCAGGAACAGCACGGCTGCGGATAATAGACGAAACAGCATATCAGCAGAAAACGGCGGCCAAGCAGCAGTTTTTTTCGTGAATAACTCCGTGGCTTACGCTTTCAGATGCACCTGCACAGGGGCGAGGCACGCTCGTGAAAGTAATAGTTGAACATTTCCCCGGAAAACGCAAGCACCTTTCAACTTGCACGCTCCGAGGACCTCATCCCTTAAAAATGGTCCAGACATAATGTGAGTTTTCTGGAAGTCGGGGCGGGCGGTTTATTATTTCCGCGGGAGCCGCGGGAAAAACACCGGGGTCCTTTTCTTGAAGGTCTCCCAGTCCGGGCGTCCCGTGTATTTTTTCTCGAGAAGCGGCACGCCGGAAACGAATCGCACAAGGAACGTGATGACGGCCGGGCCGATGAGCCCGGCCCAGCCGTGCTCCGAGGAAAGGGCGATGAGGCCGATGCCCCACCACAGGGTCGCCTCCCCAAAATAGTTCGGGTGGCGGGTGAGCGACCAGAGGCCGCGGGTCATCAGTTTTCCCTTGTTCCGGGGATCGCGGACGTGGGCGGCGAGCTGGAGATCGGCGGCGGTCTCGAAGAGAAACCCGGCCAGAAAAACCAGCGTCCCGGCGATGTCCAAGGCATTCAGCGGCCGGGCGGGGGAGAGGAAGACGAGCACGGCCGGTGAGAACACGACCAGCATCAGGACGCCCTGGAGCATGAAGACGAAAAAGAACGACTTCAGGGCGTACGTTTTGCCCCAGTCCATTCTCATTTTGGCGTAGCGGAAGTCCTCGGGTTTCCCGGCGTTCCTCCGAAAAATATGGACGGCCAGCCGGAGGCCACAGAGCGGGATCAGAACCAGGAGCAGGATTTTCGCCGGATCGAGAGCCGGGTTGCGGAAAAACAGCGCGGCCAGCACCAGGATGAAACCGGGCCCCCAGGCGGTGTCGACGAGGGAATTGTTTTTCCTGATCAGCGCCACGACGAACAACGCGGACATAAAGAGGAAAATCGCGGCCGCGGCGGTCAGAAGCAGGTTGAGCATCGATTCCCTCCGTCCCGGGCGGGCCCGTTCACGCTTCTTCCAGAAGGAACGAAACCGCGACGGCGCCGACCCCGGCGTTTAGGCCGATCACGGGCGAGATGTCCATGACGAAGGCCGGCTTCTTGCCGAAGATCGTTTCCGTTTCGAGGGCATAGGCATGCGCGTCCTCCGGGTTGTGGGCGTGCAGGACGCAATATTCCCAGACCCGGTTTCCCGCGGCGATTTTTCTCAGGTGCCTCAGGATGTTTTTAAGGTTTCCCCGCCTGTTGAAGGCCTTGTTGAAGATGGTCGACTCTCCGTTCTCCTTCATGGACACGATCGGTTTCAAATTCAGCAGGTTCGCGATCCGGCCGGCCATCGGGCTGACCCGGCCGCCGCGGGTCAATTCATCTTCAACAGCCGGCTCACCCAGACGATGAAGAACCCGGCAAAGGCCCCGATCATCGGTCCCCAGGCGCTTTCCAGGACGGTCACGGAAAGGCTCCAGTCCCTGATGATCCAATGGTTCACGAGACCGTAAACCGAAATGCTCAGAATGCCGCCCATCATGCAGGAAATGATCCCGTTGAGGTAGGGTTTGGCGGAGGAAAATTGAAGGGAGGCGAGAACGACGAACGCCGTGATCACCAATATCTGGGAAAGCGCGCCGCTGAAATTGCGAAAGACGAGTTTGCCGTCGGCGACGACGGCGACTTTCCGGATGTCCCGGCCGTAAATCCTCCCCCAGAGGACGAGATGCCACAAAGCGTCCACCGCGCTGATGCCGATAAAAGAAACGACCCATAAAATTGCGTATTTCAGGATCATGGCTCCTCCGGTTCCTTTTCCGCTTCAGGATGATATGCCGGGCGATCATCCCATGTTAATTTCGAGAAATTTGGAGACACAATACCTGTTTCCTAATATCGACAGGCCTTGATGTTTCCGGAAATAGGGAAATAGGTATGGTGTCTCCGATTTTTCGTGCCATAATGAGCCATGGCGTGCCCGGTCCGGATTTTCCTCATCCCGATCCTTTGCGCGTCCGCGGCGTCCTGCGTCCGGCTGGCGCCCCAAACGACGGCGGAGCTTCCCGCCGCCGTATTGGATCGCTCCGTCCTTTGCGCCGACGTCATCCGGACGGACGATTGGGCCGATCTCGCGCTCGTCGGAACGGCGTTCAGCAAGAGCCGGGACGCGTCGGTATGTTCCGTTCTCGTTTTCAAACCGTTAAGCGGGCGGCATCGCCTGGCCTGGAAATGGTACGACCCTTCCGGCCGGATCGTCCGGGAATCCGATGCGGTCGAAGCGGGCGAGGAAGGGATCGAGTACGACCGCTATATCGCCTGGGACCGGCTGCCCGTTACGGCGGATATGACTGTCGGCCGGTGGACAGTCGCGTATTTCATCGACGACGAATTGGCCGGATCAAGGGAGTTCGATTTGACGAACGAAACCGGCGCTGAGGTTTCCCTAACGGGGAACGGTTATAAAAGTAAAAAACCGGAGCTCGAAAGCGGCCGGGAATCAGCCCCGGGTCGGGATCCTAAGAGTTTGCCCGGTGCGGATCAGAGATCCACGTAAATTGTTCATTTTCTGTAAGTTCTGGACTGACGTCCCGTACCTTCTCGCGATCGTCGAGAGCGTTTCTCCGCTTTTCACTTTATGCATGCCGTACTCGGGGGGAACGTATTTCGGAAGTGTGGGGAGCGCGGCCAGCAAACGCTCTCCGGTCCCGACGGGGACGCGGAGGTCGTAGGGCGTGTCGGGCGTGGATTGATAGCGGAGTTCGGGGTTGAGAAATTCGAGCTCGGACGCTTCCAGCCCCAGGGCGGCTGCAAAGACGCTCAATTTGGCCGGGTGATGGATCCGGACCGTGTCGAATTGAAGCGGCGGGTACGGTTCGGGCAGCGTCATCCCGTACTTATCCGGATTCTGGATGATCCGGACGACGGCGATGAAGCGGGGAACATAACGGGCCGTCTGGAAGGGAAGGCGCTGGAAGAGGTCCCAGAAATTGTCGAGATAGCTGATGTTCTGGGAGTTGATGATCCGCTGAACGTATCCTTCGCCGCAATTGTAAGCGGCTAGAGCGGTCGTCCAATCCCCGAAGAACGAGTGAAGGTATTCCAGGTACTTGATCGCGGCGATGGTCGATTTGTACGGATCCCGCCGCTCGTCGACGAATTTGTCCTGGTTCAAATCATAATTCAGCCCGGTGGTCCGGATGAACTGCCAGATCCCGAGCGCCCGGGCCGAGGATAAAGCCAGCGGCTTGAACATGCTTTCGACGATCGGGAGCCAGACCAGGTCTTCCGGAAGGCCCGCCTTCCGGAGCTCCCCGACGATCCAATCCTTGTAGAATCCGGCGCGCCGGTAGCCTTCCTCGAAGGCCTGCCGCTCGGGGCCGATAAACGAGTGGATCTCCCGGAGAACCCATTCGTTCTCCGTCAGGGGAATCGATTTGTGATTTTCCACGGTCGGGTTGCGGCGGGCGGCGTTGATTTCCTGGATGCGCTGGGCGATCAACAACCGGAGGTTGTCTTTTTCCTGAATCAGCGGCGAATCGGCGGCGATGGGAAGCCGGATCAACATCCCGTAGGCCTCGTCCAGGAAGTTGACGGCGCCTTCGAAGTCGCCCCGTTCCCGGGCCGCCTTGGCCTCTTCATAGACGCCCAGGGCGTCTTCGATCGAGATGGCGGCGTCGTCGGCAGCTTGGCCGTTGACCAGGACCCCGTTGGCGGCCAGTTTTTTCTCTTCGACGGGAATGACCGTTTTCTCGGGGACCTTGATGACCTCGACCGCGGGATTCGCCGCCGGCGGTTCTACCGCCGGAGCGGAGGCGCGGGTTTCGGGTTGAGGTTGGATGACCGGTTTATTTTTTGAGCAATCCAGGAGGGAAAGACAACCGGCGAGGAGGATGTATATTAAGACGAGTTTTGATGATTTCATAATGACGAAAAATTCTTATAACACGCGGCCGGAAGGGAGTCAACCTGAAGAGAAGGCCAAAGTTCCCCCATTTTTTGCTTTCCAGATCAAAATTCATGTAACATTAAGAAAATTCAGAGATTAGCCAAATTTATCCACGTTTATTGGGGTAAGTCCTGGAAGGGAAGGATGGAAGGGAGGACCCCGCGACGCTTTTCCCCCGCCAAACTTAAAAAGCGAACCCGAGGCCGAGGCCGACGGCGCGCGGCGCTTCGGGCAAGCCGGGGATTTTTTCGACCCGCTGGTTGAAAAGATTTTGCAGGTCGGCGAAGATCTCGAAGCGTCCCATCGTTCGGCGCAGGCGGCCGCCGAGATACGGCCGAACCCGGCCCGATGTCTCCTCCCGCTCGATTTTCAGGGCGACGGATCCCGACCAAACGCCCGATTCTCCCAAGGCGATCAGCGAGAGGCAGTGGTCGGGGAAATAATAATGGTATTTCAGAGCCGCCGCCTCCGGCCCGGCGACAAACCGGGTTTTCTGATAGGTATACAGGACCCGGGCTTGGAATTTTCCCTTTCGGATCTCTCCGTGGAGATCGATCCCGCCGAAAGATCCGCCGCAGATGTTCGCCGCTTTCCAGATTTCCCCGTTCAACGGCCGGGTCCAATCGATCAAATCCCGGGTTCGGTTGGAAAAAAGACGGCATCCCCAGGACAGCGCTCCCAGAATTCCCCCGGCCGATAACGAAGCCGAATCCGTCCGCTCGGGTTTCAGCGAAGAGTCGGAGAGGTGAATCGGGTCGGCGTAGTACAGCTCGGTATAGGTGGGGACGCGGTAGGTCCGCGAGACCGATCCGGCAAGGCGGACATTCGTACCCCACGAACGTCCCAGGACAAGCGATCCTCCCCAGCCCCGGTAATCGCCGAATCCCGCGTCGATGCCCGCCCGCCACGACCAGTCTCCGGCTTCCCTCCCGGCCGCGGCCCGGAAGGAATGAAACAGCCGCCGATGCCGGCCCAGCGCCGGGACGGAAAGCCCCGCCCGGATTCCGCCGCTTTCGATTTCATCCCAGGTCGATACGATCCCGGCGGAATAATCGAAAGCCCGGCCGGTTCCCCTTATCGAAGCTTCGGCCGAGGCCTGGCGGGTGTCGTGGAGATTCCGGTATTTTTCGGGATCCCGCCGGTCGAGGCGAAAATCGTCCCGTGACGCCTGGCCGGAAATTTGAAAATTTCCCATGAGACTTGCGGACAGTCGCGTTCCACCGGATAATGCCCCCAGAAAGCGGGAGACTTCTTCGGCCGACGGGTACGGTCCATAAAAATTCGCCGCGCCGAACCGGGCCCCGACAAATCCGGCCTGAACATCCAAGAAGGAGGCTAGGCCAGTTAACCGTCCTCCGGCCCGGGCGAAGGCCCTCCGGCCGTCGAGGCCGTCGGCGTATCCGGCCGTATCCGTGAAGCCTGCCGCCGCCCGGAGCGTTTCCGAGCCGGCCGAGGCGGAGACGTCGGTCGTCCGGAAACTCGATCGTCGAAGGCTCAGGCGGTTTCCGGCGGCGGTGATGATGTTCACCTGGCCGCCGCCCCCGGACGTCCCGAACCTGGAGGAAAATCCTCCCCGGAGAACCTCGATCCGGGCAATATCGTCCGCGGCGACGGGGAGGAGAAAGTTATGGTGGCCGGTCTGGGCGTTGGCGACCGGAATCCCGTCGACCAGGACGGCGATCTGCTCCTGGTTGAATCCCTGCATTTGAGGATCGGCTTGAAACATGCCCCGGACGGTGAAATTCATATTGGCGGCCAGGGCGACGAGTTCGGCGATTTGAACGGCCGGGAGACGCCGCAGGACTTCGCCCTCGATGACGATCATGTCGCGCCGGGGGTCTTCCCGGAACGGAATCTTCATCCCGAGGACCTCGATTTCGTGCCGGTCCTGGCCCGCTCCGGCGAGTTGGGTCGTCCGGAATGTGATAGCGAATATGATAAGGATTGCCCGGAGTTTGTTCATCGGTTTTTCGGCGAAGAAAAAACGCGGCGCCCTGATCAGCGTCCCCGCCTATGCCAGGCCCAGGCGGTTTCGAGGATCGTTCCCAGGTCGGAAAAACGGAGTTTCCACCCCAGAACGCGTTCCGCTTTTTCCTTGGAGGCCAGAAGGACGGGGGGATCGCCCTCGCGCCGCGGCTTCTCCTCCCGGGGAACGGGCCGGCCGGCGATTTTTTCCGCGGCGGCGACGACTTCCAGGACGGAATATCCCCGGTTCGTTCCCAGATTGATGATCTCGCTCCCGCCCCCCTCCAGAAGATGCCGGAGGGCGAGAACGTGGGCCGCGGCCAAGTCCGTGACGTGAATGTAATCGCGGATCGCCGTTCCGTCGGGCGTCGGAAAATCCGTTCCAAAAACGCTCAAGGCCGGTCCGTGTCCCGAGACGGCCCTGAGGACGTTAGGGATCAGGTGCGTTTCCGGATCGTGCCGTTCGCCGAGTTCTCCCTCCGGGTCCGCCCCGGCCGCGTTGAAGTAACGGAGGGAAACGTATCGGAGGCCGTAGGCCCGGTCATAATCCCGGAGGATCTCTTCAACCATCGCCTTCGTCCGGCCGTAGGGGTTGATCGGATCGACCGGATGGTCTTCTCGCAACGGCGTCTCCCGGGGGAGCCCGTAAACGGCCGCGCTCGAGCTGAAAATAAACCCGCGGACGCCCGCCTCCAGCGTCGCTTCCAGCAGGTTCAACGCGGTCAGAAGGTTTTGAAGGTAGTATTTGCGGGGATTAACGTATGATTCTCCGACCTGGATGAGGGAGGCAAAATGGAGGACGGCCGCGATATCCCCCGTTTTTAAAACGCGACCGATCGCTACCGGATCGCGCAGATCCCCCTCGACGAAATCCGCGCCGCCGACGGCGTCCCGATGCCCGCTGGAGAGGTTGTCGAACACCACCGGCCGGAAACCGGCCCGGCGGAGCTCCTTGACCGTGTGGGACCCAATGTAGCCGGCGCCTCCGGCGACCAGAACCGATTTCATGAGCGCTCCTTTGCCGGGTGTTCCGTCCGAACGAGCCGCCGGGCCGCATTCAAGGCGCCGGCCCGGGTGTCGAATTCGCCGTCGAGCTGGCGCCCGTAGAGTTCCTTGAGAAGTTTCCCCATCGCCGGGCCGGGAGCGACGTTCAGTTTCAGAAGATCCCGGCCCAGCACAAGCGGCCGGATCGTTTCCTTGGAGACGTTTTGGTCCCGCATGGCCTGGAGCAGCCAGCGGGCTTCGCGGTCGAGCCCGGCCGCCGGGCGATCGCTCCGCCCGGCGCGGTCCGCGGCGTCCAGGACGGCCGCGAGCTCGAATTCGCCGGCCGTGTCGGCGGCGAATCGGTTGAACGCTTTCTTGGTTAAAACTTCGCGGTTTTGCCAGAGTTCGGCGGCCCGATGGTGAGTCCGAATCAGCCGAAGAGCGAGCTCCCGGACATCGGCCCCGTTCCAGGAGTAGATTTTCAAACGGTCGAACGCCCGCAGCGCCAGCCGCTCTCCGGCTGTATCGTGCCCGGCGCTGGTGACGGCCATCCGGCCCCGTTTGTATTCCCAATGCGTCGTTTCCGCTTTCCCCGCGTCGTGAAACAGGGCGGCCCAAAGCAGGGCGGGCCTTTTGGCCGGGTCGATTCCGAGCTTTTCGGCCAGCCGCTTGGCCTGGTCCACGGTGATTTTCGTATGGGCCCAGACCGTGTGGTGGCCGAAATCGTCTTTCTCGGGATGAAAGACGGAATCCTGGATGACCAGCGTCAGGGCGTAGAGTTCCGGAAGGAGCGGCCGGAGGGCGCCGAGCCGGAAAAGCTCTTCCAGGCCGCGCGAAGGCCGGGGCGAACAGAGAAGGATTTTATAGAGTTCTTCGGTCACGCGTTCGACGCTGAGCCCGGAAAGATCGACCGTCCGGGCGACCGGATAAATTTCGGGATCGATTTCGAAACCGAGAACGGAGGCGAATCTCGCCGCGCGCAGGATCCGGAGCGGATCCTCGGGAAAGGCCGAGGAATTGGTCAGACGAAGGATTTTCTCCCGGATGTCCCGGCGGCCGTCGAACGGATCGATCAGGGCGCCGTCGGAAAGCCGCCAGGCGAGGCTGTTGCACCGGAAATCGCGGCGCCGGAGGTCCTCTTCGACGGGGAGCATAGGGTCGGATTGGGCCCGGATGTCCTTGTGGCCGCGGACGGTTTTCGCCGGCGCCCGGTCGGTCCGGGGGAGGGCGATGTCGACGGTCCTCCCGGCCCGGGTGAACTTGATGACGCCGAAGCTTTTGCCCACCAGGTCGACCTTGCCCTTCGGCTCCAGGATCCGGACGATTTCGTCCAGGGGCCGTCGGGCGACAAGAAGGTCCACTTCCTCGGAGGGTTTCCGGCGGAGAATGTCCCGGACGAATCCGCCGACGGCGTAGACGTCGCCCCCGAAAAGCCGCACGTACAGGCCTCGGTCTCGGAAATCATGCGCGAGTTTAGGCATCGGTTTCGAAAATCCCCGCTTATTATACCGGAAAACGCCATTCCGTCGATTTATGGTAGAATATTTTTCCCTTGTTACGGGAACGATCATGAAAAAAACGGTCATCGCGGCGATGTTAGGGCTGCTTGCGGCCGCGCTCGCCTTAGGGGACAAACCGGACCCGGAGGTTCTCCTCCGCGAGAAACGGATCATCGATCCGTCTCCCGAAGGCCTCACCCTCGTCTTCCACCTGATTTTAAGAAATCCGTCCGACGCCCCCGTCCGCCTGACCCGCTACGATTACAAGGTCGTCATTGACGATACCGAGTATCTCAACCTCAAAGTTCAGCTCGACGATCCTCTCGGGATCGAAGCCGGAGATGAAATCGTGATCGGCCTTCCGGTTAAGCTGAATTACGGGAATCTCTTCCCGGCGGCGCCGGGCTTGGAGGACAAGGATCTCGCTGTTTGTTATGTCGCGGGAGGAATGACCTTTCAGGATGAAAAGCGGCGGGACAAGCGCGTCCCGGTCGCGTTTTCGGGAGATTTCCCGGTTTACCGGGGTTTGGAATTCGTCCCCGTCCCCGTCGAAGTGAAGACCCTGACCATCGGAGGGGCGGAAATCACGGCGGGGTTCGCGATCAGAAATCCCAACGGTTTCTCGTTTTCCCTGGATCGGTTGACCTATTCCCTGGAATTGGCCGGATATTCAGCGATCAAGGGCGAAACCGGCACCGGGACGAGAATCGCGGCCCGGGGCGAAAAAATCTTTACGTTTCCGCTGATTCTCGACTTTTTCGAGACCGGAGGTTCGGTGGCCGACGGCTTGAACGAATCGGTTCTGGACGTGCGGGTGTCGGGCGAATCCGAGGTCACGACGCCCTGGGGCCGCTGGGTCATTGCCTTCGACCGGACCGTCAAGACTGCCGTTCGAAAATAACGTCCCGCCCGCGGGTCCCGGAAAAAGAAAGAGGACAACTGACCTTTTTTCGCCACAACCGGACGGCTCGCTCCCGGGGAAAGCCGAATGGCACGGATTTTGCTATTGTTTTGGGTGTTGAAGTAGGAGAACGACGATGAAAAAAAGATTATTGATCGCGATTCTGGTTTTCGGGCTCGCGGCCGGAGCGGCTTCGGCCAATGTCCTGACGATCAGGATGAATTATTTCGTCCCCCGCCTGACGACGGGGAATTTCTGGGACATCGAGTTTGAGAACATGCAGTTTAAAAAGACGACGTTCCAGGACGTGTCCCTCGGCATCCAATACGAAGCCTTCGTCAGCCGGGATTTCAGTTTGGTCATCGGCCTCGATATCTTCAAGAAAAGCAAAGGGGCGTATTACAAGGATTGGGTCGGATATGAACTCGAGGACGGCGACTATGCCTTCCCGGCGGATGAATTTAGGGGCGATTTCGTCCCCTCCCACTCGCTCACGTATTCGGTCGCGCCCCTTCAGGCGTCCATCAAATGGACGCCGTTCGGCCGGCGGGGGAACGTGATTCCCTATATCGGCGGTGGCGTTAATGCGACGTTCTGGAACGTGCGGATACAGGGCGACCAGATCTTTTTCAAAGACGAATATATCTATGAGGATCAATTCGGCCAGGTTTTGGTCTACCCGATCTACAAAGTCGACGCCAGAGAGAGCGACGGCCTCGGCCGCGTTTCGTTCGGCTGGCAGGCGTTCGGCGGGTTGATGATTCCCGTCGGCCGCCGGATGACCATCGACGTCGGCGGCCAGTACTTTTCCTGTCCGGCGGAATTCACCAACGCCTTCGAAGGGTTCCAACCGATCGACGTCGGCGGGTACCAGTTTTCTCTCGGGGTCAATTACTGGTTCTAAGAGGCCGTCTCGGCGGACCGGCCTCCGCCGGATCACCCGGCTTTCCCTTCGTCCCGGTCCGGGCCGGGTCGCGTCTGGAATTTTCCGGTTTCGAAAATTCGAAAAAAAGAGTGGAAAATTCGCGCGAAATAGAGCATAATCCTGCGAAGGAAAAGTATTGATGTCTTTCCGTGTCGTTCGAATCAACCCGAAGAAATATGATCTGGAGCCCGTGCGAAAAATCCGCGATGATATTCTTGCCGGCGGGATCGTCATTTTCCCGACGGAAACGTTTTACGGATTGGGGGCGAACGCTTTTTCCCCGGACGGCGTGCGGGAAGTGTACGCCTTCAAGGAGCGCGATAAGGGAAAACCGCTGCCCATCGTGGCCGCGGACGCGGAATCGGTTCTGTCCTATAGCGAACATCTCCCCCGGGTCTTCTTCGATCTGATCCGGCAGTTCTGGCCGGGTCCTCTAACGCTCGTCGTCCACGCCCGCCCTCTGTTTCCGCCGAAAATGCTGGGGCCGAACAACACGATCGCCGTCCGCGTTCCGGGGATGGCCTGGCTGAGGGATTTTCTGAAGGATCTGGGCGTTCCCCTGACGTCTACGAGCGCCAATCGGTCGGGCCATGGAGAAATCGCCGATCCGTTCAAAATCTTCCGGGATTTTGAGGATCGAAACGTGACGATCATCGACGCCGGCCGGACGACCTGCGGGTTGTCGAGCACGATCGTCGATGTGACTTCGAACCCGCCGAAAATTCTCCGCGAAGGCGCGATCCCGACCGAGTGCGTCGCGCCGTTTCTGTTCTGATCCCCGCCTACTTCACCTTCGCCCCGGTCGGGACGTCCGCTTCAAAAAAGGGAATGGCCGACTTGTCGCCGGAAACAGCCGCAAGAAGCATGCCCTGCGATTCAACGCCGCGGATGACTGCGGGCTTGAGGTTCACGATGACGATGAATTTTTTCCCCACCAGCTGCTCGGGCGCGTAGGTTTCGGCCACGCCGGCCACGATCTGCCGCTGTTCCGTCCCCAGGTCGATTTTGAGTTTCAGGAGTTTTTTGGCGCCCTCGACCTTGACCGCTTCGAGAACGTGGGCGACACGCAGTTCCAATTTGGCGAATTCGTCGTAGGTGATGATGTTTTGATCGACAGATGGGGTTTTGGGTTCGTCCATGGGTTGTTCCTTTGAAGTCCCGGGTTCTTCGGCTAAAAACGCCTTTAAGTCCACGCGCGGAAACAGCGGCGTCGGTTCCTTGAGGATATGCCCGATATCCAGGCCGGCGAAGGCCAGATCGTCGAACCGGACATCCTGGACCGAGCCGCTTTCCCCGAGAAATTCCCACATCTTTTGGGCCGAACCGGGCATAACCGGGGCGATCAGCGCAGCCACGCCCCGGAGGGACGCCGCCGCCTGATAAAGCACGCGGGCCAGCCGCGGCCGCAGGGCCGGATCTTTGTGAAGTTTCCACGGGGCGTTGTCGGCCAGATATTTGTTAACCGTCGTGATGAAGGCCCAGATTTCCTCCAGGGCCTTGTTCAGGGCGTAGGAATCGTATTGGGCGACCGCCCATTTCTTCATTTCCTCAAAGGCCTTCCGGATCTCCGCGTCGGCCGGGTTCTCCGCGGCGGGCGGGGGGATCTTCCCCTGGAAATAATTGCGGATCATGGTCAGCGCCCGGCTGACGAGGTTGCCCAGATCGTTGGCCAGGTCGGAATTGACCCGGTGGATGAACCCCTCATGGCTGAAATTTCCGTCCAGCCCGATCGGAACTTCCCGCAGGAGGAAATACCGGAGCGGATCGGGGCCCATCGCCCGGATGAGAACATACGGGTCCAGCACGTTGCCCTTCGACTTGGACATCTTGGCTTCGTCCTTCATCCACCAGCCGTGGCCGAAGACGCATTCGGGAAGCGGCAACCTCGAGGCCATGAGGAAGGCCGGCCAGAACACGGCGTGGAAGCGGAGGATATCCTTGCCGATCAGGTGGACCGAAGCCGGCCAGAATTTTTCGAACAGAGCCGGGTCCCGGTCGTAACCGATTCCGGTCACGTAATTGTGCAGGGCGTCGAACCAGACGTAAATCGTGTGGGCCGGGTCGCCGGGGACCGGGACACCCCACTTGACCGTCGTCCGGGTGATGCTCAGGTCTTTGAGCCCGCCGCGGACGAAACTCGTGACTTCGTTCATCCGGCTTTGAGGACGGACGAACTGCGGATGGGTCCGGTAATGATCGAGCAGTTTCTGCTGATAGGCGGAAAGCCGGAAGAAATACGTTTCCTCGGAAACGACCTGGGCTTTCCGGCCGCAATCCGGGCAGGTTTTCGTCCCGTCCTTGTCGAGGGCCACGTCCTCGGTGAGGAAGTTCTCGTCCGAAACGCAGTACCAGCCCTTATATTCGCCTTTGTAGATGTCGCCCCGGTCGAGAAGGATTTTAAAGAGCTTCTGAACTCCTTTCTCGTGGATGTCCATGGTCGTCCGGATGAAGAAATCCGGCTCGCAGTCGAGGGCTTTCCAGAGGTCGAAAAACCGGACGACGACCTTGTCCGCCCAGGCGCGCGGGTCGACGCCGTGCGCGGTGGCCGCTTTCTCCACCTTCTGGCCGTGTTCGTCCGTGCCGGTGAGGAAGAAGACGTCCCGGCCGTTCATTTTCATAAACCGGGCCAGGGTGTCGGCGATGATCGTCGTATAGGCGTGGCCGATGTGGGGGACATCGTTGACGTAGTAAATCGGCGTCGTGACGTAAAACGGAGGCTTAGACTTCTTTGCCACTGGATAATCCTCCCCGGATCAGGGAAATGGCTTCGAGGCGGGTCACGGAACGGGTCCGGAACATCCCGCGCACGGCCGAAGTGACGGTGATGGCTTTGGGCTTTTTAGCTCCGCGCATGGATACGCACATGTGCTCGGCCTCGATCACGACGATGACCCCAAGCGGGTCCAGGTGTTCCATGATGATGTCGGCGACCTGCTTGGTCAGCCGCTCCTGGACCTGGAGACGGCGGGACAGCGTTTCTACCACCCGGGCGATTTTTGAGAGGCCGACGATCCGGCCGCCTTTGGGGATGTAGGCGACGTGGGCGACCCCGGCGAACGGGAGCATGTGATGCTCGCACATCGAATAGAGGGGAATGTTCTTGATCAGCACCATCTCGTCGTGCTTTTCCTCGTGAACGGCCCGGAGATGAGTTTCGGGGTTTTCCTGGAGGCCGCCGAGGATTTCGGCGTACATCCGGGCGACCCGCTGGGGTGTGCCCCGCAGGTCCGGCCGGTTCGGGTCTTCGCCCACGCCCTCGAGAATCAAACGGACGCCGCGTTCGATTTTTCGGAGGTCCATCCCCTTGGTTTTGGGTTTCGGTGTCATGGGGGTTTCATCCTTTGAGGCGGATGTTCGCCGCCTCGGCCGCCCGCCGCAGGACGTCCTTGAGGGGAAGTTTTTTCGCCCGGGAAAGAGCGAGACAATCCTCGTATTCCGGCTGGACGTTGATCGGCCGGCCGTCGAGGAGGGCCGTTTTGACCCGGATGGGCCGGCCTTCCAGCCGGATGGTCTCGATCCGGCGGACGAGCGCCCGCCGCTCCACCGGGAAGTAACGAAGGCCGATCGAGCTCGTTTCCGTGAAAACGGCGGCGATCAGGGTTTCGAGGGCGGCCGATTCGGTGAGAAGCGTCAGTTTCGTCCCCAACCGATTTTTTTTCATGACGACCGGGGTGAGATGGACGTCGAGGGCTCCTTTTTCCAAGGCCCGGTCCATGAACGCCGCCAGGACCTGGGGATTGGCATCGTCGATCGTCGCCTCCAGGAGATAAACGTGCTTGTCCGGGGAAAAATTTCGTCGGTCGCCGTAAAAAGCGCGGAGGATGTTGGGGAGCGTCTCGATGTCCCGGCCGCCGGCGCCGCAACCAATTCGGTCATAGGTCAGTTCTGGAAATGACGTGAACTTCGAGACGAATGTTTTAATCAAGGCGGCCCCGGTGGGCGTGACGAGCTCGGTTTGGGCATGGGCGGAATATACGGGGATACCGCGGAGAAGCTCGGCCGCCGCCGGCGGAGGGACCGGAAGAATGCCGTGGGCGGTCCGGACGGAACCCGCGCCGACGTTGAGGGGCGAACAGAAAAATTCGCCGATTCCGAGGGTTTCCGCCAGCCAACAGGCGCCGAGGATGTCGACGAGGGCGTCGTCGGCCCCGGCCTCGTGGAGATGGACGCGATCGAACGTTTCGCCGTGGACTTTCGCTTCGGCCGCGAACAAGGCCTCGAAAACGGTCCGCCCGCGTTCTTTCACCGAAGCCGGGAGAGCCGCTTTTTTGATCAACCCGGCGACGTCCTT
The DNA here is from genome assembly GCA_026393895.1 of Candidatus Aminicenantota bacterium. GTDB lineage: Bacteria > Acidobacteriota > Aminicenantia > Aminicenantales > UBA4085 > JAAZPG01. The sequence continues at coordinate 32,629 of JAPKZG010000096.1, forward strand.
CCACCGGCGGGCAGGCGAGCCCTTGCCCCGTATTTCAACGTCGATCTTGCGGGCCCGAAGATGCGAGCGTTCGACTTCGCGGACCCTGATCCGGACGGGCAGGTTCAAACCGTTCATGACGGTTTTATATTCGGTCGGCGAAACGCCCAGGTCGAGCAGGGCGGACGAGATCATGTCGCCGCTCAGCCCGGCGGAAGCGTCGAAATAGACGAATTTCATGGGGTCATACCACGCGATGAGTTACGATAGCACAAATGAGGAAACGAGGGTAGGGCAGGGGCGGCAACGCGCTCCTTGACTTGTTCCCGGGGCGGAGTTTGGATGATCGGGCGACACGGCGTCGCTCCAGAGATTTATGTCCGCGGACACCGATACCCACCCGCCCCTTGCCCTGACGGTTTCTTCTCCTCATCTCGCGTTCATCGTCTGCCTTCTCCTCGGGATCTCGCTCGCTCCGCTCTATTTCGGGAAAATCAACGCTCCGGATAAATCGGACATCAAGGCGATGGCCCCGGCCATTCGTGCTTGGACGGCGGAAGGCCGGCCCGTCGCGACTCGCGCCCTCGGCGAGGATTTCCGGAACACGCTCGTCCCGGTCGCCCGTTCCGGCCGCTTCCTCCTGATTACGAACTGGGCGGAGTTCGAGAAGCTGGTTCCGAAGATTTTTCCGATCCTGCTCCATTGACGATTTCGACCGAAAACCCCATTCACCGAATTGTCCTGACTTCGTGAAGGACTACCCGGCCTTGTTTTCTTTCGAAGCCGTGTCCGGATTGTCCTGACTTCGTGAAGGACTACCCGGCCTTGTTTTCTTTCGAAGCTGTGTCCGGGTTGTCCTGACTTCGTGAAGGACTACCCGGCCTCGTTTTCTTTCGAAGCTATGTCCGGGTTGTCCTGACTTCGTGAAGGACTACCCGGCCTCGTTTTCTTTCGAAGCTGTGTCCGGGTTGCTCTGACTTCGTGAAGGACTAACACCGTAAGATTCCCTTCGGGAATCCTTGCGGTGTTGACTCTCCCCAGGGGAAAAGATATCTTTAAACTCCTGTTGAAAGGAGACCCCATGACTCCGAAAAAAACCGCGCAAAGATCCGGAAAAACCCCCGTCAAAAAAACTTCTTCGGCCCGGAAACCTGAGGCCCTCCGGGCGGAAATCGGCATTCTCGGCGGGACGGGATTATATGAAATCGAAGGCATCCATGACCTGAAAGAAGTCCGGTTGCGGACGCCCTGGGGAGATCCCTCGGACGAATATATCCTCGGCATGCTCGAAGGCCGCCGGGTCGCCTTTCTCAGCCGACACGGCCGCGGCCACCGTTTTGGCCCGTCCGAGATCAACTACCGGGCTAATGTCTATGGGTTCAAAATTCTCGGGGTCGACCGGTTGATTTCGATCAACTCGGTCGGGTCGCTCCGGGAGGAAATCCACCCCCGCGACATTGTCTTCGCCGACCAGTTCATCGACAAGACGAAACGGGCCAGCACGTTTTTCGGGGAAGGCTGCGTCGCCCACATCTCCTTGGCCGATCCGGTCTGCCCGCAGCTTTCCCGGCATTGCCACCAAATAGCCGTCGGCCTCGGCATCCGGTCGCGCCTCGGCGCGACGTATGTCTGCATGGAGGGCCCGGCCTTTTCGACCCGGGCGGAATCGAGAATGCACCGGATCTGGGGCGGCGACCTGATCGGGATGACCGCGGCGACCGAAGCGAAGCTTTTCCGCGAGGCGGAAATCTGCTATACGACGATGAACCTGGCCACCGATTACGATACCTGGCGGGAGCAGGACGAAGGTGTTACGGTGGGCATGATCTTCGAAAACCTGCGGGAGAACATCTCGAAGGCCAAGGAGATTATCCGGAAAGCCGTGGCGACGCTCCCCGCTTATGACGACACGGCCTGCCGGTGCCGGCACGTCCTGGCGGCGGCGGTCGTCACCGCGGCCAAGCATGTCCCGGCCGCAACCCGGAAAAAACTTGCCCTCTTCGTCCCCGAATACCGAGGCCGCTGAGCTCCGGGAGCCCGCCGGATGGACGGGAGATTCGCATGAGCCTGGTCATTGTCGGATCGGTCGCCTTCGACACTATTGAAACGCCCGGGGCGCGCCGGGAACGTATCGTCGGCGGGTCCTGCACCTACAGCGCCCTGGCCGCCAGCTTTTTCACCCGTCCCGGGATCGTGGCCGTGGTCGGAGAGGATTTCCCTAAAACGACGGCCGACTTTTTGAAAAAGCGCGGCGTCGACCTCAAAGGGTTGACGGTTGTCCCGGGCGGAAAGACGTTCTTTTGGGAGGGCCGGTACGGAGACGATCCCAATCAACGCGACACTGTGCGGCTCGACCTGAACGTCTTTCGTGATTTTCAGCCGACGTTGCCCCCGTCCTATCGCGCGCCCGACATCCTCTTTCTGGCCAACATCAGCCCGGGCCTGCAGGAGCACGTCCTCGCCCAGGTGAAGCGCCCCCGGTTGGTGGCGATGGACACGATCCGGCACTACATCGAAACCGAACCCGAGGCCCTCGACCGTGTTCTGCGGAAAACGGACATCTGCTTCGCCAACGACGAGGAAGCCCGGCTGATGACGAACGAGGGCAATTTGATCCGGGCCGGCCGCCGCCTCCTTGAACGCGGCCCCCGGCTGGTCGTCCTTAAAAAAGGGGAGCATGGGGCGTTCGTCTTCGGCCGTGATTCCCTGTTCGGGATCATGGCCCACCCCTGCGAGGGCGTCGTCGACCCGACCGGCGCCGGCGACAGCTTCGCCGGAGCTTTCCTCGGCTACCTCGACCGCGTCGGAAACTTCCGGGCCTCGTCGATCCGCCGGGCCGCGGTTTATGGAAGCGTCCTGGCCTCGTTCACGATCGAGGATTTCGGGATCGAACGGTTCAAAACCATGAAACCGGCCGACGTCGAAGCCCGGTTCGCCGCCTTGAAAAAGCTCGTTTCCGTATAATTCCGCATTCATTCGTTTATTTGGAGGTCCATCATGCGTTTGATTCCCCCTCCCGTCGAGCCGTTCCGGATCAAAATGGTCGAATCCTTGGGTTGGACGACCCGCCGTGAGCGCGACAAACTGCTTCAGGCTGCGGGCTTCAATGTTTTCGGCCTGCATGCCGATAAAGTCCTGATCGATCTCCTGACAGATTCCGGAACCTCAGCCATGAGCGACCGGCAGTGGGCCGGGATCATGATGGGCGACGAATCCTACGCCGGGGCTCGGAGTTTTTACCGGTTCGAAAAGGCGGTCCGCGGCATCTTCGGATTCACCCACGTCATCCCGACGCATCAGGGGAGGGCGGCCGAGCGCGTTCTCTTCGAAACGGTTCTCGGCAAGAACAGCGCCGTCCCGAGCAACATCCATTTCGACACGACCCGGGCCAACATCGAGGTCCGGAACGCCCGGGCCGTGGACCTGGCCGGGGCCGCGGCCTACGACCCGGACGCGTTACTGCCGTTCAAGGGCGACATGGACACGGCCAAGCTCGAAGCGTTTCTGGACCGCAACGGCGGCCGCGTTCCCGTCGTAATGCTGACCGTGACCAACAACAGCGGGGGGGGCCAGCCCGTTTCGCTGGCGAACATCCAACGGGTCGCCGCGATCTGCCGCCGCCGGAAAATCCCCTTCTTTTTCGACGCCTGCCGATTTGCCGAAAACGCCTGGTTCATCAAGCAGCGGGAGAAGGGCTACGGGCGTTGGTCGGTGCGGGACATTGCCCGGAAGATGTTTTCCTTCGCGGACGGGGCAACGATGAGCGCCAAGAAGGACGCCCTGGTCAACATGGGCGGCTTCGTCACGCTCAACGACCCGGACCTGGCCGGCCGGATCAAGAACAATCTCATCATCGGCGAAGGGTTCCCGACCTACGGCGGTCTGTCGGGCCGGGACCTCGAGGCGATCGCTCAGGGGCTGCATGAAGGTTTGGACGAGGCCTACCTGGAGTACCGGACGCGGCAGGTCGCTTATTTGGGCGGCCTTCTGGACGAAGTCGGGGTTCCCTATTTCAAACCGGCCGGAGGCCATGCGATCTATGTCCTGGCCGATCGGCTCCTTCCCCATATCCCCCGGGACCGCTATCCCGGTTGGGCCCTGACCGTGGCCCTCTACCGCGAATCCGGGATCCGGGCGGTGGAAATCGGCGGCGTCATGTTCGGCCGGAAAAACCCCAAAACCGGCCGCGAGGTTTTCCCGGAGCTGGAACTGGTCCGGCTGGCGATTCCCCGCCGGGTCTATACGGCCTCGCACATGATATTCGTGGCCGAAGCCCTGGCCTCCATCGCCCGAAAGCCCGAACAGGTGAAGGGAATTCGGATCATCGAAGAGCCCCGGTTCCTCCGCCATTTCACGGCGCGTTTCGAAGAGATCGACTGAAGGCGTTCGGACCCACCGCGGGCCGTCCCGCCGCGGATATTTTTCCGGCCTCCTGTTTACAATTTCTTTTCTCTGATATAATTAAATAAATACGGGATTTCGGCCTTACCCGAATTTCCGGAGGATCGAAAGGATGACGTTTCAGTTTTCGCCGTGGGCGCTCGCCATTATCCTGAGCGCGCTGGTTTCCGTCGTCCTGGCCGTTTTCAGCTGGCGGCGGCGCCGGGCGTCGGGCGGGTGGATGTTCTTTTGGCTGATGATCGCCCTGGCTTGGTGGCAGATCGCTGCGGCGACGGAAATGCTCGCCGTTTCCGCCGGGCTCAAACTCCTACTCTCCCAGGTCATGTATGTCGCGATGACGAGCATCGCCCCCCTCTTTTTTCTCTTCTGTTTTGATTATCGGGAATTTCAAACCCGGTTCGGTTCCCTGTTCCGGTCGCTCTTCTGGATCGTTCCGGCCGTCATCACCGCCCTGGCGTTCACGAATTCCCTGCATGGATTGGTCTGGTCGAACATCACTCCGGCGCCCGGGACGACCCGCGGGACTTTGGTCTATTCCGGCGGTCCGGCTCTTTGGTTTTTAGCCGGGTATTCATACGCCTTGTTGTTCGGCGCGACCGTGCTTCTCCTGGGACTCGTCGTTAAGGCTCAGCGTCCGGTCAATCGGCAGGCCGCTTGGATCATTTTAGGCGCGATCTTCCCCTGGTTGGGGAACATGGTTTATCTCCTCAAACTTGGACCAGCCGGCGTGGATCTGACGCCTTTCGGTTTTATTTTATCCGGAATATTTCTCTCCGAAAGCCTGTTCCGGCAACGTCTCCTCAGCGCCGCACCGGTCGCCTACGGGAGCATTTTTGATTTTATGGCCGACGCCGTCATCGTCTTTGACGGCGAAAACCGGGTGGTCGAAGCCAATCCCGCGGCCGAGCGTCTCTTTTCCGTGACCAAGGCAAACGCGGGCGAGACGCTTGAAAAAATCCTGGAATCATGGCCCGAATACCGTGACCGGGTCACCGCGCTCATCCACATGACCGGGGCGCGGACTCTGAAGAGCGCCCGCGGTTCGGAATGGCTGGAGACGCGGTTCTTCAATATTTACGATCGCTTTGGGGAGATCAAGGCCTGGTATCTCATCGCCCGGGACATCACTGAAACCCATAAAGCCGAAGAGGAGCGGGCCGCTTCCTCGGAACGCATACATTCCCAGCGGAAGCTGCTTCTGAAATTATCCTTCTCCCGGGCGGCGGCCGAGGGGGATTTCCCGAAAGCGATCCGGGAAATTACGGAAACGGTCGCCCGGAATCTCGACGTCGAACGGACCAGCGTTTGGCTGGGAAACGCCAAGGAAGGCCTCATCCGTTGCACCGACCTTTACGAAAAATCTCGGGATTATCACGCCCAGGGCCCCGTTCTCATGGCGGACCGCTTCCCCCGGTACTTCGAAGCCCTGGCCCGGGATCGCGTGATCGACGCTTCCGACGCCGCGGCCGATCCCCGGACGCGGGAATTTAATGACTCTTATTTGCGGCCGCTGGGAATCGGGTCCATGCTCGATGCGCCCATCCGCGTTTCCGGCGCCGTCATCGGCGTTGTCTGTTGCGAGCATGTCGGCCCGCCGCGCCGCTGGCTGGACGACGAGGTCCGTTTCACCGCCGAAGTCGCCGACGCGATCTCCAACGCCTACACCAACTGGGAGAAACGGACGATCGAAGATGCCCATCGCGAAAGCGAGGAACGGTTCCGGAAACTCGTCGAAGGAGCGCCCGACGGCATCTTCGTCCAGGCCGAGGGCGTATTCGCCTATCTCAACGCCGCCGCTCTCCGCCTGTTCGGCGCCCAAACGCCCGATCAGCTTTTAGGCCGGCCCCTTCACGATCGCGTTCGTCCCCAGGACCGGGCCAAACTCCAGGAACAAATCAAGCTGATCAACGAGAAGAAGCGCAGCATCCCGCGCATGGAGGAGATTTATCTCCAGCTCGACGGGACGCCCGTGGAAACGGAAACGTCGGCCGTTCCCATCCGCTATCGCGAACTCGACGGGGCGCTGGTGTTCATTCGGGAAATTACCGAACGCAAGCGGGCGGAAGCGGAACTCCAAGCCTCCTATCAGGAAAAAGTCGTCCTCCTCCGGGAAATCCAGAGCCGGGTTCGCAACAACATGCAGATCGTCATGAGCCTGCTCAACCACCAGGCCGCCGCTTTTTCGGATCCCGTCCTGCGCGAAGCCTTCCGAGCCAGCCGGAACCGTATCAAATCGATCGCTTTGGTTCATGAAAAACTCTACCGGTCGGAGGATTTGTCGCGGATCGATTTCGCCGATTACATCCAGAGTCTGGTCGTTCATCTTTTCCAGGTTTACCAGATCGATCCGGGACGGATCCGCTATACGTTCGACCTGTCCCCGTCCATTTTCAACGTCAATATTTCCATCCCCCTGGGCCTCATCGTCAACGAACTCGTCGTCAACGCCCTCCAGTACGCTTTTCCGGACGATCATAAAGGCGAGATTTTAATCCGGTTGGCGAAAAACGAGGGGGATTCCCACACGCTCCTCGTCCGGGACGACGGGATCGGGATCGCCGGGCCGGTCGATCTCGCGAAGGCCGAATCCTTGGGCTTCCAGCTCGTCGGGATGCTCGCCGAACAGATCCGGGGCGAGGTCAAGATCGAAACGGCGGCGGGTGTGTCGTTCACGATCACGTTTCCTGCCCGGCCGGAGGAAACGCGCGCCTAACGCCCCGGCCCCGCCTCCGAATTTGGGGACAGGTTACTCATTCCCCGATTTCTGAAATCGGGGAATGAGTAACCTGTCCCTGATTTCTCTCTAAGCGGATGAGGGAAGACGTGCGGCCGGCGTGCGGTTTATTTGATGCGGTGGAACCACATCAGGGGGAGCCAGAGTTGATGGCCGTAGGGGAGGGGTTTGTGATTAACCAGGATTTCCGTGTGTTCCCAGTCGTGAACGATGTTGAACAGGTCGAATAGATCCTCGACTTCGGCCGGCGTGTATACGGCGGAATGCCGGATCCATTCGCCTTCCCCTTTCTCCCGGTAGGTCGGATTTCGTTTGGCCAGTAAGACGGCTTTCTTATATTGAGGATGGAGTCGGTAACCGAAAACGACAGTGATGCGGAACGTCTTGGCCGTCGAACTCGGATGAAGGATGTCCTCGAGTTTGGCTTGGGCCGCCGGGTCGGGATTCATGCCCCCATTTTACTCGAAAACGGCTGGAAGGGGCAATCTGTCCGTCCGATGGGTCCTGGGTCAAACTGGCCTCGGGACGTCTCGCCGGGGAACGCTTGCTGGGCCTCCACCTCGACTTACCCGGGCCGGCCAATCCATGCTGGCTAATCCCATTATTACCGGGAAAGGAAGAGCGTCATGGGGGTAATTCGGGGACATGACCGAAATCTCTTGATTTCGGATCGTGCCCGCGCCAACGGCGGGGAGGACTGCTCTCTCACCGAAGCGGCGGGGAGGGCTGCGAAGCCTGTCCCCTACAATTCCCCAAAATACCTCGTATAGTATAGAATACGCCCATGAAGAGAGCCCCGGCCGCCCATCGTTCCCCGCGGCGGAGGAGGATTCCATGACCGAACCCCGGACGTTGCCGCGTCTTCTGGAAACGAGTGCCGACCGTTTCCCGAACAACCCGTTGATGTGGGAAAAGCGGACCGACACGTACGAGCCGACGACCTACGCCCAAATGCGGGAACGCATTCACGCCTTCGGGGCCGGGCTGATGTCCCTGGGCTTGAACAAGGGCGACCGGGCCGCCCTGATCTCGGAAGGCCGGAACGACTGGGTGATGAGCGAGATGGGCATCCTCTATTGCGGGGCGATCAACGTCCCGATATCAATCAAACTCGACGAACCCTCCGACCTCAAGTTCCGGCTGAGCCATTCCGGATGCCGGTTTGTTATCGTCTCGCAGGGGCAGGTTGAGAAAATTCGGAAAATCAAGAACGATCTTCCGGAACTGGAAAAGGTCATCGTCCTGGACGAGCTCCGGTCGTTCGAGAGCGACGAGATATGGGCCGGAGACATTCTCCGGGCCGGGTCGGCCCTCGCGCCCGCGGCTCGGGAGGCGTTCGACGACCGGTGGAAATCCGTCCAGGAATCTGATTATGCCAACATCTGCTACACGTCGGGAACGACGGCCGATCCCAAGGGCATCATTCTGACTCATCGCAACTACACGGCCAACTGCGAGCAGTCGCTCGACTTGGTCCGGTGTGAGGAGGATTGGGTCTGCCTGATCATCCTTCCCTGGGACCACGCCTTCGCCCATACCTGCGCCGTCTACACGCTGATGATGCGGGGGGCGAGCATGGCTTCGATCCAGACCGGGCAGACGGGCCTGGAAACGCTCCGCAACATCCCTATCAATATCAAGGAAACCCGGCCGCACATCCTCCTCAGCGTCCCGGCCCTGGCCAAGAATTTCCGCAAGAACATCGAGAAAGGCGTCCGGGAGAAAGGCCCAAAGGTCCAGGGGCTGTTCCGGAAGGCGTTGAAGACCGCGATCGAATACAACGGCGAAGGCTGGAACCGCGGCCGCGGGGTCCAGGCCCTGAAAAAACCGCTCTTCCTTCTTTACGACAAGGTCCTGTTCCGCAAGATCCGGGAAAACTTCGGCGGCCGCCTCAAATTTTTCGTCGGCGGCGGCGCCTTGCTCGACATCGACCTCCAGCGCTTCTTCTACGCCATCGGAATCCCGATGTTTCAAGGCTACGGGTTGACGGAGGCCGCTCCGGTCGTTTCGGCCAACAGCGGCGCGGCCCACAAGCTGGGCTCGTCGGGCCGGATCGCAACCGGGATCGAACTCCGTATCTGCGATTCTTCGGGAACGCCGCTTCCCGTCGGCGGCCGGGGCGAAATCGTCATCCGCGGTGAGAACGTCATGGCCGGTTATTGGAAAAACGACAAGGCGACCCGGGAAACGATCAAGAACGGCTGGCTCTACACCGGCGATCTCGGCTACCTTGACGAGGACGGGTTCCTCTACGTCCTCGGGCGGACCAAGAGCCTGTTGATCGCCAACGACGGGGAAAAGTACAGCCCCGAATCCATCGAGGAAGCCCTCACCGAAGGATCGCCGTACGTCGAGCAGTTCATGCTCTACAATAACCAGTCGCCCTGCACGGTCGGGCTTCTCGTCCCCAACAAGGAGGCGATCCTGAGCTGGCTAAAAAAGAGCGGCCTTTCGGCCCGGACGCCCGAGGGGCAGGCGGCGGCCTTGAAGCTGCTGGACGGGGAAATCGCCAAATATCGCGAGGGAGGATCCCTCTCCGGGCTTTTCCCCGCCCGCTGGCTGCCGGCGACGGCCGCCGTCCTGGGCGAGGGGTTCACTGAGCAGAATCACCTCATGAATTCGACCATGAAAATCGTCCGCGGAAAAATCGAGGAATTTTACCGGGCCCGCCTCGACTACCTGTTCACGCCCGAAGGCAAGACCATCGACAACCCCCAGAACCGGACGATCATCGCCCGGTTTGAATGAGCCGGGTCACCGGATTTCGCGCCGGTCTTTCAGGAACGACGGCGGCATGGGCAGGGAGAGCCGGTCGAGGACGTTGGCGATCAATTCCGGTTTTTTAAGTTCGAAAATGCGGCGGCTCTCGGCCAAAAGCGCTTCGCTCTTGGTGAAGTCGAGGACGCCGAGTTCGGGAAAGTCAAATTCAAAAAGAACCGCCGGCGGGTGGGCCGCCAGCATCTGCAGGGTTTCCGTGTAGGCCATAATGTCGATCGTCCGGGTGACGATGTCGATCAGGTTCGGCGTCTTTGGCTTGGCCCCGGCCCCGCTCCGGTTTGAAGTCAGCCATTGATCGGCGATCTTCAACCAGCGGCGCTCCTCGCTCCGTCCGGCCGAGATACGGTGGACGAATTTTTCCATTATTGGAATTTTTTCGGCCGCTTCGCCGTCGGCGGGTTTCGTCCGTTTCCAGCCCGTGGGGAATATCCGGCGGAGCTTTCCGATCGCGGGTTGAAGACTGACGGCGACGACCAGGTGGGCGCCCATTTGTTCGGCGATGTCGATCGGCAGGGGGGAGGCCACCCCGCCGTCGAGGAGCAGCTTTTTCCCGATGCGGACCGGCGTGAATACGCCGGGAATGGAGATGCTCGCCCGGATCGCCTCGAGAAGGTTTCCCTTGCGGAAAACGACCGGACGTCCGGAATCGAAATCGGTGGCGACGATCCCCAGGGGGACGGAAAGGTCTTCGATCCGGGTTTCGGCGGGAATATACCGGCGGAGAAAGACGATCGCCTTCCGGCCGGTGAAAAACCCGTAACGCGAGAGCGAAGGATCGAAGAGCTTGAAAAAATCCTCGCGTTTCATCGTCCGAAGGTCTTTGCGCAGAAGAGGAAGGCCGCCGGCGGCGTAGATACCGGCGGCGACCGCGCCGATGCTCGATCCGACGATCAGGTCGAGGGGAACGCCCAGGCGGGGAAGGTTTTCGAGAATCTCGACATGAACGATGCCGCGCGATCCGCCGCTTCCCAGGACAAGCCCGACTTTAGGCCGGCGCGGGCGGGCGGCTTTTAAATCCGGCATGAAAAATATTTATCACGATCATCCGGGAATGGCAACCCGGACCCGTTTTCGGGTATGATGACCGGGATGTTCGCCCGACAAAAAATGCGCCGCGTCCCGCCGTCTCTTCACACTTTGAAATACGGTTTGGAAAGCATCGAATTTCTCTGGATCCGGGGATCCGGCCGAAGGCTTCGGATCGAAGTGAATTCGGACGGCCGGGTCCGTGTCTTTTCCCCGGCCGGCGCCGCCCTTGGCCAAATCCTTCCCTTCGTCACCGGGAAAGCCGCCTGGATTCTCCGGTCGCGGGAGAAGGTCCGGCACTGCGTGCGGTTGACCTGGCCGTCCTTGCCCCGGGCCGGGGACGAATATTATTGGGAAGGACGGCTTCTTCGGATGGAGGAAGTCCCCGGCCTTCGTTTTTCCATCCGGATCGAGCCAGAACGTTTTCTCCTTGTTTGCCCTCCGGCCGCCGATTCCGATCGCCTGGCCCGTCAGGCCGGCCTCCGGGTGCGGGCCGAGGCAGAACGCCTGCTCCGCGATCGTGTAAGAGCGTGTTTATTGACGATTCCGATCCTGACTCCGGGCAAAGCCCGTCGTGAAGGACTGGCCTCCGGCCTTGCCCCCGGCCTTTCTTCTCCGCAGGTTTCTTTCCGGATGATGAAACGGCGCTGGGGAAGCTGCGGGCGGGACGGCCGCGTCGTTCTCAACGTCCGGCTGGCCCAACTCCCCGCCGCCTGCGCCGATTACGTGATTCTTCACGAACTCTGCCATCTCCGCCATCATCATCACGGCCGGGCTTTCGTCGATTTACTCGCCCGCGTCGTTCCGGATTGGAAGAGCCGAAAAAAAGAACTGGAACATTTCGTAATGGTCTGATTCCGTTCATCGCGCTTGCGCCGATGCGCGTCCTTCGATATGATGATAACGTCTTTCGACGATCATTGAGGAGGAGATGAGGAGACTTCGGGTCGCGCTTGTTTACAACGCCTACGCCGATTCGCAGGCCGTTTCGGAAGACGATCAGAGCAGCTCTGAGTATTTGCGGGAGATGATCTTCGGCATCGCCCGGGCGATCCGCCGGCTCGGGCACAAAGTGACCGTCGTCCCGCTGACCGACGACCTGAATTATCTTCAGCGGCGTCTCCGCCGGCTGAAACCCCACCTGGTCTTCAATCAATACGACGACGTCGTCCACGGCGCCTTGTATGAAATGCGTGTCGCGGCGTTCATCCGGATGATGGGTTTTCCGATGACCGGTTCGCCGGCCATCGCCCTTGGCCTCAGCCGCCACAAGTACATGGCGGCCAGCCTGCTGCAGGGCGCCGGGGTTCCCATCCCCGCCGAGACGTCCCTGATCGAACGCGTCGGCGAGCTCGACAGGCGCGATTGGCATTTTCCCCTCATCGTTCATGCGAGTCAGGAGCATGCGGGAATCGGAATGGACCGCCATTCCGTCGTCACGACGAAAGCGGCCCTGAAGGACAAGGTTCGCGAAATTCTGAAAACGTATCGTCAGCCCGCGCTCGTCCAGCAGTTCCTCCGGGGGAGGGAATTCAACGTCGGCGTCATCGGCGGGAGGAAATTACGGATCATGCCCCTGGCCGAGGTCGATTATTCCACCCTGCCCGAGGCGATCCCCCCGATCATGTCCTACGCCGCCAAATGGATCGAGACGACGGTGGAATTCCAGCAGACGCGGATTGTTTGTCCGGCCAAGACGAAGCCGGATCTGACCCAGGCCATCGCCGAAACCGCGAAGAAGGCGTTCCGGGTCATCGGCGGCTGGGGATACGGCCGGGTCGACATCCGCCTGGACGAGGATGGGCAGCCCCGTGTCCTCGAAGTGAATTGCAATCCTTGTTTGGACAACGACATGGGGCTCGCCCGGGCGGCCCGGCGGGCCGGAATCAATTATTCCGGGCTGCTCGGGATCATCATCAAGGCGGCGTTCGAGGGGCCTCCGTTCGACATGAATCTCCCCATTTTTGGGGTTCACAAAAATCCGCCGCTCCGCCCGAAGTAGTAATAAATCGGTGACACAATACCTATTTCCCAATTCTTTTCGATTCCTTCAAAGACGAGAATTATATTCTCGATAAAAAACAGAAGAATCATTAAATGCAACGCTCCCTTGAATCCCCTGGGAAAACCCGTCTCTGAATACAATAGGGAAATAGGTATTGTGTCACCAAAAAATCAGGCCAGCCCTGACTCGCAAATGCTCGTGTAGGGCCAGCCTTGTGCTTCAGGCTAGCCTCCCGGTGTAGGCGTAATCCAGGGCCAGGGCGACGGCCAGGGCGACGATGTCCAGTTCCTTCGCCCGTTTCTTTCCCTGGGGATAACGAAGCTCGAGGGTTTTGGTCCGGCTCTCGAGTTTGCGCAGGATCGTCTCGGCTTCCTGCTCATCCAGGGACGACCAGCGGACGACCCTGTCCAGGAGTTCCGCCCGGCGGCGGCGGAACAGGTCCACGGCCGGGACGAGAACCTCCGCCCGTGACGGCGGAAAGACTTCGCGGAGCCGGTCGTCGACATATCCCCGGGCGGCGCGGCGGAAAACATCCGCCTTTTTCCCGTAATGTTCGGCCAGGGTCAGGTTCATTTTTTCGATCGGCCGGACCATCTTCCGGCGGAGGTTCTGCGGTTTTTGCCGGCGGATTTCCTTCATCAGGCGGTCGATGTATTTGAGTTTGCGCAGGACGGGCCAGCGAAGATACCGGCGCCGCCAGTCGCTGCGGGGCGCAAGCCACACGGCGAAAGTTTCGGCGAAATCCTCATCAGGGTGTTTTTGGGCGTACGTGCGGCCGTAGGGGTGGGCGGCGATGTGGCGGACGAATTGGCGGCTGAAGCGGTCCGGCCGGAAGATGTCGTGATACGGTTTGGTGAACGAGCCGAAGATCTCCTTCCAACTGGATCGTTCCCAGAGCCGGAAGGCGTAATTCATGGCGTGCCCGGCTTCGTGGCGCAGGAGCATCATGATCGTCTTCGGGTCCTCGATTTCGCCGTTTTGCTCCTCTTCAAGCCGGGACAGCCGCTGGTCGGCCAGGTAGAAAGGAATTCCGATGACCGGCGTCCGGTCGGGGCAGCCCCACCCGTCGGTCAGATAAATCCCGGGCTTGAAGATAAAACCCTTGGCCTCGAGCTCCCGGCGCAAACGCTGAACGAACGGCTCGGCCGGGGATCCTTCGATTTTCAGCCCAAGGTCGGAAATTTTACGGTTCAGCAACTCGAAACGCACAGTCTCCCAGCTTTGAACGAGACTTTTGACATTCGAGGCGCTCATGGGCGGGGGATTTCCTCTCTAATGGCCGGGAGGCCGGCGGCCTCCCTTAGAGCGACAAAATAGGTGGAAAGGGGAAACTTGTCAAGAAGAATTAATCGGAGACACAATACCTGTTCCCTTCTATAAATTGCCTAACTCGCTCAAAAAACACGATTTAAGTAATGATTGACCTGTCCCTACGATTCACGATATATCGTGTTTTTTATTTTGGATAGGGCCCCTAATGGCGGCGGCACTTACTCATTCCCCGATTTCCCTTATCTCCGAATTGCCAAATAATTCAAAAAAAACACTTAAAAATTCGGGAAATGAGTGCTCTGTCCCCGAATTAAATTCAGCCAACGCCGTAGAACGTGGCCACGGATTTCGCTATAATCATCCGGTCTCGCTAAAAAGTCCGAATCCGACGAGGAGGATGACATGAAAGACGATCCCATCGCTCAAAAACGCCGCGAGTTCCTGAAAGCGACCGCCGCCGCCGGCATGGGTGCGGCTCTGGCCGGTTTCAAGCCGCTCTTCGGCGATCAACATCAAGCTCCGGGTGAATCCCGGTCCGAATTCAAAGTCGCCCCGATTCCGGCCGTCCGGATCGGTTTCGTCGGCGTGGGGGGGATGGGTTCGGATCATGTCCAGAACCTGCTCAACATCGATGGGGTTCAGATCAAGGCGATCTGCGACATCGTTCCGGCCAAGGTCGAGCGGGCCCAGAAATGGGTCGTCGAAGCCGGCCAACCCCAACCGACCGGATATTCGAAGGGCGATCATGATTTCGAGCGGATGTGCGAGACCGAGGACCTCGACCTGGTCTTCACCGCGACGCCCTGGGAGTGGCATGTCCCGGTCTGCCTCTCGGCCATGAAAAACGGCAAGCACGCCGCGACCGAAGTCCCCGCGGCGATGTCTCTCGACGATTGCTGGGCCCTGGTCGAAGCGGCGGAAAAAACCGGCAAACACTGCCAGATGATGGAGAATTGCTGTTACGACCGGATCGAGCTCATGACCCTGAACCTCGTCCGGCGCGGCGTTCTCGGCGAAGTCCTTCATGCCGAAGCCGGATATCTCCATGACCTGCGCGAAGTCAAATTCTCGAGCGAAGGGGAGGGGCTCTGGCGTCGCGCCTGGTCCCAGAAGCTCAACGGCAATCTCTATCCGACCCACGGCCTCGGGCCGGTCGCCCAATGCCTCAACATCAACCGGGGTGACGCATTCGACTTCATCGTCTCCGTGAGCTCCCCGACGCGTGGGCTTCATGAATATGCCATCGAAAAATTCGGCCCGGGCTCAGCTCAGGCCGCGGAAAAATACGTCCTCGGCGACGTCAACTCCACCCTCATCCGGACCAAACTCGGCAAGACGATCATCCTCATTCACGATACGAACCTCCCCCGGCCGTACTCCCGCATCAACCTCGTTCAGGGGACCAAGGGCGTCGCACAGAAATGGCCCGATCGGATCTACATCGAAGGCCTGGCCGCCGAACCCCACGAATGGGACGATTTCGAGAAATTCGCGGCCATTTACGAGCACCCGCTCTGGAAGGCGATCGCCTCCAAAGGGGAGGGCCGGGGCCACGGCGGCATGGATTACATCGAGGATTTCCGGCTGGTCCACTCGCTTCTCAAGGGCGAGCCGCTGGACCAGGACGTCTACGATGCGGCCGCTTGGAGCGCGATGGTCGGCGCGACCTGCGAAAGCGTCTCGGCCAAGAGCAAGCCGGTCGAAATCCCGGACTTCACCCGCGGCAAATGGAAGACGAACCCGCCGCTGGGAATCATCACAGCGTAAATTTTCGGTCGGTCAGGCCGCCGGATTCCCTCAATCTCCGCCGCCGTCTGATTCGTCTGAGGCGGCCTTCTATTTGCCCCTAATCGGGCGGGGAGCTGGCCCGCGCTCTTCCTCAGTCGAATGTCTTCAGGTCTTTGACGACCTGGAAGAAATCATCGTCAAGGAGCTTGGTCCAGTCGGTTTCCACGATCATTTTGCGGTCGACGGCGAAATGAAGGCGGGGTTTCCATAACTCGGCGCCGAGGTCGGTGACGAAGACGTCGAAGTAGACGGTGTCGATCTCCTTGACCTTGGCGTATAGTTCCCGAATTTTAGGAGCGATATGGGGTCCGAAAGTCTTATCGAAGACTTGTTCTTTATCCAGGTAGTAATGGTAATTGACCGTGACGGCGTCGTCGCCGATTTGAATGTCGGCGGCTCCCGATATATCCGCGTCGGTTTTACCCAGAACCGTATACAGGGGATCGGCCGATAGGACGGTTGTTGCCATCGGCTTCTCGGTCATTTCCGAGGCCGGCGCGGGGACCTCTTTCTTACAACCGGCGAGGGCGAATAGCCCGAGTGCCGCCGAACCCGCCAACAGGAAAACAAGAATACGTTTCGGCGCTTTTATCATTTCCCTATACCTCCTGAATAAATGCGATGGATTACCTATAATCCCAATTCGGACGGCTTGTCAAATTCCCTGTAAACGGCGAAAAACTTACAAAATCAACATGCAGTCGCCGTAGGAGAAGAAGCGATATTTTTCCCGAACTGCGTCCTCATACGCTGCCAGAATCAGCTCGCGGCCGGCAAAGGCCGAAGCCAGCATGAGAAGCGTCGATTGCGGCAAGTGGAAATTCGTTAAAAGCCGGTCGACGACTTTGAATTCAAACCCGGGATAAATAAACATGGACGTTCCCCGCGTCCCGGGTGAAACGATCGAACGCGCCGCCGCTAATTCCGCTTGGTTTTCCCCGCCGTCCTGTCCGCCCCCCGCTCCTCTTTCTGCGCCTTCCAACCCAACCCTTGCCGCGCTTTCGAGCGTCCGGACGACCGTCGTCCCGACGGCGACAACCGGCCTTCCCTCCGCTTTGGCCCGCGTCACCGCTCCGGCCGCCTCTTCTGAAATCGTATAAATCTCCTCCAGCATCCGGTGATCTTCGATTCGTTTCGCCCGCATCGGCTGGAAGGTCGCCAGCCCGACTTGAAGCGTCACCCGGGCCGTCTTGACGCCCCGTTCGCTCAGGCGCCCCAGCACTTCCGGCGTGAAATGCAGCCCGGCCGTCGGGGCGGCGATCGCCCCTTCCTTCTCGGCGAACAGCGTCTGATACCGCGCCAAATCCTCCGCCCTCCCCGACGCGTCGTTTTTGGGCCGCTTGATATAAGGAGGGAGCGGAGCGAATCCGATCTCCCGGAGATACCCCAGCACATCCGGAACGCCGAACCTGAGGACGCGATGCCCCTCGTCCCCCGATTCGACCACGTCGGCCGTCAGCCCGCCGGGGAAATCGACACGGTCGCCGGTCCGGATCTTCCGGGCCGGCCGGCAAAGAACTTCCCATGTTCCCGGCTCGCGCTGTTTGAACAACAGGAATTCGACGAGCGCGCCGCTCCGATGCCCCCAGACCTTTGCCGGGATTACCTTAGTGTCGTTCAGCACCAGCAGACTCGACGCCTCCAAATAATCCGGGAAATCGCGGAACGCCGCATGGCGGAACGTCCCCTCCTCCCGCCGGACGACCATCATCCGCGAATCGTCGCGGCGTTCGAGCGGTTTCTGGGCGATGAGCTCCGGGGGAAGGTGAAAATCGAAGTCTTTGACCAGCATGGAGCTCAAAATCG
Organism: Candidatus Aminicenantota bacterium; assembly: GCA_026393895.1. GTDB lineage: Bacteria > Acidobacteriota > Aminicenantia > Aminicenantales > UBA4085 > JAAZPG01. The sequence continues at coordinate 50,418 of JAPKZG010000096.1, forward strand.
CGTCAAGGGGGCCGGCCGTCCTTCAGTCTCGGAAGAGTTTTTTCTGGTTCGGGCCGGAGCGGCCATGCCCGGGATGGGGGATGCCGAGATGATCATAGGCCTTCCGGGTCAGTTTCCGGCCGCGGATCGTCCGTTCGAGGAAGCCGATGCGCATCAGAAAGGGCTCGTAGATGGACTCGATGGTGTCCTTCTCCTCGTCGATGGCTGCGGCGATGGTCGAAATCCCGACCGGGCCGCCGCCGAAGTTGTCGATGATCATGTGGAGGATTTTCCGGTCGACGTCGTCCAGGCCCAGGGCATCGACTTCCATCAGGTCGAGGGCTTCGTCGGCCGCGGCCGCGGTGATCACGCCCTTGCCCTTGACGTCGACGTGGTCCCGGACCCGCCGGAGCAAGCGGTTGGCCCCGCGCGGTGTGCCCCGGGCCCGTTTGGCGATCTGTTCGGCGCCCTTGTCCTCGAGCTTGACCTTGAGGAGAACGGCCGCTCGGAGCAATATCTTCTTGATGTCGGCGTCTTTGTAGTAATCGAGGCGGTGGATGATCCCGAACCGGCCGCGCAGCGGGGCGGTGATTTTCCCGGCCCGCGTCGTCGCCCCGACCAGGGTGAACTTTTTTAGCATGAGCTTGTGGCTTCGGGCCGCGGGGCCCTGGCCGATCACGATGTCCAGGCTGAAATCCTCCATGGCCGAGTACAGAATCTCCTCAATGCTTGGGTGGAGGCGGTGGATTTCGTCGATGAACAGGACTTCCTTGCTCTGCATGTTCGAGAGGATGGCCGAAAGGTCTCCGGCCCGCTCTATCACCGGCCCCGCCGTGGGCTTAAGGCCGACTCCGAGCTCCTTGGAGAGCAGGTAGGCCAGGATTGTCTTTCCCAGCCCCGGCGGGCCGTACAAAAGAACGTGATCCAGGTGCTCGCCGCGCTTTTTCGCCGCCTCGATATAGACCTTCAGGTTGGCCTTGATATTTTCCTGGCCGATGAACTCGGCGAAACTCCGCGGCCGTAAGCTATCCTCGAAAAGCAGGTCCTCCTTGGTCCGGACGGGGTTGAGGACGGCGGAAGTGGCGAGGGGCGGCATGTCAGACCTTGGAGAGCGCCTTCAGGCAGGCGCGGAGTTGGCGTTCAAAATCCTCGCCTTTTTGGGACTTGATGATTTCGTCGACGACGGGCTCGATCTCCTTGCGGCGGAAGCCCATGTTGAGCAGGGCCGAGACGAGGTCCTCGGTCTCCTTCGAACTTTGAGCTTTGAGGACCTTTTCCTTTTTGTCGATTTTGTCGGCCAGCTCCATCGCGATCCGGAGGGCCGTCTTCTTGCCGATCCCGGGCACCATCGCGATCCGGGCGACGTCGCTTGTCCGGACGGCCTCGGCCAGCGTTTCCGTGTCCATCCCCGAAAGGACGGCGATGGCCAGCTTCGGCCCGATCCCGGAGATCGAGATGAGCTTGAGGAAGAGTTCTTTTTCGTCGAGCGTTAGAAAGCCGAAAAGCGAAAGCGCATTGTCCGTGAGGTGGGTGTGGATGAACAGCTCGACGCGCTCGCCCTCCTCGCCGACCTTGAAGAACGTGGAAAGGGGGATGGCCGCCGCGTACCCGACGCCGCCGCAATCGACGACGATTTGGGCCGGGGATTTCTTGAGGATGACGCCTTTCAGATGCGCGATCATATGCTCTGGATTGTAGACTAAACGGCGGCCGAAATCAAAGAAATCAGGGACATGTTCGGAATTCGCTTCGAATTCCGTACGTGTACCCGATTTCTTTTTATTTATTTTCGAGAACGTCCAAATAAGAGGAAAGTTCGAGGGCCCGCTTGCGGACGATGTCGACCCGGTCGGCGGTCTTCATCAACCCGTACATCGTGCCGTCGAGCGGGTCATAGAGCGCGGCGAGCAGTTTGAATTCCTCGTCCCGGTGCTTCAACCAGGCGACCTGGGCGGCCTTAAGGGCCGGCCGGGAGTCCTCCGGGAGCTTGTTCATGAGTTCCTGGTACACCCGGTTAAGTTCGGCGTCCCATTTTCCATAAGCCGTCGCCAGGCAAGCGAGCTGCCCGGCGGTGGATTCGTCCTTGGCCGTGCATTCTTCCAACCAGGCGTCGATCGGATGTTTGGCCGCGCCGGCCGCCACGTTCTCTTGTTCTTGGGGCGGGCCGGAAATAGCCGCCGTCCCGGCGGCGGCCAGGATAAGGGCCATGAGAATGATTGAACGGTATTGCGGTCGGCGCATGGTTATTTAAAAAACAAACCCGATTGTCGCGCCGACGGCCGCCGACTTGAATAAACCGTTGAACGGCGTGAAAAGGAAAGCGCAGAGTCTCATGTCGGCGCCCTGGAAGCCCGCGTTGAGCTTCAGGGAAAAGTCGGAGGAAGGCGAGCCGTTGATATCGTTGCCCAGGAGGAACCACTTGGAAACGCCGGCCCCTGCGAAAAATTCCTTGAAATTGAAGTTCAGCATGACCGACGGGGCGAAAATGAAGGCTCCGAACTCGAAATTGTGGACCACGAAATAGCCTTCCGGACACAAGGTAAAGACGTTCCCCAGGGGGATGTCGATCGTCATGCCTCCCGTCCACAAGAACGGCTTGAAGGAGAACGACGAATCTGTGATGACACCGAAATTCAACGAGAGGTAATTCGCCTCGACTTTGGCCGGACCGACAAACGACACGGCGGCGATCAACAGAACCGCGACCAGCGCTTTTTTCATGGGATTTCCTCCTTCCTTTGTTTGAGCCGCCAGCTGCGGCCCCTCGCTTCTTCAGTCATTATAACCGAAATCGGCCGCGAAAAGCCTCTCCAACCGGAAACATCGACCCGGTCCGGGACTTCCTACAAAAGCAGAAATAGCGGAATATCCCATGGCCGTGAGGGCCTCTCGGAAGACGCATAGCGAAGGGTCTGGCCCAAATCAGGGAAGCCCCTGTGCACGGGTGACGCGGAGATGCCCCAGCGCAGCGCCAGGGGTTCCCCACGGGGGGATGGGTGGCGCGAGCGGGGGCACTCCGCGGCAGGACCCGTGCGCGGGGGAACCGATATTCCGTCCCGGCGGGTTTGACAGGGCCGGGTCGATGTGTTACCAAATACTCTTTCCATTTATCGACATCACCGCGCAATATGGTCCGGCCGCCCGAGCCCTCACGCCAAAGGCGGGGAGGATGGCAAGGCTCAGCGCACCGGTCCCGGCGCCAAGGAGAGAAATCGATGGCGAAATTCGAAGGGCTCAAATGGTCGTCCAAGCAGATGCGTTACGGCCTGGCCGACAAGTCCTATGAACTGCTTCCAAGTGACGCGAAGATTGCGGCCTGTTCCCGGTCGACCAACTACGCGATTTTCCTTGCCTTCGAGGGGATCCGGTATTACTGCCGCAAGAATGCCTCCGGGAGCCTGGAGGTAGTTTTCCTGAACTGGGACAAGAACCTCGAGCGGTTCCGCCGGTCGATGCTCTTCAACATCGGCCGGGATTCCGCCCACCTTGTCCCCACGGCCGACGAGCTGGAGGACATCCTGGCCGACCGGTTCTTCCGCGAGCCGGAGATGCGCGGCTTGTTTGAGGAAATGGCCGCGATGGGCGTCCAGGGCTACCTCCGGCCATTCACCGTCGACGAGGAACAGTCGATCGGCGTCACGTTCCCCAACCAACCGGCTATCCGGGCGCTGGCCTCGCGCTTCGACCAATACCTGGGCGAGCCGTTTACCGGCGTCGTCATCCCGCACCTTGTCCGGGCCGTCGGCGTCAACGGCACGGGTTGTCTAAAACTGGGTGTGAATTACGTCATGAGCGTTAAAGCCGTCGAAGCGGCCAAACAAATCGATCCGGCGGCCGCGGCGGCCTTGTTCCTTGACGATCAACTGCACCTGCCGATCGAGGAGAGGCATATCACCGAGTGGGATTCGTCTTGCTGTTTGTTCGCCTTCCGCGACGGGACTGTGGTTAAAATCCCCGAAAGCCCCTTGATCCTGCCCTCGGTCACGATCCAAGGAATCTGTAAAATCCTGACCTACCTGGGTGTGCGGGTCGAGGAGCGGCACTTGTCCTACGGCGAACTCGTCCGGAGATGCAAGGTCGGGGAACTCGTGACTATCTGCAGCATCGGCACGGCCGGGATTCTCAACCGCTGCGCCAAACTCCTGTTGGTTGACGGTGACCGGAAGGTCATCGGGACGCACGTCCCGGACGAAAAGCACGCGCTTTACGCCAAAATGGCGGAGGCGCGGACATATTATTGGGACATCTATCGGGGCAAGGTCCCGCCGCTTGAGGGAATGAAGCTCTTCAAGTACGTAATTTAGCTCTTCAAGTACGTGCTGTAAGCGAAATCGGGGACAGGCGAGGAAATGAGGGACATGACCCGATTTTCTTAAATCGGGATCGTGTCCCCCATTTCTTTGCCCTTCATGGTAATTAGGGTAATTGGTATTGTGTCCCCGAATTAATATCTCCAGCTCTTCAAATCCGCCCCGAGCGGCGCGGTCTTGAGCAACCGCTCGATCGCCCGGGGAATGTACATCTGGTGATAGCGCAGGCGCGAATACGCGTTCGCCCGGGTCGAATCCCCGTTCCAGCAATGCTCGGCCCGGTCGCCGTATTTCACTTCGCCCGCGTAATACGGGTCCTTCGTGCTCTCCAGGAACGCCTCCATCAAGTAGACGGCGTTGTTTAAATAGAAGTTATCCATGTCGCCGACATAGATGTTGATTTTTCCCTGGAGCTTGGGGCCGAGGGTTTTCCAGTCGCGCTGGAGGATGTAACCGAGGTCGTAATTCTCTTTCCAGTAGGCCGCCACCTTCGGGTCGATGACGCCCGTGAGCTTGTCCCAGATCGGCTTGGGGTATCCGTCCGCTCCGACAGGGCCGAACACGGCCTGCCAGATGTCCCACTGGTCGCCCGACCGGCCGTGGGTGGCGATGGCCAGCTCCCGGTGGTTTCCCTGCTCGAGCGTCGTCGCGACCTCGCCCAGGTAATTGCGCGTGCCCGGCCGCGGCGTTTTCTTCCACGGGCCGTCGACGTAATAGGCGTTTTTGTGGTCGTAGATGTTGACGACCGTGTAGGCCCGGAAATCGATCGGGTCGGGGCAGGCGGCGTAGCATCCGTTGAAGTCGTCCGGGTAGAAGACCTGGGCGGCCAGCGCCTCCCAGCCCCCGGTCGAGCCGCCGTACATGAACCGGGCCCAGCCCGCGCCGAGCCCCCGGAATTTCTTCTCGATGTAGGGGATCAATTCCTTGACGATGGCGTCGCCATAGGGGCCGAGGTTGGCCGAATTGACCGCGTAGGAATCGTCGTAATAGGGATTGGCGTGCTGGATTTCGATCACGATCACCCGCGGGAAATCCGGCCCGGTCCAATCTTTGTATAGTTGGTAGGCATACTCCTGCTGGATCCTGTTGTAGCCGGCCAGGTGAAACCGGTCGCTGTAATCCGGCTTAAGGTCAGGATCGGGGGGCGTTTCACGGAAACCGCCGAACGTGTATGGGAAATGCCCATGTTCGACGATGAGGGGATATCGGGCGTTGGGATGTTCGTCGAATCCCTCAGGCAAAAGGACGCAGGCCCCGATTTCCGTCGGCCTCCCCCAGAACTTCGTCAGCAGTTCGCTTTGGATTTTGACGTGCTTGATGTATTTCGTGTCGGCCGGGGGAGGGATCGGCGGGATTTCCTTGTCGAGGGAAATTTCGATGGCCGGCGATTCGCCCGCGGGGATCGTGATCTTTTTCGGCTCGCTGTACAAATTCCCCGGCTTCTCGTTCCAGATCTGTCCCTCGCCTTTATCGGGCGGGAGTTTCACCGTAAAACCGTCCGACCGGACGAAGGTTTCATACCGGTTGAGAAGCGCCTGGACGTAGTATTCACCCGGCGGGAGTTCGGATAAGCTCGGGATCGGGTAGCCGAAGGCCGACGCGTCGACCACGGCTTCCGCCCCCGGCGCGAGATTGTCCACGTCGATCCCGAATATCAACTGGGTCGTCGCCCCGTCGTTGATCTGGAAGCGTGGCTCGGCCGATGCGTCATTTGAAAGCAGGAGCAAGACCCGGCCGTCCAGCGGCTGGGCCGACCGCTCCGCGGGAAACGAGACGGCGAATTTCGGCGATGCGGCCGCCGAGGATTTCGAGCCGATGTTGCCGGCGGCGCCGATAAAAACAAGAACGGCGGCTGCCGAAACCAAGATTCCTGTGGCGAGAATAAACCGACGTTGACGCATTTTTTACCTCCTGAAATCGGGGACATGTTCGGAATTCGCCTCGAATTCCGTAGTGCCGCCCCCCTTAGGGGCCGTGTCGCCGATTTCTACTTTTCCGAGCAGCTATGAATCCAATACCCCGGCATCCGGCTGAACATCGGGTGGTCCGTGCAATTTTTATCATCCTTCTGCCGGGCCCAGCCGGCGGCCGCTAGTCCGACGATCAGCAGGCCCAGGATGATGACATAGGACTTCTTCATGAATGCACTCTCCAAAAATAGATGTCCTAGTATACCGCGATTCAAGAGAGGCGGCTAAAAATATCTTGACAAAACTGTTTATTGTCTTATAATAAGCATATTAAATACTAATAATAAGCATATATAAGTATGAAAAAACCAAGAAACAACTTGGAAAGAGCCGATCAGGTCTATCGCGTCTTTGATCTTTTGGGCGTCCTCCTGAGCCAAAGAACTTCCGATCATATCTCTTTGGTCGTTTGCGGAGGATCGGCGCTGATTTCTTTAGGGCTCGTTTCGCGTGCGACGAAGGACGTCGACGTGGTTGCTCTCCTTGACCGCGGGACGCTTGTTTCCGCGGAGACGATGTCTCCGGTCCTGATCGAATCGGCCCATCTTGTTTCCCTCGAATTGGGGCTTCCGGAAGATTGGCTGAATTCCGGTCCGACCTCGATTCTCAACGAAAACCTGCCGAATCAGGGATTTCCCGTCGGCTTTCAAGATCGGTTAACGCGTCGCGATTTTGGCCCCGTCCTGAGTGTTTATTTTATCAGCCGCTACGACCAGATTCATTTCAAGCTTTATGCGGCCGCCGATCAAGGCGGTCCAAGTTCCCATTTGATCGATCTTGTCGGCTTGAAACCGTCGGATGACGAACTCCTGGCCGCCGTGGCCTGGGCGAGACTTCACGATGTGTCGCCGGCATTTCTCGAAACCGTACGGTCGATGCTGGACGCGATGGAGAGACGCCATGTCCTTGCCAGGCTTTAAAGAAACATTCCTACAAAATACGTTGGACCTTCTCTGGGGACAATGGTGCGTCCTTGGAGTCGCCGGACACTCAAAAAAAGCGGGAGCTTATTGTATCGATCCTGAAGCCCTCCTTCTCGCGACGTGTCGTTTCGGCCGTTTTGACCCGCGTTTATTCGACGGTATGCTCGAATGGCTGACCAGGCATGAAGAATTCCTTAGCTTGTTGAGAGTTAATACACTCCTGAAAAAAGGATTTGATGAAAGCGCGCAGGTCATGCGTCCCGTCGCCGCCTTCCTCGAGGAGGAATATAAAAAGCATCGATGGAGCAAGCTCGTAGGGGAATTACCGGGGATCTCGAAGCCGGAACCGCTTTTTTTCTATGCGAACGGTTTGCCCGTCGAGATCTTCGGCCGGCAAGATGCTCGTTTTCTTTCGTATGGATTATCAAGAGGCCGCGTCGAGAACAAAGGCCATATCGGGCCTTTTCAGATGAATCATCCCGGATCGCTGCGGCTCCGTCTTCGCGCCTTGATGGGTGTTTCAAGTCGAACGGACGTTTTAGTCTATTTGATGATGTTCAAGACCGGCGGCCACCCTTCGCTCATCGCAAAAGAGCTCGACTATACGCAACGAGGGATCCATCAAGCGCTGGTTTCCATGAGCTTGTCCGGATGGGTCTTGAGAAACGAGAGACCGAGGGAAGTCGTCTATACGGTCGCCGACTCCCTTAGGGAGACATTCATTTCGTCACTCAAGCAGAACCCGAAGTGGGTGACGTGGAGCAGGTTTTTTCAAGCTCTTGAAATATTCTGGAAGATTTTGGAAAAAGCCTCGCCGGACCGATTGCCCGTTGAAGGTCGGTCCGCCGAACTTCGCGGCGCGATGCAGAAGGCATCAAATTTATTGAGTCTTCTCGGATTCTCCGGGTATTTTCAGGAATGCCAGCAAAAAACGGGAGCGGAATATATTGATTCGCTGGCCGTGGCCTGGGGACATCTGTTCGCTTTGTTGAATGAGTAAAAAACGCCGGTGCTGCCGATTTGCCTCTAAACAAAGCGTTATCTTCACGTTAATATTGAATAATTCAGACCGGAGTGATAATCTTCGGGCATGTCGGTTGTGGGGAATCTGAATAATCACGGATATATCGCATGAGCCTTAACGAAGCCGATACCCCGGCAAAGCTCATCGATCCGGCTATTCATAAACGTGGATGGACCGATGATCTTATTCGGTATGAATTCTACTTTGAGAAAATGATTTTGGACTATTTTATTGTATGGGAATAACCCTAATAGAGTGGAAACCATGAATCATAACGGAAGCGACATCGAATCGCGCCTCTGGGATGCGGCGGATGAACTACGGGCGAACTCGAAGCTGAAGTCTTCTGAATATTCCGTTCCTGTGCTGGGGCTGGTCTTTCTACGCTATGCCGATCACAAATTCCAGATGGCGGCGAAAAAAATGGAAGGCGTGGGCAGCGGCCGGCGTAAGATCGGCCCGGCCGACTATCATGCAAGCGGCGTTCTCTACTTGCCCAAAACCGCGCGATTTTCGTCGCTGATTGCCTTGCCGGAGGGAGCTAATATCGGCCAAGCAATTAACGACGCCATGGGCTCCATAGAAACGGATAATCCCGATCTCAAGGGCATCCTTCCTAAAACCTACAACCGCTTTGTGAACTCCCTCCTCAAGGAGTTGCTTAAAACAATGAACTCTGTCCCCATGGATATCGAAGGGGACGCTTTCGGAAAGATTTATGAATATTTTCTTGGCAACTTTGCTAGGGCCGAGGGTCAGAAAGGCGGCGAGTTCTTTACTCCCACCGCCATTGTTCAGCTCATTGTCGGCATAATCGAGCCATTTCACGGCCGTATTTTCGACCCTGCCTGCGGATCCGGCGGTATGTTCGTCCAAAGTGCAAGGTTCGTCACAGAGCATAAAAAGAATCCTGGTGCCGAGCTGAGCGTCTTCGGTCAGGAGAAAGTGGCTGAGACTGTAAAACTGGGCAAGATGAACCTCGCTGTCCACGGGCTTGCCGGCGACATCCGCGAGGGAAATTCCTATTACGAAGACTTACACCGCTCTACCGGCATATTCGATTTCGTCATGGCCAATCCGCCCTTCAACGTGGGTCGGGTGGACAAGGAGCGGCTCAAGGACGATCCGCGCTTCCCTTTCGGCTTGCCCCGCACCGATAACGCTAATTATCTCTGGATTCAACTCTTTTATAGCGCTCTCTCCGAAACCGGACGAGCCGGCTTCGTCATGGCCAATTCCGCATCTGACGCACGCGCTTCGGAGCTAGAAATTCGCAGGCAGCTCATCGAATCCCATTCTGTTGATGTAATGGTTGCTGTCGGCCCAAACTTTTTTTACACCGTAACACTGCCATGTACCCTTTGGTTTTTTGATCGAGGCAAAAGAAAAACCGCACGTGTTGAAAAGGTGCTCTTCGTAGATGCCCGCCACCTCTTTCGTCAGATTGATCGTGCCCACCGTGATTGGACACCAAAGCAGATTGAATTTCTCGCGAACATAGCCCGGGTCTACCGGGGAGAGCCTGTCGAGAACTTGCATGACAGCGCGGGGCTGATGGCCGAGCACTTCCCCAAGGGAAAATATATCGACGTGGCAGGGTTGTGCAAAGTGGCGACCTTAGCCGAGATCGAAGCCCAGGGCTGGAGCCTCAACCCCGGCCGCTATGTGGGCGTGGCCGAGCGCGAGGAAGATAATTTCGACTTCAAGGCGCGGCTAGAGGAGCTGAACGAGGAACTAGAAACCCTCAACACCGAAGCGAGAGAGCTGGAGGAGCGGATCGGGGAGAATGTGGAAAAATTGATGGAACAAGCATGAAGTCAGAATCACATCAACTCAAGAGCGTCCGATTAGATGAGGTCTGCCGTTTAGTGACTGATGGCACTCACGATTCGCCTAAGCTACAACTGACCGGAGTGCCATTCATTAAGGGAAAGCATATTTCTGGTGGTTTTGTTGATTTTGAAAATTGTGACTTCATAACAATATACGACCACCGCAAAGCCATCTTACGTTCAAAACCGGAACGGGGCGACATTCTGTTCTCGAATATCGGTTCAGTAGGAGATGCGGTTTACGTCAGAACAAACAGAGAGTTCAGCATCAAGAATGTAGCCTTGTTCAAACCGGACTATACAAAAGTAGACAGTCGTTATCTCTACTATGTGGTTATAGGTCCTGAGTTTCGTGGTGAATTGATGTCAAAACGCCAAGGCGTTGCCCAGCCATTCTTCTCGCTCGAGATACTGAGAAGCCATCAAGTCCGTTATCATGAAGATATTATGATACAGCGCAAAATTGCGGCGATACTTTCAGCATACGACGACCTGATCGAGAACAACCTGCGGCGGATCAAGATTTTGGAGGAAATGGCCCAAAATCTTTATCGCGAATGGTTCGTGAACTTCCGCTTCCTCGGCCACCAGCGTGTACGCTTCATTGATTCGCCCCTCGGCCGGATTCCGGAGGGGTGGGAGGTGAAATGTATTGGCGATACCTTTGTAACTGTACTCGGTGGAACACCATCTAGAGAAAAGCCTGAATACTGGGATGGCGGCACAATCCCCTGGATTAACTCAGGTAAGGTAAACGAACGGCGTATTATCGAGCCATCCGAGCTTATCACGGAACTCGCCCTCAATCGGTCTGCCTCAAAACTCATGGGGAAAGGAACGACAGTTTTGGCGATCACAGGAGCGACCCTTGGCCAAGTCAGCTACCTCGAAATTGAAACCACAGCAAATCAATCAGTCGTTGGAATCACCGACTTGTCAGGCGTTCGTTCCGAGTGGATTTATCTCACAATTTGTAACCGCATCGAAGGTATTGTGAAACATGCTAGTGGTGGTGCTCAACAACACATTAACAAGGAAGTAGTGAATAACGTTCTTGTCGTGTTACCACCTGTAAAACTTGCGTTGATGTTTAAGCACCTCATCGAGCCAGTATTCCGAGAAATTGCAACGCTCTTATTTCAACAAAAAAATCTCCGCCGCACCCGCGACCTGCTGCTACCAAAGCTCATCTCCGGCGAGGTAGATGTGTCGAAGATGGACATCGTCATTCCCGCGGAGACCGGTGGATGAAAGCTACCGATCTTGAAATTCTGCTCCAGGAAGGCGAAGGGGTCATGCTGGAGTACAAAGAAAATATTTCTGCTTCTTTCGCCCGCGAAATGGTAGCCTTGGCCAACACCGCGGGCGGAAGGATTCTTCTGGGAGTTCGGGATGATGGTACGGTAAAGGGCATCGCCGATACCAACGCATTGCGCGCCCGCATCCAGGATATTGCCCGCAACTGCGATCCGCCGGTAAAAATCCTGTTGCAGCGCATCGGCAAAGTAACCGTCGTTATGGTGCGCGAGAGTGATGCGAAGCCAGTCCAATGCAGCGATGGTTTTTTCTGGCGGCAAGGCGCGGAGACGCAAAAGCTATCCCGCGGGGAAATCCGTGATCTCTTTCAACAGGCCGGGGCCATCCGTTTCGATTTTTCCGTCTGTCCTCACTTTCGTTATCCCGATGATTTCGACCCGGATAAATTTAACGATTGGCTGAGAAAAAGTACGATCTCCCGGAACGGAGCGGCAGAGGATATTCTGGTGAACATCGAGGCGGCGGAACGTTCGGGCAGCAAGCTGCTATTCCGCAACGCCGGAGTACTGTTCTTCGCCCGTGAGCCTCGGCGATTCTTTAATCAAGCCTATGTCACCTGTCTATTATTCAAAGGCACAAGCAAGGTGCATATTCTTGACCGAAAGGATTTTGGCGAGGGCTTTGTCTCCGACATCGAAGAGAGTATGCGATTCCTCGAACGCAATACCCGCACGGCCTACCGGATCGAGAAGCTCCAACGCGAAGAAATTCCGGAATATCCTATGGCTGCCCTGCGAGAGGCCATCACCAATGCCATGATGCATCGCGACTGGTTTATCGAAGGGGCCAATGTCTTTGTTGAGATTAGCGAGGATCGCATCGAAGTATCGAGTCCCGGTGGTCTCCCGAAAGGGATGCTTCCCGAGGATCTTGGCCATAAGAGCGTCCGCCGCAACCCTCTGATTGCCGATCTTCTGCATCGCATTGCCTTTATTGAAAAGGCCGGTACGGGCATTCGCCGGATGCGGGATGGGGCCAGAAATCAAGGGTATTGCGAACCCGAGTTTTTCACCGGCAGTTTTTTTACTGCCATATTTCGTCCGGTTGTCGCTATGGTTGGACCAAGTGCCCCGCAAGTACCCCGCAAGTACCCAGCAAGTACCCCGCAACTTTTGGCAATACTCAACTCCGCGGCATTAGGGGAGAAATCCAGAGAAGAATTGCAGATTGCAGCGGAAATTAAGGACCGGGAGCACTTTCGTAAGCAATACCTCGAAGTCCTTCTTTCTGCGGATCTCTTGGAACGGACCATCCCTGACAAACCGCAAAGCCCGAAACAGCGATACCGAATCACCGTAGCCGGACGCAGTTTTCTTGAAAAAACCGCAAAGGAATCGAAATCATGACCCCTGCCGGCTATACCGAAGATGCTTTGATCGAACGACCGGCCATCGCCCTGCTTGCGAAGATTGGCTGGAAGACGGTCAATGCCTATCATGAGTTTGATCATGGCCCGAGCACATTGGGACGCGAGAACAAGGCAGAAGTCATTCTCAAATCCCGCTTGCATCCAGCCATCCAGCGATTAAATCCAGAAGCGAAATCCGAGGTTATTGACCAGGTAATCGAAGAATTGACTCGAGATCGCTCGCGAATGAGCATGGCAGCCGCGAATCGCGAAATTTATCACCTGCTTAAAAACGGTGTTCGTATTCGTATCCCTGATCCTGAGGGCGACGGAGAGACGGTAGAAGTAGTGCGGATCGTAGATTGGGACAATCCCGCCAACAATGACTTTCTGCTTTGCTCCCAGTTCTGGGTTACAGGCGAAATGCACACCCGGCGCGTGGATCTTGTAGGTTTTGTTAATGGCCTGCCGCTGGTTTTGGTGGAACTAAAAGCGGTTCATCGCCGGTTGGAGACCGCCTTCACCGGTAATTTACGTGACTACAAAGACACTATACCGCAGCTTTTCTGGCCCAATGCCTTGATTATTCTTTCCAACGGCAGTCAAAGCCGCGTGGGCAGCATAACGGCCGGATGGGAACATTTTACAGAGTGGAAAAGAGTCGGCAGAGAGGACGAGGCGGGCCAAGTATCGCTGGAGACCATTCTTCGCGGAGTCTGCGAACCAACGCGTTTGTTGGACCTGGTGGAGAACTTTTGCCTTTTCCAGGAAGCATCCGGTGGACTGATTAAATTACTCGCTAAAAACCATCAGTATTTAGGCGTGAATAATGCGTTGGAGGCGTTGGCCGATATTCGGCAGCGGTCCGGAAAGCTGGGTGTCTTTTGGCATACTCAGGGGAGCGGTAAGAGCGTTTCGATGATGTTTTTTGCTCAGAAGGTTCTTCGCAAGATTCCGGGGAACTGGACTTTTGTTGTCGTCACAGATCGACAGGAACTGGACAGGCAGATCTACAAGAACTTCGCTTCGGCCGGCGTGGTCACTGAAGGTCATGCTCAGGCGGAGAGCAGCAAGCATCTTCGGCAATTGTTGACCGAAGACCACCGATATATCTTTACTTTGATCCACAAATTTCGAGAACCGGAAGAAGTGTCACCTCGAAATGACATCATCGTCATTACCGACGAAGCACACCGCAGCCAATACGACACGCTGGCGCTGAATATGCGCACGGCCTTGCCCAACGCCGGATTTCTTGCGTTTACCGGGACTCTCTTGATCGTGGGCGAGGAAAAAACCCGGCAAGTGTTCGGCGACTATATCAGCGTCTATGACTTTCAGCAGTCGGTCGCGGACGGTGCAACGGTACCGCTCTACTACGAGAACCGGATTCCCGAACTCCAGTTGATCAATAAAGACCTGAATGAGGACATGGAGCGCGTGCTGGAAGAAGCGGAGCTGGACGAGGCGCAAGAGAAAAGACTGGAACGGGAGTTCGCCCGCGAATACCACTTGATTACCCGCGATGATCGCTTGGAGGCGGTGGCCAAGGACCTGGTCGAGCATTTTACCGGACGGGGCTTTCAGGGCAAGGCCATGATGGTGTGCATTGACAAAGCCACGGCTGTCCGGATGTACGACAAGGTAAAGAGACATTGGAGTGAGAAGATATCAGCTTTGGATGCGGAACTTGCCGGGGCATCCGTTGTTCGGCGGAAGGAAATAGAAGAACAAATCGCCCGGATGAAAGAAACCGATATGGCGGTCGTTATCTCTCAAGAGCAGAACGAGATCGCGGAGTTGAGAGAAAAAGGACTGGATATCCGGCCACATCGCAAGCGCATGCTGGAAGAGGATTTAGAAACTAAGTTTAAGGACCCCGATGATCGGTTCCGTTTGGTCTTTGTCTGCGCCATGTGGATGACCGGCTTTGATGTTCCGATCTGTTCGACCCTCTACCTCGACAAGCCGATGCGCAATCACACGTTGATGCAAACGATTGCCAGGGCGAACCGGGTGTTCCCGGATAAAGTCAGCGGCCTTATCGTGGACTATGCCGGAGTGTTCCGGAATCTCGAGCAGGCGCTGGCGATTTACGGCGCCGGCCGGGGCGGCGATAAGCCGGTGGAGGACAAATCCGCACTCGTGGCGGTGTTACAAAAGGAGATAGAGGATACCCAAAACTTGTGTCGGGAGCAGGGAGTGAATCTTGCGGTTATTCTGATCTCTAAGGGATTTACTCGCGTCGGCCTTCTTGACGATGCGGTGGAAGCGCTGGTGGCTTCCGAGGAAATTAAGCGCCGGTATCTTGACCTCGCCAACAATGTGAATCGGCTCTATAAAGCCGTATTGCCGGATCGGGGCGCTCGGGCGTTCGCAAACGATGTGATGCCGATAATGGTTATTGCGGAAAAAATCCGCTCGCTGACGCCCCCCGCGGATATTTCTCTTGCCATGCAACAGGTTGAGGGGCTACTCGACCGTTCTGTCGCGATGGAAGGCTATGCGATCCGCGATCCTAAGGCACCTTTTGGCGAAGAGCCTTGGGTCGACCTGAGCAAAATCGACTTTGAGAAACTGGCCGAGCAATTCAAAATCGGGCATAAATGCACGATGAACGAAAAGCTCAAGGGAACGTTGGCGCGGAAGATTATGTCCATGATTCGATATAACCGAACGCGCATCGATTATTTGGAAAAATTCCAAGCGATGATTGATGAATACAACGCCGGGAGCCTGAATGTTGAAGAATTGTTCAAAAAGCTCACGGACTTCGCCAAAAGCTTGAACGAAGAGGAAAAGCGGGGGGTAAGTGAGCAGCTGAGTGAAGAAGAATTGGCGGTATTCGATATCTTGACGAAACCGAAAATTGCCATGAGCGAAGCCGACCGGAAAAAGGTCAAGGCAACGGCTAAGGAAATGTTAGCTACACTGAAAGCGAGCAAACTGGTTCTTGATTGGCGAAAACGACAACAGGCCAGGGCTGAAGTTCGGGTAACGATAGAGAAACTTCTCGATGATGGATTGCCGAAGGTTTATACGCCGGAAATATTCGAGCAGAAGTCGACAGCCGTTTATCAGCATATATATGATGCTTATTATGGTGCCGGGCGGAGTGTTTACGCGATTGCGTGAAGAAGTTAACTAACATCGGTTCAATGTTAAGCCTTGACCCCGCTTTTGACGATTTCGCAAAAGATGCTGGAATCGTCGATGTCATAAATCTCCGTTTCGGCCGCGACTGAGGCGGTCAGCCGGCGGAAATCCTCCGGCCCGAATGTCATGGCCGTGAATCCATCCTTGCAAACAATCCGCCCAGCTCCGGTTTTTTCATGATCGATTTCTCCGACAAGTCCTTCGGCCGCTTGAAGTTCGAACCAGGCCAGGCGGTGTGCCCAAAACCGATCGGAATAACTTGAAAACAATACGGTTCCTCCCGGTTTCGTCACATTCAGGCTTTCTTCGATCAAGCGTTCCGGATCGACATGAAACGCGGATATGCCGTTTTGAAGACAAAGGACCGCGTCGAAACTCCGGCCGGGAAATGGAAGCCGGACCGCATCCGCCTGGATCAGAAGGCAATTGGAAAATGAAGCGAGACGCTCGCGGCCTGCCGCGAGACTCGCCCGGGATGTGTCGATTCCGACGATCCGCCCGGCTTTCCCGGCCAGTCCCGCCATGATCCGGCCGTACCCGCAACCCAATTCGAGGACCGCATCGCCGGGCCGGATCTTCGTGAGCGCATGATCGATTTCCGCCTGAAGGTACCGGCGAACCCGCGGCGGAGCGATTTCATAACATCGCCGGAGCCGCTCGGCGGAAAGCCTTTCCGCGTAATAATCGGCCATGGCATCTCCTCCGTCGGCCATGCTAGTTCGGTGGTTGAACGGTGTCAAGCGTGCGGGTACAGAGCTGACTTCTTTCGAGATTGCCGTCATGAGGAGGCCTGGTTCAAATTAGCGAATCGGCGCTAAAAAAAGTTGTCGATCAGCGGATCCGGTATTATAATCACGTTCGTCGACATCGGCGTTGGGAAACCAATCGCCGGTTCGATATCTCACACGCAAAGGCAAAATACCCGGCTGATCCTTTCTTTCGGGATACGACACCTGCGACTATGCCCTCGATCGAATTAAGAAAGAACTCAAGGCAAAGGCCGAGGTATTCGGATGGAGATTAGAGGCGTGGAGGATGTTCGCATCGCCGTAAAGCTTGCCGGAATCAAAATGGCGAATTAGGACGGATCCGGTTCCGGCCGTCGAACATGCCGAACCGATTTGTAGTTTTCGATAGGTAATTAACGATTGATCTTGAAAACGTTAATAAGAAATGATATTAATAACGTTGCGTTATCAAGAGGCGACCAATGTATCGCGGATTAACCGGCGAGTTCAAGATTAAAAAATCAGGTGGGGAGGAAGTCCGCTCATTCATTCCTTTCCCTCTTGCTCCCCGGCCTACTCTAAACATCGATTCTGAGCTCAGAGACCGGCTTGATGCGGCGTTAATCGAGCTGGGAAGGTTGGATGGCGTTGCGGCGTTGCTCCCCGATCTATCGCTGTTTCTTTATTCATATGTCCGCAAAGAAGCCGTGCTGTCTTCCCAAATTGAAGGAACACAATCTTCTTTATCCGACCTTCTTCTCTTCGAATTGGAAGAATTTCCCGGAATCCCGCTCGATGATGTCGTTGAGGTCTCGAACTATGTCCGCGCTCTCACTTATGGGTTGGCCCGGCTAAGAGACCTGCCGCTTTCGAACAGGCTCATTCGCGAGGTCCATGAAATCCTTCTTAGACGCGGCCGAGGGTCCGAGAAGGAACCAGGAGAATTCAGGCGGTCCCAGAACTGGATAGGCGGAACGAAGCCGGGGAACGCATTCTATGTCCCTCCGCCGGAAGATCTCGTGCCTGATTTGATGTCCTCTTTGGAAAAATTCCTGAATGATATTCCCGATAAATCGCCGACTCTGATCAAGGCGGCACTCGCTCATGTCCAATTCGAATCGATCCATCCCTTTCTCGATGGGAATGGACGGGTCGGACGTCTCTTAATTCCTATGATCCTGTGTCGGGATGGAATCCTTAAAGAGCCGCTTCTCTATATGAGCCTTTACTTCAGAAGACGACGGACGGAGTATTTCGACCTGTTGACCAAGACCCGTTTGGAGGGAGATTGGGAGGCTTGGCTTCGCTTTTTTACCGAAGGCGTTTATGAGATCTCGAAGGAAGCCTCGGCGGCCGCCGGCCGTTTGGCGGCGATCGGCGCCGAAGACCGGCGGAAGCTCGAGTCGCTGGGCCGGATGTCTTCGTCGGCGCTTCGCCTTCATCAAGCCCTGCAACGACGTCCCCTCGAGTCGATCCCCTCTCTCAGCCGAGAATGCAATCTTTCGGTCCCCGCCGTGACAAGGGCGATTGAATCGCTCCAAAAAGCCGGTATCATCAAAGAGATCACCGGAAAGAAGCGGGGCCGGTTATTCCTTTATGTCCGATACATGGATGTATTGGGAGCGGGCACGGAAACATAAAGACCGAATAACTCATATGAAGAAACCGTGATTTCAAATGGGGCCGGCTCTTTATTTCATCCTCTTTGCCTCGAAAATTCCTTTGGGCTGGATGAAGCGGGTTGCGGATCCTCGCGCCGGGCGGGATACGGTCAGATCCTGACGACGATTCCCGCCCGCAACGGGCGCGTTTTCGCCCAATAATACCCCGCTCCGGAGGCGCGGAAAAACTGTCAAGAAAAGCTCACCGGTACGGCTGGAGATGCTCCTCTAAAAAGGCCCAAATCAGGTTCCAGGCGTCGCGCTGGGCGGGGGTGTTTTGCGGAGCGGTTTTTTCCTCGTTGACCAACCGCTCGAAACCGTGTCCTCCCGGCGGATCGACAAAAATTTTCGTTTCGGCCAGGCGGGGGAGGTGGTATTTAAGGGCATGGATCATCATCTGGTCCTCGACGAAATCGACGTCCTGGTCGTTGGTCGCGACGTGAACCCGGACCGGGACCTTGATTTTGTCGACGTGATAGACCGGCGAGCGTTCGATGTAGATGTCCCGTTTTTCGGGGACGTCGCCGCCGATCCGTTTCTGAACGACGAAATCCTCTTCATAGGACGGCCCCTTGTAAGAGAGGCGAAAGACGAGGTTAGTGACGGGCACGCCGGCATAACCGCACTTGAGAACCTTGCCCTGGTCACGGATCAGGGAATGCAGGGTGATGAAACCGCCGTGGCTCCAGCCGATCATCCCGATCCGGTCCGGGTCGACTTCGGGGACGTTGGCTTTGAGATAATCGGCCGCGGCCATCGAATCGTCGATCTCGTATCCGCCGTAATCGATGGCCTCGAAAAACTCCGCGCCGTAGCCCGTGCTGCCGCGGTAATCCGGAGCGATGACGACGTAGCCCCGGTCGACGGCCTCGTGAATGAACGGGACGGCCCCCGAGGCAAAGCTCGAATGGACCCCTCCGTGAACCCAAAGAAGAGCCGGGTGGGCTTTCGGTCCGCGCGGTGAAACCGGGCGGAAGAGATAGGCCGGGATCACGAGCCCGTCGACCGGGCTCGGGTAGGACACCTTGGCGAAATTCAGGCCGGCATCGCGGCTCAGTTTTTCAATCAAGGCGTCGTCGGTTTTTTTCGCCTCGATGTCTTTT
Source organism: Candidatus Aminicenantota bacterium (assembly GCA_026393895.1). GTDB lineage: Bacteria > Acidobacteriota > Aminicenantia > Aminicenantales > UBA4085 > JAAZPG01. The sequence goes on from JAPKZG010000096.1 coordinate 69,769, forward strand.
TTGTATTGTTCGACCATCCCTTCGCGCCGGACTTCCAGCATCCGCGCCTTCAGATCCTTGATTTTTTGATGAAGGTCCAGGTATTCAGCGAGTTGTTTCGGCGGAAGGTTGAGTTCGTCCAGCCAGGCGGTCGCGGACTGCGGCGGGGGAGTGGTTATAAGCGGTGGAGTTTGTTGCCGTCGGGCTGCGGTTGCCGCGGAAGCTCCGAGAACAACGGTCATTATCACCGCAAGCATCAATCCAAAACGGTTAATAGGTTTTTCGGCCATGGATGAGACTCCTTCTCAAGCGTTCAATTGGCGGTTCCTCCAGGAGGGGAGCGTTTGGTCGATCCGCATATTCCTATGGTACTAAATGACAGTTCTTAAGTAAACGAAGGCGATTTGACGGCGAAAAATAAATCATTGATTTTATAAAAATAGAGATATAAATTAATAAAATTAATATTAATATTAATAATATTTATAAAAACATTTGACAATTATTAATATTAATTGTATATCGTATCCGTAAAATGAATTAATTGAGGATTCAAATGACACAAGATTGGAACGAATTGATCAAATTGACCCAGGGAGCCCCGTTCACTATCGAAAGGATCCGCCTGAAAGACAAGGATATCGCCGTCGAAGGGAGCTTCGAACTGCCGCCTCTGGCCGCCCTGAAGGCCGAAGATCTCCTTTTCATCACGGCCTTCGTCCGCAGCCACGGCTCGATCAAGGAGATGGAAGCCCAGTTCGGGATCAGCTATCCGACGGTAAAAAATCGCCTGAACACGATCGCCGCGCTCCTGCCCTTCGTCGACGTCAATCCCCCCTCGGCCAAGCGGGATGTCCTCGACCAGCTCGAGCGCGGCGAAATCGACGTGGCCGAAGCACTCAAGCGGATGAAAGGATAAAAGGAGGATTCCGATGAACGAAGAAAAACGCAAAGTGCTGGACATGCTGGCCCAGGGAAAGATCACGGTCGATGAGACCGACAAGCTCCTGGCCGCGATCGGCGAATCGTCCGAGGAAGGCGGGACGGCCGCGGGCGGAAAACGCTCTTGGAAATATTTACGCGTGCTGGTCGAGCCCGGTCCCGGGAGCGAGAGCAACGACAAGGTGAACATCCGCGTCCCCTTCAAGCTCATCCGGGCCGGGCTCAAGTTCGCCGCCTTCATCCCCCGGGAGGCGCAGGGCAAGGTCAACGAAGCGTTCAGGGAAAAAGGCCTGAACATCGACCTGGCCAAGATCACGCCCCAGGACCTGGAGGAGATCGTCTCGAATCTCGACGACATGACGGTCGAAGTCGAGGGCAAAGACAAGGTCCGCATCTTCTGCGAATGATCGCCCGACAACCTTTCGTCCCCCCGAATCGTATTGTATAATATCATGCCCCGATGGTAGGGAGAAACATGCTTGAAATCAAGAACTTGACCAAATCGTACGGCGACATTCTGGCCCTCGATCGTTTCTCGCTGGACCTCAAAAAAGGCGAGGTCTTAGGCCTGCTCGGGCCGAACGGCGCCGGCAAAACCACCCTGATTTCGATTCTGGCGGGAACGCTGCGTGATTTCACCGGAAGCGTTTCCTTTCTAGGCCGCGACCTGTTCGCCGACCGGAGTCTGAAAAACCGCATGGGGATCGTCCCCCAGGACATGGCATTTTATGAAGAGCTGAACGCCATGGACAACCTCCTTTTCTGGGGCGGCCTTTACGACGTCCCGCGGGCCGAGTTGAAAAGCCGGGCGACGGAAATCCTCGAAATGGTGGAGTTATCCGGCCGAATAAAAGAACCGGTTAAGAATTTCTCCGGCGGGATGAAGCGCCGCCTCAACACGGCCATCGGCCTGCTCCACCGGCCCGACCTGCTCCTGCTCGATGAGCCGACCGTCGGCATCGACGTCCAGGCCAAGGTCAGCATCCTCGACCTCATCCGCAAGGTCGGCGCCGCCGGCACGGCCGTCATTTTCACCACCCACCAATTGGCCGAAGTGGAAAACACCTGCTCCCGCATCGCCATCATGGACCACGGCCGCATTCTGGCCCAGGGGACTTTGGAGGAATTGATCCGGCTCGTCGGCGAAAAGGACATCGTCGAGATCACCGGCGATTTCGCCGCCGCTCCGTTTTCCGAAGCGCTCCAGGATCTCGCCGGAAACGGCATCGAGCTGTTGTCGGTGGCCGACGGGCTGGCCGCGCTGGCTGTCTCCGACACCGAACAGATTCCCAAGGTCATGGATCGCCTGTTCCGGCGCAAGCTGGCCGTGACCGACCTCAAGATCAAGTCGCCCAGTTTGGAAACGGTGTTTCTGAAACTGACCGGCCGCAGTTTGAGGGATTGACCGATGCGCCGGCTGTTTCTGATCCTTAAAAACGACGTGCGTCGCCACCTTAAGGCGCCGCTGGCGATCGTCATCTACATCATCATTCCCCTGGCGATGACCGGGCTGATCGGCATTATTTTCGGCCCGGGCGAGGACGAAAACACGCTGCCGCCCATCCAGGTCGTCCTCGTCGACCATGACAAGGGCCTGGCCTCGCGCTTGTTTTTGGGCGCGTTCGACGCCGACCAGATGAAGAAAATGTTCCAGGTGACGGTGGCCGACGAGGCCGAGGGCCGGAAACGCATGGAGAAGGGAAAGGCCTCGGCCATGGTCGTCATCCCGGAACGCTTCACCCTCGACCTGCTGGAAATCAAGCCGGTTACGATCGAAGTGGTCAAGAATCCGGCCGAGCAGTTCCTGCCCGATGTCGTCGAGGAATTCATGAACACCATGGCCGTGATGCTTTCGGGCGCGGTCCAGGCCTTCGAGCCGGAAGCCCGCGGAATCCGGCTCATGCTCGACGGCCCGGTCGACGCTTTTCCCTGGGAAGTCCTGGGACCGGAGTTCGGCAAAGCCCAAAAGAAAGTCGTCGCCGCCGAAAAATACCTGAACCCGCTCCTGCTTCGTCTCAAGGAGGAGAAAACCAAGGCCGCCGGGGCCAAGGCGGTCCTCTCCCAAACCGATATTTTCTCCATCATCCTGCCGGGCATGGCGATCATGTTCCTGCTGTTCATCGTTCAAACGATCATGCGCGACATGATCTCCGAGCGCGAGGACGGCAAGCTCCGCCGGATGCTGACGACGCCGCTCCGGTCGTCGGAACTCATCGGTGCCCGCATCCTGGGCGGCTGGTTGATGGGAATCGTGATCCTTTTGGCCATGGTCGCCTTCGGGACCGTGGTTTTCCGCGTGCATTGGGGCCCCTTCGGTTATTTCCTTCTCCTCGGCGCTGCCGGGGCTTTCTGGACGGCTGCCTTCTTCGCCCTGATGAACGCGCTGGTCAAAAACCGCAATCAGGCCGGCGCCCTCAGCGCGCCGATCATCCTGGCTTTCAGTTTGTTCGGCGGCTCGATGATGAACCCGGAGGCGATGCCGAAGGCGTTCCGAATGGTCGGCATCGTCACGCCCAACCGGTGGTTCATCGACGGGGCCGCGCTCGTGCGCGACGGCCGCTTCCCGACGGTTTCGCTCCTGGTCCTGGCCATAAGCGGCCTGGTCCTCCTTGCCCTGGCCGTCCCGGCGCTCCGCCGCCGCGCCACGGTGTAAACCATGAGACGCCTGAAACGAATTTTTCATATCGCCCGAAACGACGTGCGGATCATGGTCAAGGACAAGGCGTTCTTTTTCTGGACGCTGGCCTTTCCGGTTCTTTTCATCGTGCTCTTCGGCTTGCTTTTTAAAGCGAGCGACAACGCCCCGCCCACGGCCGAGTTGACCGTCGTCAATCAGGACCAGGGCCGCTGGGGCGCGTATTTTCTCGAGAAAATAAAATCACCCGGCATCGAATTGAAAATGACGGAAAGCGAACCGGCCGAATACAACCGCCTGATCATTCTCCCGCCGGACTTTTCCGCGAAAATCGAGGCGCGCAAAGATCAGGCCCTGGCGTTCAAGAAGCGCGAGGACGCATCGGTTAAGGCGGCCGCCCGGGTTGAAACCCGGCTGTATCAGGCCATCGCCCGGGTCCTGAGCGAGCTGGTCCTTTACGGGGAAGGGGACCTTTCGAAATTCCTGGACGGCCATCCGGAGTTCCGCGATCTGGTCCAGGTCAAGAGCCGATTTCCGAAAAACACCGTCACCGTCGTCCCCAGCGGGTTCGACCATTCC